>JALOQB010000006.1 GCA_025453595.1 Polyangiaceae bacterium
GTTGTAAAAAATGGTTCTGTCAGTTCCCACTCGCCAAGGCTATCGCTGAGATGAAGAACCTGATCAAAGGGGCTGATCTTGGACGCGCATTCCTCCTGCGATTCGTTCTGGTTTGCCCCTTTGAGCGGACAGGCGGGGTTGTATGTATCCCCGTAAGCATACACATGCTTTCCTCCTTGAGAGCAGGCGTTGTAGAGTTGCGATACGTTAGGGTCATTGAGCGGGGATGTCTTGTTTCCATCCCCTTCCAGTTCCGTGGCGCCCTTGGTTGGGATTCCACCTCCACCGATCTTTCCGCAAAGATGCTTCCCTGACCACTTGCAGTACGCCACCGCATCGCACCAGTCGGTGCACATCACGGCGCGCTCGGGGGTTTCCTTGGGCGTCCAGTATTCTTTGGGGCAACCGAAGCCGACGTAGATGAGATGGGAGTCAAGAGAGCACTCGGGGGGTTGTCCCGACATGTCATTCTTGGTTTTCTCGAGAAACTCCTGGTATTGCCCCTGCGTGACCTCGGTTTGATCGATGCAATAAGGTGTACCGTTGGGGGACTGGAGAGCGATCAACTTGGGTCCTGGCAGGTCTTGAGGGCAACCAGGGTGCTCTCCGGAGTGGCCACCGCTCTGTCCTGCTCCTGCTGCCTCCCCTGCTGCCCCTCCTTGCCCGGCGCCTCCCCATCCCGAGGCCCCTGCTGCGCCTGTTTCCCCCGCGCTGTTTTCTCCTGCCTTGCCTGCCGTCGAGTCTCCCCCATCCCCTGCCTTGCCCCCCGAGGATTCCCCTGCTGCCCCTGAGAGGGAGGCTCCGCCTTGCTCGGAAGAGCCAGCGCCGGTTCCTGCAGATTGTCCCCCAGAGGCCTGTCCAGAAGCGCCTGCTTGTGGGGAGGTTCCTGCGGAAGAGCCCGCAGAAGAAGCGCCTGCGTATCCTGCGCTGGAAGCCCCTCCCGTGGCCGGGATGGTGAAGGGAGGTTCGGACTGGATCACTTCTTCCGTGCAAGCATAGAGGAGAAGCGCAAGAAACCAGGGGGTGGAGAACGATGCGTGATGTTTCATGGTGAAATTTCGTCGCCCTCCTCCCGCCGGTAGAGGAGCTGCGCCCCGTTGTGGTCTCACGGGTGCACGCCGAAGCGACGACGCAGGTACCGGTGCCTTGACGCGAAGAGCCGCTGCACGATGGCCCGTACAAGGAACGACGGGGCCAGCCTCGGGGCGACGGTGAGGCGGTCGGTGACGATGCACCCGCCGTCCACGGGCTCGATGCGGCGTTCATGGCGCCACCGGCGCTGCATCCAGGACCAGCTTTCCTCGTCGAATCCTCGCTCGAGAACGCGCTCGACCTTCAGGTGATGGAGGTCGAACGGCAGGAGCCCGAGGAGCAACAAGACGCTCGCGAAGGCCTCCCGTCCGACCTCGACATCCGCCAGGTTCTTGCCTCGCGCCGAGGGGGGGACGGTCATGCGAATCCAGGGCATCAGCTCGGCGTTCACGCCCTCCATCGTCGAGGCATGGCCCCACACCTCGCTGGCATCGGCGCGCAGGACCGACTGGATTTCCACCGTGAACTCGCTCACCCCTGGACTATCGCGGAAGTCTTTCCTCCCGTCGATGCTCGCAGGAGGAGACGACCTGAGCGAGCCCTCGCGAGGTAGACCTGCGGTGAGCCCTGGTTCAGGGGAATTGCAGCATGTAAGTGCCGTTCTTCAGGAGCTTGCCGGTGAGGTCCGGGGCCGGGGCGCCGGTGTCGAGGAGGCGGCTCTCGAAGCGCAGCCCGCGGATCAGGAAGGGGGTCTGGGCTGCGGAGAGCTCCCTGTCCGCGGCCCCTGGCCAGGCGCGGCCCACCTCCGTCGTGATCCGCACGCAGGCGATGGGTTTGCCGGGCTTCACCGAGCAGAGATCCGAGAGGTATTCGGTGTCCTCCGCGCCGGCGGGGGCGCCGCTCGCCTTGGTGGGATGGATCACGTTGTGGGTGATGGTGATCAGGTCCGGATCTTCCTCACCGTATTGCTTGAAGGCAAAGATCGACGCGAGGTGCTGTGCCTTGTCGGAGGGGTCGTACTCGATGACCGGCGGCAGGGGGAACAGCTCGGCGCCGCGCCTGAGCAGGGTGACGCCGATCTGCCGTGGGCCCGCGCGGTAGGCCGCCGTCACGGTCTCCAGGGCGACCCCGGAGCGCGTCTTCAAGGGCTTGCCCATCGACGGGGAGATGACGTCCTTGCGCTCCTCGCAGGCGTCCGCGGCGAGGGTCTTGCACCAGTCGCTGACCGAGGCGAAGGGCCCGCTCAGCGGCTTGCCCTGGAGCACGGTGGCGGGGGGCTCCGGGGTGGCAGGCGCGGGCGTCGAGGAGCAGGCCACGGCCTGGAGAAAGACGGCAAGGAGCGCGGAGCGTTTCATTGCAGCCAGGGTGGCATGGTTCCGCGAGGCTGTCTTTGCGCGCAGAGGCGCCGGAGCTGAACCCATGAACGACACAGGTAGGCTGTTCAGATAACGTGGCTGCATGCGATCCCGATGCATCCCCCTCCTGGCTCTGGTTTGCGTGGTTCTTTCTGCCTGTGAGAAAAGGTCGGTGCCGGCGGGAGGTGCCAGCGTTACCGCGTCGGCGGGAGGTGCCAGCGTTACCGCCAGAAAAGGGAGCTGGGAGTCCGGTGATGTGACACTCGTCCTGGGCAAAGGCCCCGATGTTGCGGAGGTCGTCTTCCTGAAGAATGAGCTGGTGCGCATCGAATACAAGACGGAAGACGCTGCGATCAGGGAGCAGGTGCGTGCCAGGGTCGAGCAGCTGGTCGCGGTGGCGAAGGAGAAGGGGCTCCGGGCGAAGTGGCACGAGGATGGGGATACGCCCGGCGAGGAGCACCTGGTGGGGGCGTCTCCCAGGCCCGGAGAGCCCCATTTTGCTCGCGTGATGTACCACCATCTCGGTGAAAAGGACGGCTTCAGCGTCCGGGCGAGGTTAGGGGGGCAGCGGGTTATTGAAGCAGCTCCTTGTCGTCGGGGGGCTCCTCGTCGAGCTGGGGAGGGCGACGGCGGAGGAGCTCGGCGGCAGCAGCGCGGACCGGGGCGTTGGCGTCGGTGAGCTCGAGGACCAGGCGCAGCTCGTGGTGGACGAGCAGGAGCACCATGGGGACCGCGATCTCGGGGGGGGTCGCGGGGTTGAGCACGAGGGCGATGCGGATCCGGGGGCGCACGGACCAGCGAGGTGTGCGGGCGATCTCGACGAGAATATCGGGGAAATTGGGCCGCTTTGCCGCGAGCCGGAGCACGTCATCCTCGGTGAGCCGGGGGTTCTGGAGCAGCATGCGGATGACGTCCGGATGCGGGTCCCGGAGCAGGCGATCGAAGCTGCGTCGGTCCGGGCGCCGGGCGAGAGATTTGCGTTCGCCCAGGGTCAGAGAGCGGCCTGTGCTCTGGGGCAAGGGGCGAGCGTGAGGGTCGGAGCTGCGGGGCTGGTAGGTGGGCCACCGGAGGAACCGATCGAGGGAGAGCAGGGCGCCAGCGGCGGCCTCCTCGCGCAGGCGCTGGGCCAGGGTGTCGTCCTGGAGGAGGGCGCGCACCACGGAGAGCAAGATCACGCGGGCCTGGGGAGAGGCCAGCTCGGCCTGCTGGCAGAGCTGGTCGAGGGTGAACGCGGCGACGGGCGCAGGCGCCTGCTGCAACCGCTCTCGCACCCAGGCGTCGCGGATCGTCAGGTCAACGAGGGCGGGTGTGCCGAGGAGGAGCTCTTCCAGGAGCGAGGCGGGGGCGGCCAACGGTCAGGGCTCCAGGTACCCGTCGACGACCTCCAGCGCCAGCTCGTAGCGTTCGAGGGGCGGCATGATGTAGGCCCCTGCGACCCGGCTGCGCACCGCGGCGAGCATCTCGCGGGCGATGGCCACGCCCTCCTTGCGAGCCGCGGGCCCTGAGCCGGCGAGGCGCATGCGTTCGCGGATCGGGTCCGGGATCTGCATCCCCGGCACCTCGTTGTGCAAGAACTCGGCGTTGCGGTGGCTGGCCAGCGGGAGCAGGCCCACCAGCACCGGGAGGTTGAGGGGCGCGATGTCGTCGAGGAACCGGTCGAGCACCGCCGGGTCGTACACCGGCTGCGTCATCACCAGCTCGGCCCCCGCGGCCTTCTTCATGCGGAGGCGCTGCAGCTCGCGCTCGTAGTTCATCGCCGCAGGTTCGGCGCCGGTGGCGAGCAGGAAGGAGGTGGGGGTACCCATGGGTCGGCCGCCCGGATCCAGGCCCCGGTTGAGGCTCGACGCGAGGCGCAGGATGCCCACCGAGTCGAGGTCGTAGACCGCGGTTGCATCGGGGAATTCGCCCATGCGTGGCGGGTCCCCGGTGATGATGACGAGGTTGCGCAGGCCGAGGGCGTGGGCGCCGAGGAGGTGGGCGAGCTGGGCCAGCAGGTTGCGGTCCCGGCCGCAGACGTGGAGGATGGTCTCGATCCCGAGTTTTTGCTGCATCTCCACCGCGAGCGCGAGGTTGCCCATGCGGGCCTGGGCGCGGGCGCCGTCGGCGATGTTGATGACATCGACGCCGGCGGCGGTCAGCATGCGTGCGGCCTCCAGGGGGCGCGCCAGATCGAGGCCGATGGGGGGGTTGACCTCGACGGAGACCACGAAGCGCTTGCCGAGCCTGGACGCCAGCTTGCTTTTCTGGTCCTGGGGCGTGGGGGTCACGCCGCTGGGAGGGGGCGGCAGGGAGTCGACCTCGACCGCCGGGTGCTCGCCTGGATCCTCCGCCGAGGCGGCGGCGCTGGCCTCCATGCGGGCGGCGGCGGCGATCTTCTTGATGTGCTCCGGCGTGGTGCCGCAGCAGCCCCCGACGAGCTTGACGCCGAGCTTGTAGAAGCGCCGCGCAAACCGCAGGAAATAGTCGGGCGTCGAGACGTAGATCAGCCGGTCGTCGACCTTGTGAGGGAGCCCCGCGTTGGGCATCACCGAGACCGGGAGGCCCAGGTTCATGAGCTTCTCGGCGGCGTCGAGCACCACCTGGGGGCCGACGGAGCAGTTGAGCCCGAGGCCATCGGCGCCCAGGTCCCGGAGGCGCAGGCCGATGAGGCCGACGCCGGTGCCGTCGACCAGCTCGCAGCGCTCGTTGGGGGAGACCTGGACGATCACCGGGATGCGACCCGCCTCGGCCCTGGCCGCCCGCAGGGCCAGCTCGGCCTCCAGCGACTGGTGCATCGTCTCGATCAGGATCGCGTCGACGCCGGCCTCGATCTGGGCGGCGATCTGCTCGCGGAAGGCGTCCTGGACCTGGGCGCGCTCCTCGCCAGAGACGCCGATGAGGGGCAGGCCGGTGGGGCCCACGGCGCCGACCACGTAGGCAGCGCCGCGGGCCGCGTCCCGGGCGATCTTGACCGCCGCGGTGTTCAGCTCGCGCACCTTGCCGTCGAGGCCATGGCGCTGGAGCCGGAAGCGGTTGGCCCCGAAGGTGTTGGTCTCGATCACCTGGGACCCGGCGCGCAGGTAGGCCTCGTGGATGCGCTGCACCATCTCGGGTCGAGAGAGGTTCATCTCCTCGTAGTTGACGTTGAAGACGATCCCCCGCTCGTAGAGCTGGGTGCCCATCGCTCCGTCCGCGACGAGGGCTCCAGCCTTGAGCGCGTCCAGGAAAGGCAAGGAAAGGTTCACCGGAGGCATGGACCGGTGACCCTAGAACGGCCCCCCCGGTTCGGCAACGCCCGGCGCTCGGGCCCGCCTCCCGGGCCGATCTTGATACGATCTTGATGCCGGTCGATCGTAGCTTGACGCCGTCGGGACCCCCCGCCGCTTACAACAGCTCCACGACCTCCCCGATGCGCCCTCTCCGACCTCTCCTCCTCGCGGCTTTTCTGTCTTCTGGTGCCACCGCAAGCGCCCAGCAGGCACCCACGCCCCCGGTGACCGACAGCGAGGGGGACCGCTCCGGGGGGGCCGCCCCGGCGCCGGCCCCGAAGCCTGCCTTCCAGCTCGGAGGGTACGTCGAGGCCTTTTACCAGTGGAACTTCAACCGACCGGCCACCGGGTTGACGAACTTCCGTGGCTTCGACAACCGGCACAACGCCTTCACCCTCGCCAGCGCCGCCCTCGACGCGCTCTGGGATCAGGACCGGCTGCTGGGCCGGTTGACCCTCCAGGTCGGGCACACGCCCTCCACCTACTACCTGGCCGAACCCGCGCAGGCCGGGGCCGCCAGCGTGAACGGCTCTGACAAGGAGCTCTGGAAGTACATCCAGCAGGCCTACACAGGTTACCGATTCGGCAGCGGAAAAGGCTTGATCGTGGCTGCTGGCGTATTTCTATCACCCATCGGCATCGAGTCGATGGCCATTCGAGACAACTGGAACTGGTCTCGCTCCAACCTGTTCTTCGGTCTGCCTTTTTACCACACAGGGGTCAAGGCGACCTACCCGCTCTCGGACGCGTGGTCCCTGACGCTGGCGGGGTACAACGGGTGGAACTCGGTCGTGGACAACAACGGGGAGAAATCGATCTCGGCGCAGGCGCTCTACACGACGCCGAGGCTGATCGTGTCGGGGCTGTATTTCGGGGGTGTCGAGCGTTCCCCGGGGGCAGCGGAGGGGCGAGCCTGGCGCCACCTGCTGGACGCGCACGTGACCTGGAATGCCTCGGCGAAGGTCTCGGTGGCGGCGCACCTGAACGGGGGTGTGGAGCGGAACGAGGTGGGGACGGCGCGGTGGGGCGCGGGGGCGCTTTACGCGAGGCTGCGGGTGGCGGAGCCGCTGTTCCTGGTGCTCCGTGGGGATGCGTTCCTGGAGCATACGCCCACGGAGGGGGAGACGGTCGGGGGGGCGATCTTCTGGCCGGTGCCCTGGGTCTCGTCGGGGACGGCGACGCTGGACCTGCGGCCCCACGAGCGCGCGTCCTTTCGCCTAGAATTTCGCCACGATCAGGCGGGGGGAGCGATGTTCTTTGCCCGCGAGATACCGGCGAGCGCCGTGGGGGCACCGGTGCCTTCACGCCGCTCCCAGGACACCGTGACCGCAGGGATCACGACCTGGTTTTAGCGATCGATTGTTTCCCTGTCAGGATAGACCATGGATCTGATTTTCCTGTGCCTCACGGGCGGGTTCTTCCTGCTTTCGTGGGGGTTCGTTCGCCTGTGCGAGAGGGTTTTACGATGAACGCGATGATCGTCCTTGGAGGCGCCCTGGCGGCGCTGCTCCTGGGGTACCTGGTGCTGGCGCTGCTCTTCCCCGAGAGGCTGTCATGAGCTTCCATGCGTTCGCCCAGGTCATGGCGGTGTTTGCGCTGCTGGTGGCGCTCGCGATCCCGCTGGGGTCGTACATGAACCAGGTGTACCTGGAGGAGCCTGCGACGCGGCGGGGGTGGTTGGGCTCGTTCGAGGGGGGGTTGTACCGCGTCGCGGGGGTGGACCCTGGGGAGGACATGCCGTGGCAGCGGTACGCCGCGGCGGTGCTGTGGTTCAACCTGGCGGGGGTGCTGGCGGTGTACGGGCTGCAGCGGGTGCAGGGGCTGCTGCCGCTGAACCCGGCGGGGCTCGGCGCGGTGGCCCCGGAGCTTGCGTTCAACACGGCGGTGAGCTTCGCCACCAACACGAACTGGCAGGCCTACGGGGGCGAGACCACGCTGAGCCACCTGACGCAGATGGTGGCGCTGACGACGCAGAACTTTGCCTCGGCAGCCACGGGGATGGCGGTGCTGGTGGCGCTGCTGCGTGGGTTCACCCGGCGGGAGGCGGCCGGTATAGGGAACTTCTGGGTAGACCTGACGAGGTCGACGCTGTACGTGCTGGTGCCGCTGTCGGTGCTGGTGGCGCTGCTGCTGGCGTCGCAGGGGGTGGTGCAGACCCTGGCCGGGTCGAGCGCGGCGTCGATGGTGAGCGGTCTGCGGGTGGAGGGGAAGGAGGTGACGGAGCAGCTCATCGCGCTGGGTCCGGCGGCGTCGCAGGTGGCGATCAAGCAGCTGGGGACGAACGGGGGAGGGTTCTTCAACGTGAACTCGGCGCACCCGCTGGAGAACCCGACGCCGCTGTCGAACCTGCTGCAGCTGCTGTCGATCGTGCTGATCCCGGCGGCGCTGTGCTTCACCTTCGGGGAGCGGGTGGGGGACAGGCGGCAGGGGTGGGCGGTGCTGGCGGCGATGGGGGCGGTGCTGGTGCCGCTGGCGCTGCTGGAGGTGACGCTGGAGCAGGCCGGGAACCCGGCGCTGGCGGGGCTCGGGGTGGACATGACGGCGTCGGAGCTGGCGCCGGGGGGGAACATGGAGGGGAAGGAGCTGCGCTTCGGGGTCACGGGGAGCGCGCTCTGGGCGGTGCTCACGACGGCGGCGTCGAACGGCTCGGTGAACGCGATGCATGACAGCTTCACGCCGCTGGGGGGGATGATCCCGATGGGGCTGATGCAGCTGGGGGAGATCATCCTGGGCGGGGTGGGTTCGGGGCTCTACGGGATGCTGGTGTACGCGATCCTGGCGGTGTTCCTCGCGGGGTTGATGGTGGGGCGGACGCCGGAGTACCTGGGCAAGAAGATCGAGGCGCACGAGATGAAGATGGCCTCGCTGGTCATCCTGCTGCCGTCGGCGGCGGTGCTGCTGGGGACCGCGGTTGCCTCCGTGACCCCGGCGGGGACGGCGCCGCTGGGGAACCCCGGGGCCCATGGTTTCAGCGAGATCCTGTACGCGTTCTCGTCGGCGGCCAACAACAACGGCTCGGCCTTCGGGGGGCTGACGGCGAGCGGGGTGTTCTACACGGTGGCCCTGGGGGGCTGCATGCTGGTGGGCCGGTACTGGGTGATCCTGCCGGTGCTGGCCATCGCCGGGTCGCTCGCGAGGAAGAAGAAGATCCCCGAGGGGGCGGGCACGTTGCCCACCCATACCCCCCTGTTTGTCCTGCTGCTCGTCGGGACGATCTGCCTGGTCGGGGCGCTGACGTTCCTGCCGGCGCTCGCGCTGGGCCCGATCGTGGAGCACCTGCAGCTATCGGCTCGTTGAAGGGAGAGAACACATGGCAACGCAACCGTATCGACCTCTCTTCGAGGGCGCGCTGGTCCGGGCGGCGATCCTCGATTCGTTCCTCAAGCTTGATCCGCGGCGCATGATCAGGAACCCGGTGATGTTCGTGGTGGAGGTCGGCAGCGCCTTCACCTCGCTGCTGTGGGCCCACGCGGCGTTGACCGGCCAGGGGGACGCGCGCCCCGGGTTCATCCTGGCGGTCTCCGTGTGGCTCTGGTTCACCGTGCTCTTCGCCAACTTCGCGGAGGCGATGGCGGAGGGGCGAGGCAAGGCGCAGGCGGACACGCTGCGCAAGGCGCGGCAGGACGTGGCGGCCCGGCGCCTGCGGCGGGGGGCCGACGCCCATGCGCTCGCGGATCCGCGGCGGAGGGAGGAGGCGAGCGAGGAGGTCCCGTCGTCGTCGCTGCGTGTCGGGGACGTGGTGGTGGTCCAGGCGGGGGCCTTCCTGCCGGCGGACGGCGAGGTGATCGAGGGCGTGGCGTCGGTCGACGAGAGCGCCATCACCGGGGAGAGCGCGCCGGTGATCCGGGAGAGCGGCGGGGACCGGAGCGCCGTCACCGGAGGGACCCGGGTGCTCTCGGACTGGTTGATCGTGCGGGTGACCACCAACCCCGGAGAGACCTTCCTGGATCGGATGATCGCGATGGTCGAGGGGGCCAGGCGCAAGAAGACCCCGAACGAGATCGCGCTGGATATCCTGCTGGCGGGCCTCACCCTGATCTTCCTGCTGGCGACGGTCACGCTGCTGCCCTTCTCGCGGTACGCGGTCGCCAGCTCAGGCCAGGGGAGCCCGGTGGCGCTCACGATCCTGGTGGCCCTGCTGGTATGCCTGATCCCGACGACCATCGGCGGGTTGCTGTCGGCGATCGGCATCGCGGGGATGGATCGGATGATCCAGGCCAACGTGATCGCGACCTCGGGCCGGGCGGTGGAGGCCGCGGGGGATGTGGACATTCTGCTGCTGGACAAGACGGGAACGATCACCCTGGGGAACCGCCAGGCGACGGACTTTTTGCCTGCCCCCGGGGTGCAGGAGCGGGAGCTGGCGGACGCGGCGCAGCTCGCGTCGCTGGCCGACGAGACCCCGGAAGGGCGGAGCATCGTGGTGCTGGCGAAGGAGCGCCATGGGCTGCGTGGCCGGGAGCTCGAGGGGCTGGACGCCACCTTCCTGCCGTTCACGGCGCAGACCCGGATGAGCGGGGTGGACCTGGGTCCCCGGCGGATCCGCAAGGGGGCGACGGATGCGCTGAGGCGGTTCGTCGAGCAGGGCGGAGGCGTCTTCCCGGCGCAGGTGCAGGCGGCGGTGGAGGAGACGGCGAAGCAGGGGGCGACGCCGCTGGTGGTGGCCGATGGCGATCGGGTGCTGGGGGTGGTGAGGCTGAGCGACATCGTGAAAGGCGGGATCCGGGAGCGCTTCGCGGAGATGCGCCGCATCGGGATCCGCACCGTGATGATCACCGGGGACAACCCGCTCACCGCCGCCGCCATCGCCGCGGAGGCCGGGGTCGATGACTTCCTGGCGGAGGCGACGCCGGAGGCCAAGCTGGCGATGATCCGGGGGTACCAGCAGAAGGGGCACCTGGTGGCGATGACGGGGGATGGCACCAACGACGCGCCGGCGCTGGCGCAGGCGGACGTGGCGGTGGCCATGAACACCGGGACCCAGGCGGCCAAGGAGGCCGGCAACATGGTGGACCTGGACTCGAACCCGACCAAGCTGCTGTCCATCGTCGAGATCGGGAAGCAGATGCTGATGACCCGGGGAGCGCTGACGACCTTCAGCATCGCCAACGATCTGGCCAAGTACTTCGCCATCATCCCGGCGGCCTTCGTGGCCACCTACCCGGCGCTGGGGGCCCTCAACGTGATGGCCCTGCGCTCGCCGACCTCCGCCGTGCTCAGCGCGGTGATCTTCAACGCGCTGATCATCGTGGCGCTGATCCCGCTGGCGCTCCGGGGCATCACCTACCGGCCGGCCCCGGCGTCGCTGCTGCTGCGCCGGAACCTGCTGGTCTATGGCCTCGGCGGCGTGCTCCTCCCGTTCCCCTGCATCAAGCTCATCGACCTCGCCCTCGGGGCGCTGGGCGTGAGCTGAAAGGCCCCTGTCATGAGAACCTTGCTACGCCCTGCGCTCGCCCTGCTTGCCCTGTTTTCCCTGGGCACAGGGCTCCTTTACCCGCTGCTGTTGACGGCGGTGATCGGGCTGATGTTCCCTGACCAGGCCCGCGGCAGCCTGCTCACCGCGGGGGGGCGGGTGGTGGGCTCCCGGCTGGTGGGTCAGCCCTTCGAGGGGCCTGGTTACTTCCATGGTCGCCCCTCGGCCACCTCCCCGTATCCGTACAACGCCGCCTCCTCCTCCGGGTCAAACCTCGGCCCCTCCAGCGCGGCGCTGCTGGAGGCGGTGAAGGCGCGCGTCGCGGCCCTGCGGGCCGAGCACCCCGAGATGGGCGCCACGCCGATCCCGATCGATCTGGTCACGACCTCGGGGAGCGGCCTCGACCCCCACCTTTCCCCTGCCGCTGCCGCTTACCAGATCCGCCGCGTCGCCCGCGTCCGGGGGCGCTCCGTCGAGCAGCTCCGGGCGCTCGTCGCGCAGCACACCGAGGGGCGCCTGCTCGGCCTCTGGGGCGAGCCCCGCGTCAACGTCTTGACGCTCAACCTGGCGCTGGATCAGCTCGATGGCCCTCGCTCCTGACGGCCCCTGCGATGACCGAGCCCCCCCGCCCTGATCCAGACGACCTGCTGCGCCGCGTGGAGCGCGAGGAGCGCCGCGGCAACCGCGGGAAGCTCCGCCTCTTCCTGGGCTTCGCGCCGGGGGTCGGGAAGACCTTCCGGATGCTCCAGGTCGCCCGGGAGCTGGCGGCGCAGGGGGTCGATCTGGTGGTCGGCGTGGTCGAGACGCACCGGCGCCAGGAGACCGAGGCGATGGCCCTGGGCCTCGAGGTCTTGCCCCGGCGCAAGGTCGAGTACCGCGGCCGTACGCTCGATGAGTTTGACCTGGACGGGGCCCTGCGGCGGCAACCCCGCCTGCTGCTGGTCGACGAGCTGGCGCACACCAACGCCCCGGGCTCCCGCCACCCGAAGCGATGGCAGGACGTTCACGAGCTGCTCCATGCCGGCATCGACGTGCTCTCCACGATGAACATCCAGCACCTGGAGAGCCTGAACGACGTCGTCGCCCAGATCACCCGCGTCCAGGTCCGGGAGACCGTGCCCGACTCGGTGCTGGACCAGGCGGACGCGGTGGAGCTGGTGGATCTGAGCCCGGACGAGCTCTTGCTGCGCCTGCGCGAGGGCAAGGTGTACCTGCCGGAGCAGGCGCGCCGGGCCACGGAGCATTTCTTCCAGCGGGGCAACCTGCTGGCGCTGCGGGAGCTGGCGCTGCGGCGCACCGCCCAGCGGGTGGACGAGGAAGTCCAGGAATACCGGGCGGAGCATGGCGTCCTCTCCACCTGGCCCGCGGGCGAGCGCATCCTGGTCTGCGTCGGCCCTGCGCCCAGCTCGGGGCGGCTGATCCGGGCGGCCGCGCGCATGGCTGCGGGGCTCCGTTGCCCCTGGGTCGCGGGCTCCGTCGAGACCGGCGCCGGCCTCACGGAGGCGGCCCGGGAGCGCCTGGATGCCCATCTTCGCCTCGCCGAGAGCCTGGGTGGGACGACCGTCCGGCTCTCCGGGACGCGGGTCTCCGAGGCGCTGCTGGCCCACGCACGCAGGCACAACGTGACCCGCATTCTCCTCGGGAAACCCACGCATGCGCGGCTCCGGGACTGGATCCGTGGCTCCCTGGTGGAGGAGGTGGTGCGAGGGAGCGAGGACATCGAGGTCCACGTCATCGGGCCTGGCACCGGGCCGACGGTGGCCCCCCCCGGGGACCACGTTGCCCCCGGGGCGAAGGGCCTGGCCCCCGGCGCTCTCGGGCGCGCGACCCTGGTCGTCGCCGCGGCCCTGGGGCTGGCCTTGCTCCTGCGGCGCGCCATGTCGCTCCCCGACCTCGAGATGATCTTCCTCCTCGCGGTCATGGTCTCTGCCACCTGGCTGGGGCGCCTTCCTGCCATCTTCACCGCGGCCCTCGGCGTCGCCTGCTATGACTTCTTCTTCGTCCCCCCGCTGTATACGTTCTCTGTACACGATCGGCGCTACTTCCTCACCTTCGCCATGATGTTCGCCATCGGCCTCGTGGTCAGCTCCCTGGCCGCGAGGCTGCGGCGCCAGGAGCAGGACGCCATCGCCAGGGAAGAGAAGACCGCCACCCTCTACGCCCTCCTCCGCGAGCTCACTTCGGCGGCGGAGCCCCGCCAGATCGCCGCCATCTCGGCCCGCCATGCGCTCCAGATATTTGAGGCACAAACCATCGTGCTCGGCGCGACGGGGGGCGGCGAGCTGGAGGCCCTGGGGTCGGCCCCGGAGGGCCTTGTGCTGGGCGAGAAGGAGGGGAGCGTGGCCCGGTGGTGCCACGAGCAAGGGGCGTGGGCCGGGAGGGGGACGGACACGCTCCCCGGGGCCCCGGTGCTCTGCGTCCCGCTGCTGGCCGGTGCGATCCGGGTGGGGGTGATGGCGGTGTTCCCTGCGGCGCGGGCGCTGCGGGTGGACGAGCGGGCCTTTCTGGACATCTTTTGCCGCCAGGTGGCGGCGGCCCTGTCGCGCGTGCAGCTGGCAGAGGAGGCGCGGGCCGCCGCGCTGCGTGCGAGGGCGGAGGAGCTGCGCTCGACGCTGCTCTCCGCGGTCTCCCATGATCTGCGGACCCCGCTGGCCTCGATCACCGGCTCGGCCACGGTGCTCCGGGATGATCCGGGGGTCGACGAGCGCACCCGGGGGGAGCTTCTGGAGGCGGTGGTGGAGCAGGCCGCGAGGCTGGAGAGGCTGGTGAGCAACCTGCTGGACATGACGCGCCTCGACTCGGGCGGGAGCCCTCCGAAGCGGGAGTGGGTGCCGCTGGAGGAGGTGATCGGCTCGGTGCTGGTGAGGCCCGAGCTGCGGATGGAGGAGCGGCCGGTGACCGTGGAGATCGGGCCAGAGGTGCCGTTGCTCCACGTGGATCCGGTGTTGCTCGGGCAGGTCCTGGTCAACATCCTGGAGAACGTGAACAAGTACACCCCGGCCCGCTCTCCGGTCGAGATCGAGGCCCAGCGGGGCGAGGCGCAGGTGTGGATCGAGGTGCGGGATCGGGGGCCCGGGTTGCCTCCAGGTTCGGAGCTGCAGGTGTTCGAAAAATTCTTCCGGGCAGCTCAGGCAGGGGGCTCTGGGGCAGGGCTGGGGCTGGCGATCTGCAAGGGCATGATCGAGGCCCACGGCGGGCGGATCTCCGCCGCAAACCGCTCGACAGGAGGCGCGGCGTTCCGCATCGTGCTCCCCTGCGACGGCTCGCCGCCGCCGATCGAGGGTGACCCCCCATGAACCAGCCCAGCCCCCTCCTCCTGGTCGTGGAAGATGAGCCGCAGATGAGGCGATTCCTCCGGGCCTCCCTCGTCTCTCACGGGTACCGTTTGCTGGAGGCGGAGCGCAGCTCGGAGGCCCTGCAACTGCTCACCTCCCACCACCCGGAGCTCCTGCTCCTTGACCTCGGGCTCCCCGATGGAGATGGGATCGATCTCACCCGACAGATCCGCGGCTGGAGTCGTGTCCCCATCCTGGTGCTCTCGGCCCGCGGTCAGGAGGGGGACAAGGTGGCCGCGCTGGACGCCGGTGCCGATGATTACATCACCAAACCCTTCGGCGTGAACGAGCTCCTCGCCCGGATCCGGGTGGCGCTCCGGCATGCGCAGCTCGTCGCCGCGGGCAGCAGCGCAGAGGAGCTGACGTTCGGGGGGGTCCGTATTGACCTGGTGCGGCGCGAGGTCTTTCGCGGCGGGGAGCCGCTGCACCTGACGCCCATCGAGTACAAGCTGCTGGTGCTGCTCGCGCGGCACGCCGGCAAGGTGCTGACGCACCGCCAGATTCTGAGCGAGGTGTGGGGGCCTTCTTACGCGGCGCACCAGCACTACGTGCGGGTTCACATGGCCGAGCTGAGGAAGAAGGTGGAGGCAGATCCGGCGAGGCCGAGGCTGCTGATGACGGAGCTCGGGGTGGGTTATCGTCTGCGGGATCGTTCCTCCTGACCCTTGCGGAGCATGACCACGCGCCCGGTGGGGGTCTCGCGGGTCTCGAGGTGTTCGCACCGGAAGCGGGCCAGGGAGCGGGAGGCTTCGGCGAGCTCTTGCTGGGCCTGCTGGCCCTTGATGAGCAGCAGCAGGCCGCCGGGGCGAGCGAAGGGGGCGGTCCAGGGGAGGAGGGCGTCGAGGCGCGCGACAGCCCGGGCGGTGACGGCGTCGAAGGAGCCACGGAGCTCGGTGGTGGCGAGCTGCTCGGCGCGGCCGTGGAGGGTGGTGACCTGGTCGAGCCCGAGGGCGGCGGTGACCGCCCCGAGGAAGGCGACTTTTTTCTGCGTGGCCTCCATCAGCACCACGCGCAGGTCGGGCCTGGCGATGGCCAGCGGGATCCCGGGGACGCCGCCCCCGGAGCCCACGTCCAGCACCCGCGCTCCGGCGGGGAGGGACTCCAGGTGAGGCACCAGCGAGAGCGCGTCGAGGCCGTGGCGAACCCAGGCCTCGGAGGCGTCCTTGATGGCGGTCAGGTTCATCTGCTCGTTCATCGCGAGGAGGCGGGCCAGGTAGCTGCCGAGCCGCTCGATCTGGGCCGGCGCGAGGGACACGCCCAGCGCGGCCAGCGACGCGGCCCACCCTTCAGGCGCCGGGAGCGGGGGAGGGGAGGGGAGGGGAATCTCGGGGCGAGGGGGGGCGCTGGGCATGGTAAATCCATCCGTGCTCTTAGCATCCTGGTGCCTGCCGCCGCGAGACCCCCTTGAACCTCCCGTCCCTGCTGCTGATGTCCGCCGGGCTGGCCATGGATGCCACGGCCGTCGCCGCCGCCTGCGGCTGCTCGACCCCCCGGGTTCGCCCCCTCGATGCGCTGAAGATGTCGCTGATTTTCGGCGCATTTCACGTGCTGATGCCCCTGCTTGGCTGGGCCGTCGGCGCCCGGGTCGGGCGCTGGATCCAGGCCTACGATCACTGGGTGGCCTTCGGTGTCCTCGCCTTTTTGGGGGGCAAGATGATCCGCGAGGCCCTGGGTGAGCCGGAGGAGGCGCCGCCGGACCCCTTCCGCCTCTCGTTGCTGCTGCCGATGGCCGTCGGGATCAGCCTGGACGCGCTGGCGATCGGCTTCACCCTGCCGTTGCTGGGGGCGTCGCTGGTCCCTGCGCTGGCGGCCATGGGCGGCGTGACCGCGCTGTTCACGCTGCTGGGGCTGGCGGCGGGGCGGAGGTTCGGGGCGCTGCTGGGGCGTCGCCTGGACATCGCGGGGGGCCTGGTGCTCATCGGGATCGGGTTGAAGATCCTGATCGAGCACCTGCAGAGCGGCACCTGAATCCCACGCCGGGGGTCGGGCCTGCGCTCCGCTCTCGACGCTCGGGGCGCCCCGGAGGAAGATGAACTCATGGAGCTCACCAAGGACGTGTTCGTGGCGCTGGCGGCCCTCGCCTGGGTCGACGGCTCGGTGGCCCCCGAGGAGGTCGACGCCCTGCTCGGCGCCGCGGCGGCCTCGGGGTTGATGCCGGACGAGCTGGATGCGGTCGAGGATGCGCTGCGCACCCCGGTCCCCCTCGAGCGCCTGGAAGACCTCGACCTGGAGGGCGAAGACCGGCTGTTCATCTACGGCGTTGGCCTCTGGCTGGTGCGCGCGGATGGCATCGTCACCGAGGACGAGAGCGAGGCGGTGGGGCGGCTCGCCCAGGTGCTCCAGCTCAGCCCCGAGGAGCGAACGCTGGCCTCCTCGATGGCCGCGGGGCTGGCCGGCTTCGAGCTCGACGAGGAAGACCCGCGAAGCGTCTCCTCCATCGCCCGCGGCCTCCTCGACCGCCCCTGATGGCTCTTCGCCGCGGTCGCAGGCACGGTTCCCGTTGTGCCGACCTTGGCTCCCGTGCTTCGCTCTCTGTCCCATGCTGCGAGTCCGCGCCGAGAGCTACGAGAGCCGCCCCGGTCTGGGTGACCTCCAGGAGCCTGTCCTCACGGGCCTGATCGAGGTCGCCTCCCTCGTCGCTACCTCCGGCGCCCCGCTCTCCGAGCACGAGCGCCACGAGCTGGCCCGGCTGGTCAGCCTGTTCCTCGGCGGTCACCCCCCGGTGGAAGAGGTGTTGCCGCGGCTCCTCGGCAGCGAGCAGGCGCTCCAGGCCGAGGGCTACGACGCCCGGATCGACGCCCTGCTCGCGGCGCTGCCTTCCATGACCCTGCGCAAGCTCGCCCTGCAGCTTGGCGCCGAGGTCCTCTGCTCCAGCAGCAATTTTCGCCTCGATCGCGAGGGCGAACTCTTCCTTGCGCTGGGCCTTGCGCTGGGCCTCTCGCGCCCCGAGATCCTCGAGCGCATCCGCGAGGCGCTGCTGCGGGCTTGAGCCGCCGCGGCTCGCTCATTCCTTGCTGGACCACTCCCAGAACAGCTCGGGGCCGCCGCCGCCGCGGGTCCCGGCCTTGAGCCCGACGCCGGACACGGAGCGCGCCGAGTTCTGGAAGAGCAGATCGTAGGCGACCTCCCCCTCGCTCTGCCCGATGCCACGCGGGGGCCGGGTCGTTGTCCGTACCCGGGTCGAACCGTCCGCCGCGTAGCGCTCTCCCCGGTGATGGAAGAGCCGACCGTAGGCGCTGCGGTCGTCGTAGGGGTCGGCCCAGACGCTGATCCGATCCAGGAAGAGCAGCTGCGGCAGGTTGACTGCCATGTACGTCATCTGGCGCAGCTGCATGTACTGGGGAAGCTGCGCCGCCTGGCTCGCCGGCATGTCCGGCTGCGACAGGTAGCGCGTGCGCCCCGCGTTGTTGATCGCCAGCGTGTCGAACAGCGAACCTACCCCCAGCCCCTCGTAGCTCGGGGCCTGCTTGCCGAGGGGGCCCGTCAGGTGAATTCGCACCGCCTCGCCGCCCTCGGTGGCCACGTCCCGCAGCGCCGCCTCGTGGGGAGGGCGCTGGAAGTAGATGTCAAAATACCCCCCCGGGTTCTCTGCATCGAAGCGCAGCTCTCCGCCCTCGACCCGGTGCGCTCGCCCTCCGATCAGGATCGACCCCCCGACCACCGCCAGCTTCCCCTCCGTCTGCCGCCCTCGCCCGTCGATGCGCACCCGCACCGTCCCGGTGAGTTGCAGGTCCAGCGGCGCCTGCTTCACGTGCGCCGTGGGGGGCAGCTCGATCTCGATCTCGGTCACGCGGCCCGCCGGCACCGCCGGGCCCTCCGGCGCGGCCTCCGGCGAGGCCTCCGGCGCCGCGGCGCTCGCCCTGGGCTCGCTCGCCGCAAGCACCGGCAGCTTGCCCACCTCGCCCGCGCTCTTCACCTCGATCAGGTCGCCGGTGGTCACCTCCTCCTGCTGGTGCGCCCGCAGGAATCGATCCGGCGAGGAGAGATCAAGGGAGCGGATCTTTGTATGGATCTTCCGGGCATCCGGCGTCATCGCCAGCGTCACTCCCAGGTCGGCGTTCAGGCTGGCGCGGGGGGCGTCATTGGGACCGAACCGACCCCCTGCAACCAGCCAGTGGGCGGCCTTGAGGTCGAGGGTGGCCTGCTGGGGGGCGGCGCCCTCGAAGGTGATGCGACCGGAGGCCGAGAGGGAGCGATCGGGCTGGGCGCGGTCGGCCTCGTGGGCCTCGAGCTGCTTGAGGTCGAGGGTGGAGCCGTCGCCGAGGAGCTGGAGGCCGAGGCCCCGGAGCACGCGCTGGGAGCCGGGCATCTTGAAGGAGCCATCCCGGAGCTTGAGGCCGCCCTGGAAGGCGAGCCTGGTGGGGCGGTTGCCCTCGGGGGTGGCGAGGATGTCGAGCTGGGCCTGGAGGTCGCTGTCGACGGTGCCCTCGACGGCGCGGGTGATGGGGGTCGGGGGGATGAGGGAGGAGAGCTTTGTGTTCTGCCCGGTGACACTGATGGTGACGGGGAAAGGGGCGCCGTTCTTCCTGGCGTTGAGGAGCATCAGGGGGGCCGTGCGGGCCTCGATGGCGAGGCCCTCGCCGGAGGCGGGCTTCGCGTCGAGGCGGGCGCTGAGCTGGAGGGCAGAGCCGCTGAGGGAGAGCTCGGCGCGGGCCATGGATCCGTCGGCAGTAGGGAGATCCTGGACAGCGATGGCGCCCTGGAGGGAGGCGCGGGTGGCGGGGCCGCGGGCCTCGATCTTGCCGCCCAGCTTGCCGGGGGCCTCGCGCAGCGCCGGGACCCAGGGGCCGAGGGAGGCGAGGGTACGCTCGGGGATCGAGAGGAGCATCTCGAAGGGGGTGTTGAGGCCGGCGACGGGGGGCACCGGGGGGGCGCCGTCCTTGGGCCTGAGGGTGGCCTGGAGGGCGGTGAGCAGCCCGCGCCCTCCGAGGCCTGCCCTGGCGGCGAGGGTGGCCAGATCCTCGTCGGCGCCGCGGACGCGGAGGTCGAGGGAGGTCCGCTCGTCCTCCAGGGCGAGGCTGGCGTCCGCGTGGATCGGCGGCGCCTGGGCCGGGCCCAGGTCGCGCAGCGCGGCGTCGAGCTTGGCCTGGATGCTGGAACGATCGCCGCGGGCTTGCAGGTGCAGGCCGACGGTGCCGCGGCGGGCCTTGTTCCCCGGGATCAGCGCCGCGAGGGCCTGGGGGCGGAGCGTGGTGTCCAGGTCCCAGGTGCCCTTCTCGGGGGCCTTCACCAGCGGGGAGCGATCGAGGTCCACGCCGAGCTTGGCGAGCAGGTGCGCCTCGCCGTCTTCGCGTAGCCAGGCCTGGAGCTGCGTGTTCACCCGGACCGCTCCCCCCTCTTTCGGGCTCAGCCCCACGTCCGCCTTCACTCGCTGCACCCCCCCCAGCTTCGACGCCAGCGGCCCCTGGGCCTCCAGGTGCAGGTTGCCTTCGGGGGCGCGCGCCGAGCCTTCCAGCGCCAGGCTGGCGCTCACCGTGCTCTGCGCCACGTTGGGGGCCAGCTCCCGGGGGAGCAGCGGCATCAGGGAGCCCAGCGTCCGGCTCGGCACGTCGACCTTGATCGACAGCGCCCTGCCCGGGTCAAGCCGCGGCTTCTTCTCGACCACCACCAGCGGCGCCTTGATCTCCGCGTGGAGCAGCCGGTCCTCGGTGCCCCCCGCGAGCTTGTCCGCGTCCAGCACCATCGCCAGCGCGTCCCGCGAGGCCTTGCCTCGCGCGTGCGCCCGCACCCTGGCTGCCCCCCGATCGAGGGTCACGCGCAGGTCGTAGTCCGCCGAGGGCGCCGCCTGCGGCCCGTGGACCCGGACCCCCCCGTCGATGCGCCCCTTCAGCCCCCGGTCCGGCTTGCCGAGCATCGTCATCAGCGCGGGTATGGAAACTCCATTGAGCTGGACGGAGGCGCCGCCTTCTTCGAGGACAAAGCGGGAGGGATCGGATGGGTCTGCGCCCTTGCGGAGGCGGCCCCTGGCCTCGACGGTGGCGGAGCCGCCGGCCACGCCGATGCGGGAGCCGGGGACCGCGACCTCGAGGTTCTGGTCGAGGGAGCCGCGGACCTCGAGGGCGACGCCTTCGCCGAGGTTCACGCCCCGGAGCAGGCCGGGAGGCGGGGGCTTGCGCCCTGCGGCGGCGAGGGCCTTGCCGAGGGAGGGGAGATCGCCGCGAGCCTCGACCCGCAGGTCGACGTCCCTGGTGGCAGGCTTGAAGGTGCCGCGGCCCTCCAGCTTCTGCCCCAGGGCATCGACGGTGAGGTTCTTGAGGGTGAGCACCCCGTTCTCGTAGCGCCCCTCGGCGTGGACCTTGTCGACCGAGGTCTGGCGGACCCGCGTGGGCCCCAGATCGAGGGTGATGCTGGCGGCGGCGTCCTCGCGGCTGGTCGCCTCGCCCTGCACGGCGACGGCGAGGGGGCCCAGCTCGACCTCGGCCCCGTCCTTGAGCTGCACCGCCCGGTGCACCGCGAGGCCCCCGGAGCTCAGGTTGACGACGAAGCGGGGCTTGCTCGCCCCCGAGGCGTCCAGGCGGAGCGAGGCCTTCACCGCGCCCCCGTCGGTCTTCACATCCACGTCGAGGCTGGGCTTCTCCCGGGAGCCATCGACCTTTGCCTCCAGGTCGACGTGGCTCACCAGCAGCGGTTTGCCGAGGAGCGCGTTGACCTTCTCCTTGTCGAGCCGCACCCCCCCGAGGGACCCTCCCCCCGTGCCGTTCGGGGACCCGCTGGCCATGCCCACCCGCGCCTCCACCGAGCCCGCCTGCAGCGCCAGCAGCTGCAGCTGCTGCAGCCCCGCGGTCACCTGCTCCTGGGAGAGCCCGACCGACAGACCCGCCAGCCCGATCGGCGTCGGATCCACCTTGCGACCGTCCGGCAGCGCCAGGCCCAGCGACGCCGCCAGCGGCAGCAGCTTGACCTGCCCCGACCCGCCCTGGAGCTTCGCCTCCAGCCCCGTGCTCAGATCCCCCACCGTCACCTGCTGACCGTCCGGCTTCTTCAGCTCGATCGACGCCCCCAGCCGCGACACCAGCGCGTCCACGTCCTTGCGCGCCGGGCTGGCCTCGACCCGGGCCTCGACGGCGATCCCCTTCACCGTCAACCACGAGCCGTCGAGCCTCTTCAGCTCGACCTGGCTCTCTGTCAGGCTCACCTTGCTCAGCCTCAGGAAATCGAGGGGCTTGCTCGGCTTCGGCGGCTCCGGCGGCTCGGCCCCGGGCTTCGGCGCGAAGAGCCTGCTCAGGTTCGTCCCACCCTCTTCCAGCTGCTCCAGCTTCAGCTTCACCCCGCGGACACGCACCTCGTTCACGTCGACCTTGCCCCGCATCAGCTGGCGCAGCGACGGCTCCACGTGCGCTTCTTCCAGGTACACCACCTCGGTCCCCGCCAGGTCCTTCAGCGAGAGCTGGCGCAGCGTCAGCCCCGATCCCAGCGAGAACCCCAGCCCGCCCAGCCTCGCCGCCCCGTTGACCCGCTGCCCCAGCCGCGCCTCCACCTTGCCCCGGATCCACTCGTTGCCGGAGGATGTATGGAGGTACCCTACAAATCCCCCGCCGAGGAGGGCGACGCCACCGAGCGCGGCGGCTCCTTGCTTGGCGCGGCGTAGCAGGCTCGAACGGCGGGAAGACATGGTGACAGGAGGCTAGCAGAGGGCTCTGACCCTGCGAAGCGCGGTCGCCAGGCGGCAAGGCGCAGGCCGCGGTGCGTCATGAGGTCGCCGCGGGGTCAGCCGGGGTCGAGCGAGGGGAGCTGCTGCTCGATGCGATCGATCCAGCGGGCGGCCTCGTCGATGGCCTCGCGGGCGAGGGGGTCGTCGAGGTTGATCCCCTGCTCTTCGAGGGTGGCGAGGTCATGGAGGCGTGCGAGGGTCGCGTGGAGGGCCGGGGGCAGCTTGCCGCGGGGGCCGAGCACGCGGAACAGGAGGCCCACGAGGAGCTGGTGGTCCCGGGCAGCTCTGGGGGGGGGGTTGGTCTGCTCGTGCCGGAGCCAGAGCAGCAGGGCCAGGGCCAGGCCCTGGTGGGCGGCGCGGGCGGCGTCGCAGGGGAACCCGGCGTCGAGGACCACCTGCGCCAGGCGCAGGCGCTCGCGGGCGCCGTGCAACGAGGGCGGGGCGGTGGGGTGGAGGCGGGTGCGCTGGGTGTCGGGGCTGGGCTCGTCGACCTGCACGGGGGGCGGGGGGGCGGTCGCCACCTCGACGAAGGAGAGGCCGCGAGGGGCCACCGGGGGAGGCTCCGGCGACAGCACCAGGTGCGCCACCGGCGGGGTCCGCGGCGTCTCTTCCGCGGCGTTATCGCTCGGTGCTTCCAGGATCAACCGGCGCAGCAGCCCCAGCGCCTCGCCGTCGAGCGCCCCGGCGTTGCACCCTCGCTCCAGGGGGCAGGACGGCGAGGTGCGGCGGGAGAACAGGTGCCCCTCCAGCGAGCGCTCGATCCCCCCTTCCGCGCAGAGAAACAGCTCGGTGAGCCCCCGGGTGTGGCCTGGTCGGAAGCCGACGCTGGTGCGCCGCTCGAGCTGCGCTGGCCCCAGCGGCAGGTCGAGGTGGAGCTGGTAGGTGACCTGGGGGAGCTGGAGGCGCGGGGTGGCCTCGTCGAGGATCAGGGCAAAAAGCGCGTCACCGCTGGAGGAAAAGCGCCGCGAGAGCAGGTGCCGGCGGGCCTCCTCCTGGGGGCGCTCCAGCAGCAGCGTGGAGAGGCCCATGCGGGTCAGGCGCGCCGCGGCTCGCCGGAGCGGCTCGAGGTGGGCGCCGAAGATCAGCACCCGGTGGGGGCCCTGGCGGGCGATCTCCTCGGCGATCTGCTCGAGCTCGTCCAGCTTCGGGGAGGCGAGGGTCTCGTCCTCCGGCGACAGCACCGAGGGGTCAGCCCCCAGCTTGCGGGCCTCCTCCAGGAGCCGCAAGAGCCCTGCCTGCCCGGGCTCTCGCTGGCGCAGCAGCGCCGCCAGATCGCCCAGCACGCCCATGGAGCGGGCCTGCTGCTCGGGCATCATGGGGACAAAGCGGCTCTGGCGGGTGAGCGGCGGGAGCTGGGGCAGCACCTCCTCCTTGCGGCGCCGCACCAGCAAGGGAGAGAGCAGCAGGCGCAGCTTGCTCAGGTTCTTGTAGCCGGTGATGGTGCCCCGGGCGTCCTGCTCGTAGAACGCAAAATTGAAGCGCCACAGCGGGGCGAGCACCTGATCATCGACGAGCTGGACGAGGGCGTAGAGGTCGTCCAGGTGGCGGTCCAGGGGCAGGGACGTGAGCGCGTAGACGAAGCGAGCCTGGATCCCGCGGAGCGCGATCGCCGTCCGGGCCCGGAAGTTCTTGGCCCGCTGCGCCTCGTCCAGCACCAGCACGTCGGGCTGGAGCGAGGCGAAGGTCTCCCCGTGGTGCGCGATGGTGTCGTAGCTCACCAGCTTGTAGCGGGCCCCGGACGCCATGGCGGACCGCAGCGTCAGGCCATCCCCGGAGAGCAGCGCGGGGGGCGACCGGGTGAGCCGCTCCAGCTCCCGCGCCCAGAAGGGCAGGGTGGCCGCCGGGGCCACGATCAGCACCCGATCCGCCTCCCCGTGGGCGCACAGGGTCTCGCAGGCCGCCAGCACCTGCATGGTCTTCCCCAGCCCCACGTCGTCCGCCAGCATCGCGCGGCCCTGGGCCACCAGGTAGCCGACCCCCTCGCGCTGGAACGGCAGCAGCGGCGCCGCCAGCCGGTCGATCTGCAGCCGCCCCTCCTCGATGGCCACCCTCATGCGCTCCCGCCGCGCCGCGCTCTGCTCCCGCGCCGCCAGCCTCGCGTGGGCCGGCGCCGCCGCATGCACCACCCGGATCTCCCCAGGGGGCGTCGTCAGCGCCGCCGGCACCAGCGGCACCAGCTTGCCACCCTCCTCGGCCCGCCACCCGCCCTTGCGCAGCAGCGCCTTGCTCCATGTCCCTCGCTTGAGCAGCTCCAGCCCCCCCCGGCTCCGCACCGTCACCGTGGGCCTCGCCGGTTTGCCCTCCAGCGCCTCGTACTGCCCCCGCAGCGCCCTGTTCCCTTGCAGCGCTCGCCTCACCGCCTCCAGGTGCTTGCAGGTCCCCAGGTCGTTGGTCAGAAAATCAACGCAGGTGCAGGTGTCCGCTTCCCCGCTCCCGTCCACCACGTCCACCAGGTACACCCCCCCGGACCCCTGCACCCGGTACGCCCCGTCCACCCGGTCCTCCAGCAGGCTGATCTCGTACGATTCGGTCTGCGCCCGGTGCTCTCGCATCGCCCGCTCGTAGCGGCGCACCGCCTCTTCCTCCGAGAACGATGCGCACCGCGGCGGCGGCCCGGCCTGCGCTGCCAGCTTGATCGTCTTCACACAGAACCCCGGAGCGTCTTCGAGGGCATGTCCGCCTCATCCTACCCCAAAGCACACCCCCGGCGCTCTCGCTTCAACCCCGCGGAGGCCTCCGGATCACCCGGATCCCGGCCTCCTCGGCCCGCCCCTCGCCCCCCTGGATCCCCTCGCTCCCGGGCGCCTCGAACCCGCTCCCCGGGTCCTCCCCCGCACGGAACATCCGCCGATCCGTCACCACCCACTCCACCGCCCGGTCCCCCTCCAGCACCGGGACCTCCACCAGCAGCTGGAAGTCGTAGGCCACCACCAGGCTTGTATAGGGTTTTTCCATACGCTCCAGGAGCCGGTCGTAGTACCCCTTGCCGTAGCCGATCCGGTGCCCCTTTGGATCGACGGCGAGGGCAGGTACAACGAGCAGATCGACCCGGGTGACAAGGGGCGCCTCCGGGGGCGGCTCCTCGAAGCCCAGGGGGCCCAGGTCGAGCTGCCCCGGCCCCTCCAGCGAGCGCAGGCAGATCTCGGCGCCTTCCTCCGTCGTGGCGGGGAGCGCCACCAGCTTGCCCTCCCCTCGCGCCCGGTCGAGGAGCGGCCGCAGATCGACCTCGTTGCGCCCCTCGATGGGCCAGAACAGGCCGACGCTGCGGGCCTGCTGGTACAGGGCAGAGCCCTCGATCCGCGCGATGATCTCCCGGGAGCGCTGGGCGACCGCCGTCGCCGGCAGCGTGTTCCTCACCCCGCGCATGCGCTTGCGTAGCTCGCGCTTCACCGTCCAGCGCAGTACCGTCTCTTCCATGAGCCCGGTGTACCACACGGCAGGAGGGCTGGCGCCTGCTGGCGCTTCACCCCAGCTCGACCCACCCGGCCTGGTACCAGGCATGGAGCCGCGGTAGCGCAGGGCCGAAGGGCGGGGCGAGCCGGCGGTCGTCCGCGAGCCTCTGGAGCAGCGGCCGCTCCGCCTTGCTCGCCCGGACCTCCTCGCCGTTGAGGAAGAAGACCCCGCGGCGGCTCAGCATCAGGCTGGGGAGCGCCAGCCGCACGCCCCGGGCCTCGGCCCGCCGGGAGAAGGCCTCCAGCCCCAGGGGGCGCCGGGGCGGATCGAACGAGATATGAGGCTTCGGGTCGGAGAGGTACTCCCCCAAAAATCGGCCGACCATCGCCGGATCCCAGCGCACCTGCGCGAGCATCGCGCTGACCTGCCCCACCATGTCTTCCCCGATCTCGGCCGGGTGCTTCGGCGGCCTGAGCCCCGGGTCCTCGTACATGCCCTCGGGGCGCAGGTGCTCGCCCAGCCACCCGAGAAAACGCTGCGTCAACTCCTCGGCGGACGGGGCACGGAAGCCCACCGAATAGGTCATGCACTCGTCCAGGGCCACCCCGTGGTGCGCGTACCGCGGCGGCAGGTACAGCAGGTCGCCAGGGCCCAGATCCCAGCGCTCCTCTGGCCTGAAATCCTCCAGGATCTTCAGCGGCGCCCCCGGCACCAGCTCCATGTCCGTCTGGGCGCTGATCTCCCACCGCCGGTGCCCCATCCCCTGCAGCAGGAACACGTCGTACGAGTCAAAGTGAGGCCCCACCCCGCCCCCCGGGGGCGCGTAGCTCACCATCAGGTCGTCCAGCCGCGCGTGAGGGACAAAGCGAAACTGCTGCAGCAGCTCCTCCCCCTCCCGCAGGAAATGGTTCACCCCCTGCACCAGCAGCGTCCACCCACGCTCCGGCAGCGCCGCGAAGCTCTCCTCCGTGAAGGGCCCCCCCTCCAGCGTGTACTTCCCCCGGCGATGCCGCACGATCCGCGACTGCGCTCGCTCCTCGCAGGCCAGCCCCGCCAGCTCGTCCGGGCTCAACAGCCCCCGGAACCCGGGGAAGGCCCCCCGCACCAGCAGCGGCTTCTTCTGCCAGTATTCCCCGAGAAACTCCGCCTCGCTCAGCCCACCCAGAAACGCTCGCCTCGCCATCCTCGCTCCTTCACGCTCGCAACCGGTTCAGCAGCAGCTCCGCCTCCCGCAGCGCACCCTCCGCCTCCTTCGCGCCGGCCTGCCGCCCCACCTGCTGGAGCGCCATCGCGATGGTGTATGGAAGTTCCATGCGGCGGGCCTCCTCCAGGAGCGCCTCGGGCCGCTGGCGCCCCTGGCCGCTGCCCAGCTCCAGCAGGCCAACGCGGGGGCTCAGCACCGGCGCGCTCTCCGCCAGGGTCCGCAGCGCGGCGAGGTGCGGGGCCGCGGCGCCCGGCGCAGCGCCCGGGGCCCCCTGGAGAGCCTGGTACGCGGAGAACAGCGACTCCGCGTCGAGGATCGTGGGCCTCGGCGGCACGGCGCGCTCCGCCTCCGCCTGGGCCTCCAGGGGGCGACCCAGGTGCCGGAGGGCCAGGGCACGGAGGCCTCGGGCCCGGGGGGCCAGGGCAGGGGGCAGCACGCCCTCCAGCGCCGCCAGCGCGCCCTCGGGCTGACCCCGCTGCAAGCACAGCTCGGCCTCGACACACCGCCGCAGCCAGGGCGCGTCGCTCTCGTCGGGAGCCCCTCGCTCGAAGCTGGCGCTCAGCTCGGTGCATTGATCGAATTCGCCCTGCAAGAAGAGGGCGAGCGCCAGGGCCGTCGTGGCCTGGAGCCACAGGGCCTGGGCCCTCAGCCGGACGCTCCGGCTCGCCGCTCGCCGCAGGTCCTGCTCGGCCTGAGCCCAGCGGCCGTGCTGGAGGTGAAGCTGCCCGCGACGAACCCAGCGCAGGGTCTCCTGCGGGGGCGTCGCCCTGCGCGCCAGCTTGCGCCAGGCTTCCGGCTGGATCGGCGACGCGCGCCGGCCCAGCGGCAGCAGCTCCAGCAGATCCTCGAGGACGCCCTGGGCCAGCGGCAAGGAGTGCGGCGGCGGCTGGAGGGGCTCGGCGAGCTGCATCGCGCGCCCGGCCGCGTGCAGGCGCTCCGAGGTCGAGAGAAACGGCAGCAGCGCCAGCTGGGTGTAGGCCATCACCTGCTCCCGCAGCGTGTCCTCCGTGGCCTCGCCCTGGAACCAGGGGAATTTCCCCTTCTTTGGCTCGCTCAGATCCTCCAGCGCCAGCGCCAGCAGCGCCCGGGCTTTCTGGGGTTCCCCCAGGGTCGCCAGCGCCAGCGCCAGCCGCCGCCTCAACCTGCCGCGGCGCGGCGGCGCCCCGCCGCTCTGCTGGGTAAGCTCCAGCGCCTGCCGCCAGTGCTCCCCCGCATCCCGCGGGGCCCCCATCCCCCACGCCAGCTCGCCGACGCGCTCGTGGACCAGGGCGCTCTCCTCGATGCAGCCCGCCTGCTCCAGGTGCAGCGCCGCCCGGCCCTGGGGCCACACCTGCATCACCGCCCCGAACCAGCGCGCCGCCGCCAGGTTCATCTTCCGCCGCTCCGCCTCCCCCAGCCGCGCCAGCACCACCCCCTGCACCCAGGACGCCGCCAGCCTCACGAACCCGCAGGGGAGCTTGAGCAGCCACCGACGCCGCAGCAGCAGGTCCAGCGCCTCCTGGCCGCAAGGATCCGATGGATCATGCTCGGCCAGCTCGAACAACCAGCCGTCCGGGGCTGCCTTCTGCAGCAGCACCGCGGCCCCCAGGAGCCGCAGCGCCAGCGGCGGTAGCCGCCCCACGCGCTCCTCCAGCAGCGCGGTGTCAGGGAGCAGGTCCGAGGTGGTCAGCTCCCCGCTCACCTTCGCGCGCCACACCCCGATCTCATCTCGCTCCAGCAGCCCCCGATCCACCAGCGACGCCAGCTGCAGCTCGATGCCCCACGGATCCCGGTTTGAACCCCCCCGGAACACCTGGAACAGCCCTGGCGGCAGGCGCGACGACGAGAGCGCCGCGCGCAGCAGCTGCATCAGCTCCTGATCCTCCAGCGGCCCCACCCGCAGCGTCGAGAGCCCCCCCGGAGCGCTCCCGGGTCGGGTCGTGGTCAGCAGGAATCTCCACCCGCTCCCCTCGCGCAGCAGCCTCTTCAGAAGCAGCTCCGATAGCTCATCCTGCTCGTCCACCCGCTCCATCACCAGCAGCCCGGGCTCCCGCGCAAGATGCCGGTGGGCCGCCTCCAGGTAGGCCCCACGGGCGATCGACGGCACCCTCGCCAGATCCTCCCACGGCGCCACCCCGCCGTCCGCGTAGTCCGGAGGTTCCATGTAGCGCAGCATCATCCCGAACACCCCCAGCGGCAGCCCCCAGGGGCACGGGTGGGCGTGGTGCACGCGCTGCTCCCGGGCCACCGCCTGCGCCGCGAGGGCGTCCAGCAGCAGCGTCACGTCCACCCGCGGATCGACCTGCAACCACAGCCCCTGGCTGCCCTCCTGGAACAGCAGCTCGCTCGCCTGCTGCAGCAGCCCAGGACGCCCCGCGGTCCGCTCCAGCACCGACCCGAACCGGGGGCGGCTCTGCGGTCGAGCCCTGCCCAGAAACACCGCCAGCTCCTCCGCGCAGTCGCCCGGGTTCGCCGGGCGCGCCTGGGGATCCGGCTCCACCATCCGGTGCACCAGGCGGCACAGTTCCCGCGGGAGATCCACCAGGGACCAGAGGTGGGTCTCTGGGAACCTGGCCCCGTGGGTCCCGTAGCGGAGCCCCGAGAAGAGCTCGAACAGCAGCACCCCGAGCGCGAACACATCCGCGCGAGCCCCCAGCGGTTCTCCCCGGAGCAGCTCGGGCGGGCACCGCGCGTCGGCCCGGGCCTCCTCGGGGGTCGGCTCCCAGAGGCCCGGATCGCAGAGCAAGGGCACCTGATCGGGGCGGAGCAGGACCGTGTCGGCGGTCAGCGTCCCGTGGAAGAAATCGGCCTTGTGGAGCTCGCCCAGGGCGCCGCACAGCTCGCAGCCGAGCCGGAGGATCTGCTCCCGGAGCTCATCGGGCATGGGCTTGCGGATGTGCACCCGGCTCGGGGGCGGCGCGCTCGGACCAGGCCCTGCCGCGGACTCCAGCGTGTCCGAGAGGGGATGGGGCTCGGGGGCCGGGCTCGGTGGGGGCGCGGTCAGACCTTGCAGCGCGAAGGAGAGCGGGATCCCCTCGTGCAGGTCGGTGGAGTACCAGGGCGTGGGACCCTGGAGGTCCTCTTCGAGGAGCCTGGCCACGTTGGGGTGCTGGAAGGCGCGCCGTGCATAGAAGCGACGACGCATGTGCTCGAGCTGGGCCTGGGAGGCCCCCCGGGGCAAGAAGAGGGTGGAAGGGTCGAGCGAGCTCTGGTGCTGGGCGCGGTACGCGAGGCTCCTTGGCTCGTCACGGAGCAGATCGATCCGGCGGTACGGACCGAACAGCAGAGGCAAATCCCCCCCCTGCTGCAGGGAGATGGTCATGGCTCAGCGGGAGAGTACGACGTATTCGACGGCAGCCCCGCCAAAGGTGAGCAGGGCCCAGGCGACCCACAGGGTGGTGAGGGTTTTTTTCGAGAAAGGAGAGGGTGCCTCGCCCGGCTCCGGGCGGACCGCGAGGAGCGTGGGGGCCTGCCTGGGGTTCAGGGGGGGCGCGTTGGCCGCCGGAGGCGCCAGGGGAGGCTGCGGTACCGGCGGCAAGGCGCTCGCCCCTCCGAAGGGCGCCGGCGGGGCGAGGGGAGAGGGTGGGGGCGGCGCCGGCGCCGGCGCCGGCGCCCCTGCCGCAGGGCGAGGCGCCGGCATCGGGGCCGAGGGCGCCGGCAAGGGCGCCTGCGGCGACGGGAGCTGCTGCGGTGACCCCAGGCTCACGCTCTGGATCATCATCGTGGGCGCGTCCTCGTCGTCGTCTTCAAGGGGTTCGATCCCCGCGATGGACGGATCGGACACCCACTGCTGCACCGCCTGGATCAGATCGGCGGTGCGGCTCATGCGCTTGCTCGCGTCCCGCGCCAGCGCCCGATCAAAGAGCGACTGGAGCGCCGGATCGTTGAACCCGTACCGGGCGACCTTGGGCGTCCCGAGGGCCACGGCCCGTGCGATATCGATGGCCGAGTTGACCTGGAAGGGGAACTGGCCCGTCAGGGCGTAGAAGAACAGCACCGCCAGCGCCCAGGTGTCATCGCCCTGCGAGAGCTGGCCGCTGGACGCCCGCTCCGGAGAGAAGAACGACGCCTCTGCCTGCCGCGGTGAGTCGACCAGCATCCCTTTTCCGTGGGGCGAGCGCTTCTCGATCAGCAGCGTGTAGGCCGACACGTTGCCGTGCACCAGGCCTTGCTGGTGCTGATCGTTGATGCGCTGGGCCAGTCGAAGCGTCCAGCCGGCAGCTTCAGGGGGGGTCAGCTTTCCGTCGCGGGCGATGAGTGCAGCGAGGGTCTCCACGGGTCAGCACAACCTACGCGCCCGGGCGCCTCACGTCTAGCCCCGCAAGGCCTCGATCGTCCGCAGCGCGTTGCCCCCCAGTACCTTCTGGATCCGGGGCGCCCCCCAGCCTCGCCGCAGCATCTCTTCCACCAGCCGGGGCAGCTCCAGGCACGTGGGCAGGTCCCTCGGGGGCACGATCGCGCCGTCCCAGTCCGATCCCAGCGAGACGTGATCCTCGCCGACCAGCCGGATCACATGCGCCATGTGATCGACGATCGAGGCCAGCCGACCTCCCAGGGGCGAATCCCCCAGGAAGCTCGACTGGTACATGATCCCGATGGTCCCCCCCAGGGCCGCCACTGCCTTCACCTGCTCGTCCGTCAGGTTCCTCCAGTGCTCATGGACCCCGGCGATCCCGGTGTGCGTCACCAGCACCGGCTGGCTCCTGTCATGCACCGCGAGGGCATCGAAGAAGCCCTGGCGGCTGATGTGCGCCAGATCCACGAAGACCTTCTTGGCGTTGAGCCGCTCGATCACGGCCCGACCAAAATCGCTCAGCCCCCCGCCGCCCCCCGCCAGCGCCAGCGGCGAGCTGGTCACCCCCAGCCGGGACGTCGAGAGGTGCACCAGCGTCACCCGCAGCAGCTCCTCCGGGATCGCCTCCACCGCCCCCAGATCCCGGTCAAACGCGTTCCCCCCCTGCACCCCCAGAAACGCCCCGTGCTTGCCCGCCGCCCGCGCCGCCCGGTACTCCGCCGCGTTGCGCACCACCGCGAACTGCTCGTGAACCTCGCCAAAAAGACCCTTGAGGCCCGCCAGGTTGCGCTCGAACACCCCGGGGCGATCTCCCTCGCCTCGCAGCGGGTTGGTCGTGATGACCCAGGTCGCCCCGGTCACCCCTGCCTCCAGGATCCGGGGGAAGTCGACCTGGCTGTAGAACCGGGCCCCCAGCAGCCCGTGCCCGTGCCGTCGCCGCAGGTCGTAGCCCCAGATCCGGTGCCAGATGTACGAGTCGATGTGCAGGTCGATCACCTCGCTGCGCTGGTAGATGTCCACCGCCTCCCGCGAGATCCGCAGCGCCTTCGCCAGCCCCTCCGGGTCCTGCCGGTGATCCGTGAATTCGAGCCTCATGCCCCCACCGTCACCCTGCCGTTGCCACCCCGCAAGGCCCCTCTCAGCCGCTCCCCTTCTCGTCCCGGTACGCCTGCTTCGCTTCTTCCATCGTCGCGCCCCGCAGGTAATAGGCCCGGGCCGCGGCGCCGATCGCCATCGTCCCGGCGAACGCCACCACCCCCGAGACCGCCGCCCCTGCCCCGGGAAATACAAATTTGGTCAGCGCCCGCGCCACCTCTCGTAGCCCCAGCGCGGCCCCCACGTTCACCCCGAGGCCCCCGAGGAATTCCGCCGCCGCTTTTGTGTCCAGGTTCCTCCCTGCCAGCCACGCGATCGCGATCACCATCGCCACCTGCAGGCTCGTGATCGTCACCACGTCCGCCACCGGGATCGACAGCACCGCCAGCGCCGCGCACACCGCCGCCGTCGCCCTCGTCAGGTTCTGCGCCAGCTCCTCCTGCAGCCGCTGCACCCGCGCCACCCGCGCGAAGATCCCCCGGCCCGCCTCCGGTAGCGCATGGAACATCTGGTCACAGAGCTCGTCGATCCGCCACCGCTCGTCGCTCCTCACCGTCCCGTCCCCACGGAACGACAGGTACGACGAGATCCCCAGCACCGCCTTCACGCTCCCCCGCAGCTCCCCCCGCTCCTGCAGCTTCTTCAGCAGCGTTCGCTCCGCCTCCGCCACGTGCGCCAGCTTCTCCTCCAGCTCCTCCGGATCGGCCCCCTCCCCCCGGTGCAGCGCCACGTTCTTCGGCTCCAGCAGGTCGCAGTGGGTCACCACCCCCACCACCGGGGGCTTCACCTTGTGGTGCCGCTCCACCTCCTGCAGCACCCGCTCCAGCCCGTCCAGATCCCCCTCCTGCGCCGCGTCCACCTCGGACGCCTTGACCACGAACAGCACAAGGTCGGGGCCTTTTCGCCGCAGCTCCACCAGCACCGAGGGGATCGCGCTGTCCACCACGTCCGGCTCCTCCGGCGCCGACCCCTCCTGGAACCCCCGCGTGTCCAGGATCGATAGCGTCCCCCTCGCCCCCTCGTAGTCAAACCAGCGCCCCCGCCCGGTCCGCGCCTTCACGTGCCCCAGCTCCGCCACCCTGGCCCCGAAGAACGCGTTCAGCAGCGAGGATTTCCCCGCCCCTCGCCGCCCCACCACCGCCACCGCCGGCGGTCGGTGCTCCAGGATCATCCCCCGCAGCGAGCCAAGCCGCTCTCGCAGCGGCTTCAGCGCGTCCCCTGGTGCGTACTGCAACATCTCCTCGAGCTGCTTCACGACTTCCGCGAAATAACGCAGCGGGTTCGGCTCCGATGGATCGCTCATCACCCCCAAGCCTTCCTCGCCCCTCGCCTCCGCGCAAGCCCGCTGGGCGTGGCTCCGTGCCCCGTGCATACTGCTCCCCCATGCGCCTCTGGCCCCTGCTCTTCCTGCCCCTCTTCTCCCTGGCCTGCGAGAACCCCCCCGAGGATTCTCGCAAGAAGATCCCCGATGGCTCCGGGTCCAGCGGTGCCGCGGGGGAAGCGGGCTCCGCCGGCGCCGCGGGCCAGGCCGGCGCCGCGGGCCAGGCCGGCGCATCGGGCGAGGCGGGCAGCGGCGGGTGACCCGGGGCGATCGGGTCTCGAGTGTAAGCGGGCACCCCGGAGGCTCGTTTCCCCAGCACATGCTCCCCGATCTTCGCCCCTTCTTCCTCCTGCTGCCCTGCCTCCTCCTCGCCTGCGCCACCTCGATGCCAGCCGCCGCCCCTGGCGCCAGAAATTGCACCACCCTCGGCTGCGTCAACGGGTTCTCCCTCGACTTCTCGGCCCCCTCCTGGCCCCCCGGGAAGTACACCGTCGAGCTCACCGTCGACGGACAGCGAGGCACCTGCGAAGCAACCCTCCCTCTCCAGGCCAACGCCACCGCCCGATGCTCCCTCCCCGGGGTCTCCCTGGGCCTCTCGGGCTCTGCTCTGCCAGCCGACCAGCACTCCCTCTCGGGGCTCCAGTGGAGCAACGCTCGGCCTGCCCTGGTCGAGGTCTCCGTGCTCCGCGACGGCGCTCCGGTAGGCAAACCCGCGTCCTTCCGCCCTGCGTACACGACCAGCCGGCCCAACGGCCCCGACTGCGAGCCGGTCTGCACCGGCGCCTCCGCCTCGATGACCCTCTGAAGCTCCTGGCTGCTCCCCTCGCGCCCCCGGCCGCAGGCGCGCTATCCTGTTGGGTCGGAGATGCCCTTGACCCCCTCGGCCGACTGGGAACCCATCCTGCAGCACAGGGATTTCCTCCTCGCCATCTGGCGAAAGAGGCTGGCCTTCCAGCTCCGCCACGGGCCCATCTCGAACGAGCATATCCAGCGCGCCATGCCCCGCATCCTCCACTTTGCGCGCTCCGGGAAGCCCTTTGGCGCCCTCCTCGTCGTCGCCGCCGGGGCCCCGATCCCCTCCGATGACACCCGCGCCGAGCAGAAGAAATTCCTGCAGACCCTGGCCCTCAACCCCCTCGGCCGCGTCGCCCTCGTCGCCCTCGGGGACGACCTCCAGGCCAACCTCTACCGGAGCCTCTCCCGCATGATGGCCCTCCAGCACCCCCACCTCCGTTCCTTCTCCGAGGTCCTCCCCGCCTGCTCCTGGCTCGCCGGCCAGCTCTCCTCCTCCGGCTTCCCCTTGGTCTCCGCCGACATCGAGCTCGCCTACAGCTCCTTCGCCTCTTCTGCCCCCTGAACCCTCTCCCCCGTGGCAACCACCTCCTGGCGCTCCCTCCCGAGGAGCCCTCCGAGGGCTTGCACCAGCACGTCCCTGATCCGCGGGCGAAGGTCTGTTTTGACCCCCTCCACGAAGGTGTGAATGATCACCGAGCGGCCCGCCCGGACCGCCACGAAGGCCCGCGCCTCCAGCTCCTCGCGCTCGGCGCCGGGGTGCTGCTCCGCGAGCCACTCGACCAGGCGCGCGCTGAGGTGCCGATCGGTCGCGATGAAGGGGTCGAAGCCAAACCTTGAAAAATACTCGTGCTGCAGCACCCGCTGCAGATCGGGTCGCTCCCCGTGGAGCAGGAAGAGGCCGTCGACCACCCAGCCCACGGCCTCCTCCGCGGGGGCCTGCCGCAGCGCCCCGAACGCCTGGTCGATCAGCCCCTGGACCCGGGCCACGTGGCGCTCCCCCATCGCCTTCACGATGGCATCCTTGCTCTCGAAGTATTCGTAGAGCGACCCGACGCTCACCCCGGCCTCCCGGGCGATGCGGTTGGTGCCAAACCCTCGCCCCAGCCCCTCCCGCTCCAGGATCCGAGCGGCCGCCTCCAGGATCGCCTCGACGGTCGCCCTGGAGCGCTCTTGAGATGGCGTTCTCGCCGCTTTTTCTCGCTTCTTTCCCTTGCTCATGGTGTCCCTCAAACCCGAGTCGCGGGCCGCGACGGGCGATCTTACCTTCCCAGCGTACAACGCCCCTTTGCCCTCGACCGAGCCCCGGATGAACGCCTCGACCGACCCTCTCCTGCCGCTCTCCTCGATCCCCACGCTCCCCCGGCTCCCCGTGGTCGCCAGCATGCCCTGGCTCTACCACCCGGAGGGCTTCATGGCCCGCATGCTCCAGCTCCTGGAGCAGCACCGCGACGCCGGCGCCATCCGGGTCCCGCTCCCCACGGGTCACAGCCCGATCTTTGTGGGCAACGTGGATCTCGCCACCGACGTCCTCGACGAGGCGCGCTTCGAGAAGGTGCTCGAAGGGCCCCTCGTTCATATCCGTGACTTCGCCGGCGACGGCCTGTTCACCGCCCACTCCCACGAGGAGAACTGGCACCGCGCCCACCGGATCCTCACCCCTGGCTTCTCCAGCGCCTCCATCGACCGGTACTACCCGGCGATGGTCGAGTCCCTCCAGGCCCTCTGCGCCCACTGGCGCCGCGCCACGGGCCCCGTCGATGTCGTGCTGGACATGACCCGGCTGACGCTGGACACCATCTCCCTCGCCGGCTTCGCCCACCGCTTCGAGAGCTTCGACCGGCCGACCCTCCACCCGTTCCTCCAGGCCCTCGCCCGCGCCCTCCAGGAGTCCATCGACGCGCTCCGGCGTCCCCCCTTCTTGTTCCCTCTGTTCCGCGCCACCCGGGCCCGCTACCGGCAGGACATCGCCACCATGTTCTCCCTGGTGGACGAGGTCATCCAGCAGCGAAAGCAGAGGCCGCGGGCCGACTGGCCCAGCGACTTCCTCTCGCTGATGCTCGACGCCCCGGACCCGGGCTCCGGCGAGCGGCTCTCCGACGAGAACATCCGCTACCAGATCCTCACCTTCCTGATCGCCGGCCACGAGACCACCGCCGGGCTCCTGGCCTTCGCCCTCCATCAGCTCGCCCTCGACCCGGCGCTGCTCCAGCGGGTGCGCGCCGAGGTCGACGCCCTCGGGCACGGCCGGATGCCCTCGATGAAGGAGGTCCTCGGCCTGGACCTCACCCGCCGCGTCCTCTCCGAGACCCTGCGGCTCTGGCCCACGGTGCCGGCCATCACCCGGGCTGCCAGGGCGGATACCTCCCTCGCCGGGCGCATCCGGGTGCCCCGGGGCCAGCCCCTGGGGCTCCTGATCAGCGCCATGCACCGGGACCCCACCGTCTGGCCCGATCCCTCTCGCTTTGACCCGGATCGCTTCCTCCCCGGGCCCACCCGGGCGCGCCCGGCCGCCGCCTACAAGCCCTTCGGCGTGGGCAAGCGCGCCTGCACCGGGCGCCACTTCGCCCTGGTCGAGGCCACCCTCTGCCTCGCCGTCCTGGTCCGCGATTTCGAGCTGGGACCTGTCCCCCCCCTCACCCTGGCCCCCACCGTCTCCCCCAAGCCCCGGGGTTTCTTCCTCCGGGTCACCCCGCGGCGCGGCGCCACGTGAGCCCCGGCGCGACCTCCGCGCCCTGGCCCGGCGCCGCGGCCCTCACGGCTGCTCTGCGGCGATCCGATCGGGCCACACGCCGGTATCGAAGTAGGTGAGCACGTCCGAGGCCTCGTCCTGCACCGACCACATCCCGGGGCAGAGGGCGCTGTCGGAGCCCTTGAGCCGCTCCACCTCGGGCCTCAGCTCCATCAGCTTCGCCTGGCCCACCGCGTACACGCACCAGAAGCGCACCTCCGGCGACTCGTCCTTGAGCCCCGCCCCCAGCGCGTCGATCACCTTGCCCCGCTGCGCCTCCGTGAGCGCTCGCTCCGCGATGGCCTTGCCGATCCCCTCCGCCGCCTGCCCCCGCACCTCCGCCGCCTCCCTCGTGTCCTGCAGCGCCGGCAGCAGCGCCCACGCCGCGCGCTTCTCGCCCCAGCAGGACAGCTCGTAGGCGATGGCCCGGCGTACCCCCTCCGAGCTGTCGCTCCGGAGCTGCGAGGCGAGCGCATGGAACACCTGGTCGATCTGCCGCCGCGCGTTGCGCACCGGCCCGAAGGTCTTGAGCCCGAACGAGATCACCTCGATCGCCAGCAGGCGGGTCTCTTCCGGGGTGCCCGACAGGGCGGCCAGCGCCCGGTCCACGTGCTTGCTTCTTCGTCGCATGACCCACGACCCTACCAGGAGGCCCCCGGAAGAGGTGTTTTTGTCGGGAAAAAGATCTATTTATGCTTCTAGTTGCATGGATGCATGGAGTGCGGTAGAGCATGCAGACCTCGATGGAGAAGTGGCTCGACCGATTCAAGGCGCTGGCAGACGAGAAGCGCCTCGAGCTGCTGGCGGCCCTGCAGGGCGACGAGCTCTCGGTGGGTGAGCTGGCCGAGGTGGTGCAGGCGGCGCAGCCCGGGGTGTCGAGGCACCTGCAGGCGCTGGGCAAGGCGGGGCTGGTGGTGGCGAGGCGGCAGGGGACGGCGACGTTCTACCGGCTCGCGGCGGACGAGCCTCTGCTGGGCGGGTCCTTCGGCGAAGAGCTGCGGCAGATGGGGCAGGGGAGGCACCTGTCGCAGCGGGTCGAGCGGGTGCTGGCGCGGCGCCGCGCCCGGAGCGAGAGCTTCTTTGACGGGGCCGAGCACTGGGACGCGCTGCGGGGCGAGCTGTTCACGGAGGCGGCGGGGTACAGCTCGCTGCTGCCGCTGGTGCCGAGGGGCATGACGGTGGCAGACGTGGGCACGGGCACCGGCGGGATGCTGCCCTTCCTGGCGCAGATCGCCAGCCGCATCGTGGCGGTCGATCTCTCTGCCGAGATGCTGCGGCGAGCGAGGGCCAAGGCGAGGGCGCTGGGGCTCCGCGAGGTGACCTTCCTGCAGGGGGACCTGGGGGCCTTGCCGGTCGAGAAGGCCTCCGTGGACGCCGCCTTTGCCTCCCTGGTGCTGCACCACGCCCCGAGGCCGCTGCAGGCGCTCCGCGAGATGGCGCGCATCGTGCGGCCCGGGGGGGCGGTGGTGGTGCTCGATCTGGTGAGCCACGGCCTCGACTGGCTCCGCGAAGAGCAGGCCGACCTGTGGCTCGGCTTCGGCAAGGACGAGTCCCTCGACCTGGCCTCCCGGGCGGGGCTCTCCGAGCTCCAGCACCGCGTCGTCTCGCGCATCGATGTACGTGATCGCCTGGGGTGTGGCACCACGCCCCTTGAACTTTTCGTCCTGAGCGGCCGGGTCAGCGCCGCATCCTGAAGGAGAACACCATGAGCAAGCCCGCACAGAAGTACAAGGTCAAGGACATCTCGCTCGCCGACTGGGGTCGGAAGACCATCGCCATGGCCGAGAAGGAGATGCCCGGTCTGATGGCGATCCGCGAGGAGTACGGCCCCTCCCAGCCCCTCAAGGGCGCGCGCGTCGCGGGCTGCCTCCACATGACCATCGAGACCGCGGTGCTCATCGAGACCCTGACGGCCCTCGGCGCCGAGGTCACCTGGACCTCCTGCAACATCTTCTCCACCCAGGACCACGCCGCCGCCGCCATCGCCGCCGCGGGCGTCCCGGTCTTCGCCTGGAAGGGCGAGACCGAGGAGGAGTACGAGTGGTGCATCGAGCAGCAGCTCACCGCCTTCGAGGGCGGCAAGGGCCCCAACATGATCCTCGACGACGGCGGCGACCTCACCATCGTCGCCCACGACAAGCACCCCGAGCTCTTCTCCGGCTCCGACCCCATCCGCGGCATCTCGGAAGAGACCACCACCGGCGTCCACCGCCTCTACGAGATGGCCAAGAAGGGCACCCTCAAGGTCCCCGCCTTCAACGTCAACGACTCGGTCACCAAGTCGAAGTTCGACAACCTCTACGGCTGCCGCGAGTCCCTCCTCGACGGCATCAAGCGCGCCACCGACGTCATGATCGCCGGCAAGGTCGCCGTCGTGGCCGGCTACGGCGACGTGGGCAAGGGCAGCGCCTTCGCCCTCCGCAACATGGGCGCCCGCGTCCTCATCACCGAGATCGACCCCATCTGCGCCCTCCAGGCCGCCATGGAAGGCTTCCAGGTCGTCTCCATGGAGACCGCCGCCCCCCAGGCTGACATCATCGTCACCGCCACCGGCTGCGCCGATATCGTCCGCTCCGAGCACATGCTGCTCATGAAGGACGAGGTCATCCTCTGCAACATCGGCCACTTCGACTGCGAGATCCAGGTCGCCTGGCTCGAGAAGCACCCCGAGATCAAGAAGGTCAACATCAAGCCCCAGGTCGACCAGTACGTCCTCCCCAACGGCAAGCGCATCACCCTCCTTGCCTCCGGTCGCCTCGTCAACCTCGGCTGCGCCACCGGCCACCCCAGCTTCGTGATGAGCACCTCGTTCTCCAACCAGGTCCTCGCCCAGATCGAGCTCTGGACCAACCCGGGCAAGTACTCCGTCGGCGTCTACACCCTGCCCAAGAAGCTCGACGAGAAGGTCGCACGCCTCCACCTCAAGAAGCTCGGCGTCGAGCTCACCACCCTCACCGCCGAGCAGGCCGGCTACCTCGGCGTCTCCGTCGAGGGCCCCTTCAAGCCCGAGTGGTACCGCTACTGAGCCCCTCGCTGGCTCTCTAGCCCGGCGCGGCCTCTCCCCCCGGGCTGGAGGCCCATCGTTCACGAAAAAAAAGCCCGCACTCGCGGGCTTTTTGCTTCTCTGCAGGGGTCTTCACTGCTGGGGCTGGGGGAACGGCAGCGGCAGCGGCAGCGGCAACCCACCGGAACCCATCGGCAGCGGGATCGGGAGCCCCATGAAGCCGGTGTTCGCCGGCTGGGGCTGCGGCTGAGGCTGCTGCTGCGGCATCGGCTGCTGCGGCATCGGCTGCTGCTGCTGGGGGAACTGCTGCTGCTGCTGGGGGAACTGCTGCTGCTGCTGCGGGAACTGGGTCTGGGGATCGGGCTCGCGCCGGCAGGCGATCGCCAGGAGGGCCGTCAGGGCTGCAAACACGAGGGGGCGGAGGGCGGTCTTCATGAGGGTCTCGCGGGGGCTGGAGAAATCGGGATTATCCTAGACTGGAACGGCCCCGGTGGCTCATTTCTTTCACCCTGCACCGGCGAAGAACGAAAAAACCGGAGCGCTGCTCGTCACCTCCCCGCTTGTACCCTCTCCCCCGGGTCAACCTTCCTCTCTCCCGCCACCCCATGAACCCCTCGAACCGCCCTGATCTCGGCGTCGGCGTCGGCCTTCGCTCCCGGCATTACGGCCATGTCCTCGCCGAGCGACCGGCCGTCGACTGGTTCGAGTGCATCAGCGAAAATTTCATGATCGCTGGCGGGGAGCACCTGTTCTACCTCGACGCCATCGCCGACCTTTACCCCGTCGTTCTCCACGGGGTCAGCATGAACCTCGGTGGCGTTGACCCTCTCGATCGCGCTTACCTGCGTCGCCTCAACGACCTCGCCGCGCGCGTCCGATCCCCCTGGATCAGCGATCACCTCTGCTGGACCGGCGCCCGGGGCGTCCACCTCCACGATCTGCTCCCGCTCCCCATGACCGCCCAGACCGTCCGCCACGTCGCTGATCGCATCCGCCACGTCCAGGACACCCTCGGGCGCCCCTTCGCCGTCGAGAACGTCTCCTCGTACATGACCTACCGCTCCGACGAGATGCCCGAGTGGGAGTTCCTCTCCGCCGTCGTCGAGGCCGCCCGCTGCCACCTCCTGCTCGACGTCAACAACATCTTCGTCTCCGCCCACAACCACGGCTTCGATCCTCGCGTGTATCTTGATTCCATACCCCACGACCGGGTGATCCAGATGCACCTCGCAGGCCCCACGGACCTCGGGAAATACCTGCTGGATAGCCACGGAGCCCCGGTCCGCGACGAGGTGTGGGCGCTCTACCGCCGCGCCTGCGAGAGGGTGGGCCCGTGCTCCACGCTGATCGAGTGGGACAACGACATCCCTCCCTTCGAGCGCCTCCAGGCCGAGGCCGACCAGGCGCGGCGGCTTCGCCAGCAGAGCCCCCGCGGCGCCTCCCCTGCGACGACCCGGAGCGCCCGGGGCGACCTCGGAGCGCAAGACATGCAAGGAACACCGGGGGGCGCTCTCCACGAGCTCCAGCTCGCGCTGCCCGCGCTGCTGCGCCGCGACGAACCGATCCCGGATGCCCCGGACCTGGCGATGCTGGCGGGGGTGGTGGCCTCCGGGAGCGCCCGGATGAGCCCGGCGGAGCAGCTCGAGATCTACCGCGACCAGTTCTTTGTGCGCCACATCGAGGGCCTGCTGGACGACTACGCTGGCACCTGTGGCGTGCTGGGGGCCGAGCGCTTCGAGGCGCTGGCGCGCGCTTACCTGGCGGCTCACCCGCCCGCCACCTTCACGCTGCGGGACGTGGGCGATCGCTTCCCCGGGTTCCTGGAGCGAGCCGGGGCCGGGGCCCTCGCGGTGGACATGGCGCGGCTCGAGTGGGCGCTGGTCGAGGCTTCGGACGCGGAAGAGCTACCGCCGCTGGCCCCCTCGCTCCTGACACAGCTCGGCCCGGACGACCTGGATCGCTCGATCTTTCTCCTGGATCCAGGGCTGGGTCTTCTTGAACTCCGCTACCCGGTCCACGAGCTGCTGGACGCGGCAGAGGTGGGTGAGCTCCCGGGGGAGCCGGGGCCCCGGGCCTGCTGGGTCGTGGTCTACCGGAAGGCGGACTACACGCTCCACACGCGGGAGGTCTCGTCAACGATCTTCCGGGCCCTGGGTCTGCTTCGATCCGGGGTGGCGCTGGCCGACGCGCTGGATCAGGTCGCAGCCTCCCTGGGCTCCGAGGCCGAGCTGGAGGCCATGATGGCGAGCGTGGGCGCGTGGTTCGCGGAGTGGATGGCGTGGGGCTGGCTGCGCGGGCTGGCCCCCCCGGGAGGAGAGGCTTGAAGGAGGGGACCCGCGGGGCCTAGAGTGCGCGCCCTCATGCTGGCCTGGGCCTTCCCGTGTTCCAACGCAGACGAAGTGGGCGCCTTGCTGCGGGCGCTCGGCAAGCACCGCTACCTGATGGAGTCGGAGCACCGGATCCACTGGGCGGTGGACGCGGCGCTGGCGGAGCACGAGCCCTTTGCCCACCACGCGAGGCAGTTCAGCGAGCGCCGCAGGCGGGAGCGAGACCTGGACCCTTCCTCGTACGAGCCGACGCTGTGGCGAGCGGCCTCGGCGGAGGAGATCGGCGAGGTCCTGCGGATCTTCTGGACGCCGGGGCGCCCGGCGCTGGACGCGGCGAGCCGGCTGCGCGCCCTGATCCAGCACGAGGGGCTGCCGATCCCGCAGCGAGCGCCCTTCGAGGGAGACCCGGATTTCCCGGATCACCCGCAGCTGATCCAGCTCTCCTGGCGGCTGCTGCCCATCTGCGATCTGGATCCAGCGCGCCACGCGGGGGCGCTGCGGGCCCTGGAAGACTGCGGCGAAGAGGTGGACGTGTCGGCGCCGGTGGATCAAGAAGGCCCGGACCTGGGGGTGCTGGAGCTGACCGAGGGGGCGCTGGAGGGGTCGCCGGTGAGCGAGTTCTTGATCTGGGCCGACGGGTCCCGGGTGTACAGTGATTACGTGTTCCGTGGGGCCTGCAAGGTGGCCCGATTGCCCTGGGAACCAGAGAGCCCGGAGGCAGAAGATTAAGTGCTTGACAGGGGGGGTCTGGCGGATACACTGCCGCCTCCCTGAAAAAGGATCACCCCTTTGACTCCTCTGGGGAACCCCTCGCAACGATGCCGACCATCAACCAGCTGATCCGCCAGGGGCGCCAGGCCGCCCACTACAAGACCGCCTCTCCCGCGCTCAAGTCGTGCCCTCAGAAGCGCGGCGTGTGCGTGCGTGTGTACACGACCACCCCGAAGAAGCCGAACTCGGCTCTGCGGAAGGTGTGCCGCGTGCGCCTCACCAACGGGATGGAGGTCACCAGCTACATCCCCGGCGAGGGGCATAACCTCCAGGAGCACTCCTCGGTGCTGATCCGAGGTGGCCGCGTGAAGGATCTGCCCGGAGTTCGCTACCACGTGGTCCGTGGCACGCTCGACTCCTCGGGCGCGGCGGGGCCCTCCTCCACCAACAAGAAGACCCGGACGATTTCCCGCTCCAAGTACGGCGTCAAGCGTCCCAAGAGCTGAGAAGAAGCCATGCCTCGTCGACGCGAAGTTCCCAAGCGGCGCATCACGCCCGATCCCAAGTTCAAGGACAAGCTCGTCTCCAAGTTCATGAATGTGCTCATGAGCGGGGGCAAGAAGTCCACCGCCGAAGGTATCCTGTACGGTGCCTTCGATGCCATCAAAGAGAAGAACAAGGAAGAGCCCCTCGAGATCTTCCGCAAGGCGCTCGACAACACCAAGCCCAAGCTTGAGGTGAAGTCGCGGCGCGTTGGTGGCGCCACCTACCAGGTGCCGGTCGAGGTGCGCCCCGAGCGCCGCGTGTCGCTGGCGATGCGCTGGCTGGTGTCCTACTCCCGCGATCGCGGCGAGAAGACGATGCGCGAGCGCCTCGCTGCCGAGCTGCTCGACGCGTCGCAGGGCCGCGGCAACGCGGTCAAGAAGAAGGACGACACGCACAAGATGGCCGAGGCGAACAAGGCGTTCGCCCACTACCGCTGGTGATCCAGCGGGCTCTCCCCTCTGCCGGAGCGCAGGTCCCCACGAGATGACACAGACGACATAAAGGATCGAGTGAGTCCATAACCCCCCGGAACCCTCTTGCCACAAGGCTGTGGTGAGTGTACCGGGGCGAGGCTCCCTCGATTCCCCCTCTGGCAAACAATGGCCTTCTCCAACGGGGAGAGGGTAACGGGGCCGGAGGGGGTTTCGTCTGTTCTGGCCTCCCCTCTTCAAGAATCACCCCGAGACGAACGCAGGAAGACGATCATGGCTCGCGAATACTCCCTCGAGCGCACCCGGAACATCGGGATCATGGCCCACATCGATGCGGGCAAGACCACGACCACCGAGCGCATCCTCTATTACACCGGCGTCAACTACAAGATTGGCGAGGTGCACGAAGGCGCCGCCACCATGGATTACATGGTGCAGGAGCAGGAGCGTGGCATCACCATCACCTCGGCCGCCACCAACTGCTTCTGGATGCCTGTCGAGGGGCCCAACGGGGGGATCCGCCACCGGATCAACATCATCGACACGCCCGGCCACGTTGACTTCACCATCGAGGTCGAGCGGTCCCTGCGCGTGCTCGACGGCGCGGTCGCGGTGCTCGACGGCAACAACGGCGTCGAGCCCCAGACCGAGACCGTCTGGCGCCAGGCCGACAAGTTCCGCGTGCCGCGCATCGTGTTCGTCAACAAGATGGACAAGACCGGCGCCGACTTCGAGATGAACGTCCGCTCGCTCCGCGAGCGCCTCGGCGTCACCCCCGTGCCGATCCAGTACCCGGTGGGCGAAGAAGACCAGCACCGCGGCATCGTCGACCTCATCAAGATGAAGGCCGCGATCTTCGACGAGGAGTCCCGCGGGCAGAAGTTCACCTGGGTCGAGATCCCCGATGACCTGCGCGCCAAGGCCGATCACTACCGCGAGAAGATGATCGAAGCCTGCGCCGACATGGACGAGGAGATCATGAACAAGTTCCTCGAGGGCGACGTCTCGTCGGTCTCCGAGGCGCAGATCGTCGCCGCCCTCCGCAAGGGCTGCTGCTCCTTCAAGTTCTTCCCCGTGCTCTGCGGCTCCGCCTTCAAGAACAAGGGCGTCCAGATGCTGCTCGACGCGGTCATCAACTTCCTGCCGTCGCCCCTCGACATCGCGGCGGTCAAGGGCGTGCACCCCGATTCCGACAAGGAAGAGGTCCGCCGCGCCGACGACAGCGAGCCCTTCGCCGCCTACGCCTTCAAGATCATCAACGATCCCCACGGCAACCTGACCTTCTTCCGCGTTTACTCCGGCAAGATCTCGTCGGGCACCATGGTGCTCAACTCCACCCGCGGGAAGCGCGAGCGCATCGGCCGTATCCTCCGGATGCATGCCAACAAGCGCGAAGAGCTCACCGAAGGCGACACCGGCAACATCTACGCCGCCGTCGGCCTCAAGGACACCCGCACCGGCGACACCCTCTGCGACGAGAACAAGCCTGTCCTCCTCGAGAAGATGGTCTTTCCCGCGCCGGTCATCGAGATCTCCATCGAGCCGAAGACCAAGGCTGACGTTGACAAGCTCTCCGTCGCCCTCCAGAAGCTCGCCTACGAGGACCCGAGCTTCCGCACCTACACCAACGAGGAAACCGGCCAGACCCTCATCGCGGGCATGGGCGAGCTCCACCTCGAGATCATCGTCGACCGCCTCCGCCGTGAGTTCAAGGTCGACTGCAACGTGGGCAAGCCCGAGGTCGCCTACCGCGAGAGCATCCTTCGCCAGGCCGAGGCCGACTACAAGTACGCCAAGCAGAGCGGCGGCCGCGGCCAGTACGGCCACGTGGTCATCACCATCGCCCCCGGCGAGCGCGGCACCGGCTTCGTCTTCGAGAACCAGATCGTCGGCGGCGTGATCCCGAAGGAGTTCATCCCCGCGGTCGAGAAGGGCATCCGCGAGGCCATGGAGCGCGGCGTCCTCGCCGGCTACCCGGCCATCGACATCACCGCGGCCCTCACCTTCGGTTCCTACCACGACGTCGACTCCTCGGCGCAGGCCTTCGAGATCGCCGGCTCCCTCGCCTTCCAGGAAGCCGCCAAGAAGGCCGGGCTCTACCTCCTCGAGCCGGTCATGGCCGTCGAGGTGGTCACCCCCGAGCAGTACATGGGTGATGTCATCGGCGACCTCAACAGCCGCCGCGGCAAGATCAACGGCATGTCCCAGCGCGGGAATGCCCAGGTCATCGACGCCGAGGTTCCCCTCGCGGCGATGTTCGGCTACTCCACGGATCTCCGCTCCAAGACCCAGGGGCGCGCGACCTACTCGATGCACTTCAAGCAGTACCTGCAGGTGCCGAGCCAGATCCAGGAGACCATCGTCGCCAAGGTGAAGGGCACCTTAGAAAAACTTCAGAGCAAGGGTTAGAGATCATGGCGAAAGAGAAATTTGTCCGCACCAAGCCCCACGTGAACGTCGGCACCATCGGTCACATCGACCACGGCAAGACGACGCTCACCGCCTCCATTGTCAAGGTTCAGTCCAAGAAGAACCTCGCCAAGGAGATCAAGTACGCCGATATCGCCAAGGGCGGTACCGTCCGTGACGCCACCAAGACCGTCACCATCTGACGCCACCAAGACCGTCACCATCGCCGTCGCCCACGTCGAGTACGAGTCCCCCAAGCGCCACTACGCTCACGTCGACTGCCCCGGCCACGCCGACTACATCAAGAACATGATCACCGGCGCGGCCCAGATGGACGGCGCCATCCTGGTCGTGTCCTCGCTCGACAGCGTGATGCCGCAGACCCGCGAGCACGTCCTCCTGGCCCGCCAGGTCGGCCTGCAGCGCATCGTGGTCTTCCTCAACAAGTGCGATGCGGTCGACGACGTCGAGATGCTCGACCTGGTCGAGATGGAAGTCCGCGAGCTGCTCTCGAAGTACAAGTTCGACGGCGACAACGCCCCGGTGATCCGTGGCGCCGCCTTCCCCGCGCTCCAGGGTGAGCCCCAGTGGGAGGCGAAGATCGGCGAGCTGCTCGACGCCCTCGACAGCTACATCCCCGAGCCGGTCCGCGCCGTGGACAAGCCCTTCCTGATGGCCGTTGAAGACGTGTTCTCGATCAAGGGCCGCGGCACCGTCGCCACCGGCCGTATCGAGCGCGGTATCGTCAAGGTCAACGAAGAGGTCGAGATCATCGGCTTCCGCGACACCCGCAAGACCGTGGTCACCGGCGTCGAGATGTTCCGCAAGCTCCTCGACGAGGGCCAGGCGGGCGACAACGTGGGCTGCCTGCTGCGCGGCGTCGAGAAGAGCGACATCGAGCGCGGCCAGGTGCTTGCCAAGCCCGGCAGCATCCTGCCCCACAAGAAGTTCTCCTGCGAGGTCTACGTCCTCAAGAAGGAGGAGGGGGGCCGCCACACGCCCTTCTTCACCAACTACCGCCCCCAGTTCTACGTGCGCACGACGGACGTGACGGGGACCTGCGAGCTGCCGGAAGGCACCAAGATGGTGATGCCCGGCGACACGGTGTCGATGGTGGTGACGATGATCACCCCCGTGGCGCTGGAAGAGCAGATGCGGTTCGCGATCCGCGAGGGCGGCAAGACCGTCGGCGCCGGCGTCGTCACCAAGATCATCGAGTGATCCACCTGCCCCCGGGTGGGGGGAACGGGGTCAGGCGACCCCTCCTTGCATGAAAGATGCAAAAGGTAGTTGCCTGGCCCCGCGTGATCTGTCAGTCTTGCTGGCCCGCTTGCGTGTGAGGTTGGTTGAATGGCCCGGGTTCCAGTATCGTTGAGTTGCTCGGTGTGCGGTGCGCGCAACTACAAGACGACCCGGGTGCAGAAGGCGGGCGAGAAGCTGCTAGAGTTGAAGAAGTTCTGCAAGGTGTGCAACGCTCACACGCTTCACCGCGAGAGCAAGTTACGGAATCTTTACGGGTGTAGCTCAGTTGGTAGAGCAGCGGATTCCAAATCCGCAGGTCGGGAGTTCGAGCCTCTCCGCCCGTGCCAGAATCCAGGGTCTCATCGCATGGCAACCAAAGAACAAGAGCCAGAAGCCGAGGGGGGGGCAACCCCGCGCGATGAGTCCGAAGGGGCATCGTCCGAAGAGCGAGAGCTGAGCGAGAGCGAAGAGGGCGCCGAAGAAGACGCTCCGGTCGCCGGGACGCTGGGCGCAGCGCGCTATGTGATGACGGGGTTTTTCCTGACGGTCATCGCGGCGGCGTACGTGCTGGGTCGCTCGCTGGGGGCGCTCTGGGGCAAGCTGGCCGAGGCGATCTGGTTCCAGAAGAGCGTCGCGGCGCTGGCCCGTGTTGGCGAGGAGGAGCGCAGCGAGATCTCGATGCTGATCGGGGCAACGATCGCGCTGGGGCTGGGGGTTCATTTCTACCGCCGTGCCGAGGTTCGTCAGTGGACGGATGAGGTTGCCTCGGAGATGTCCAAGGTCACCTGGCCCGACAAGAACGAGGTGACGAACTCGACGATCATCGTGATCGTGACCAGCGCCTTCGCGACGCTGTACCTTGCGCTGCTGGATCGGTTCTGGGGGTTCGTGACCAACCTGGTGTACGGCAGCTAGCCGGTGAACGGCGAGAGCGGCAAGGACGAAGAGCCGATGGCCAAGAAGTGGTACGTGATCCAGACCTACTCGGGCTACGAGAAGAAGGTCAAAGAATCCCTGATTGAGCATATCAAGCAGAAGGGGATGGAGGATCGGTTCGGAGAGATCCTGATCCCGACCGAGTCGGTGCAAGAGGCGACCCCGAGCGGGAAGGTCCGCACGAGGGAGAAGACCAGCCTGCCCGGGTACCTGTTCATCGAGATGGAGATGGGCGAGGATGCCTGGTACCTGGTGAAGGAGACGGCGAAGGTGACCGGGTTCATCGGGAACCAGACGCCGACACCGGTGAAGCAGAGCGAGATCGATGCCCTGCGCCCTGGGATCGCGGCGGGTGCGGCGAAGCCCAAGCCCAAGGTCATGTTTGAGCCAGGGGATGAGGTCCGGGTGATCGAGGGGGCGTTCGAGAATTTCAGCGGGAAGGTCGAGGAAGTGAAGCCTGAGAAGCTGAAGCTGAAGGTGAGGGTCTCGATTTTTGGTCGAGAGACACCAGTCGAGCTTGACTTTAACCAGGTAGAGAAGCGATAAGGCCGCCCCCTGTTGCGGGGCCTGCGGCGGGCCCCGAAGCGCTAGTACCGCGATGACCACGGCCTGCGAGGTTGCAGCCCACCGTGGGAGCACGAGGAAACAGTCATGAAGAAGATCACTGGGTACGTAAAGCTCCAGCTCCCCGCAGGGAAGGCGAACCCCTCGCCGCCGGTCGGTCCGGCGCTGGGTCAGCACGGCGTCAACATCATGGGCTTCTGCAAGGAGTTCAACGCCCGCACCGCGAAGGAAGGGGACATGATCATCCCCGTGCTGATCACGGTGTTCAGCGACCGCTCCTTCACCTTCATCACGAAGACGCCGCCGGTTGCGGTGCTGCTGAAGAAGGCCGCAGGCCTTGCGACCGCCAAGAAGCCGGGGAGCGGCTCGAAAGAGCCGAACCGGAACAAGGTGGGCAAGGTGTCGGTGGCCGAGCTGCGCAAGCTTGCCGAGCTGAAGATTCAGGATACGAACTGCAATGACATCGACGCGGTGATGAGCATGATGCGCGGCACCGCCAAGTCGATGGGCATCGAGATCGTCGACTGAAGGGTCCTGAACGAAGGGTTCGGGGGTGGTCCCCGGGTCCTGGAGAAGACTCCCCACCACGGTGAAGCAGGCGCGCCGTGGGAGGCCTGAGCCACAAGGAGAAACAGATGGCCAAAGCGCCCAAAGAGAAGGCCGACAAGGCAACCGAGGCGAAGCCCGAGAAGGCGACGACCGAGGCGAAGCCCGAGGCCGAGAAGAACACGGAAGCAAAGGTCGAAGGGCAAGGCGAGAAGGTTCGCCAGAAGCCTCGCGACGGTAAGCCTCGAGCCAAGGTCCCCTACGTGCGTCGTACGGCGCGCGTCGAGGCCTTCAAGCTGGTGGATCCGGCCAAGCGGCACACGATCCCCGAGGCCATGGAACTGGTTAAGAAGGCTGCGTTCGCCAAGTTCGACGAGACCGTCGACCTGGCGGTGCGGCTCGGGGTCAACCCGAAGCATGCGGATCAGATGGTCCGCGGCGCGCTGGTGCTCCCCCACGGCACGGGCCAGACGCTGCGCGTCGTGGTCTTCGCCAAGGGCGAGAAGGCCAACGAGGCGAAGAACGCGGGAGCAGACGAGGTGGGCGCCGACGACCTGGTGAAGCGGGTCCAGGAAGGCTACCTCGACTTTGACCGCGTGATCGCCACGCCCGACATGATGGGCGCGGTCGGCAAGCTGGGCCGTATCCTCGGCCCCCGCGGTCTGATGCCGAACCCGAAGGTGGGCACGGTCACCTTTGACGTGTCCAACGCGGTCCGCGAGTCGAAGGCCGGCAAGATCGAGTACCGCGTCGAGAAGGCGGGCATCGTCCACGCCCGCATCGGCAAGCGCTCGTTCACCGAGCAGGCCCTGACCGACAACGCGATGGCCCTGATCCAGGCGCTGGTGCGTGCCAAGCCGTCGACGGCCAAGGGCATCTACCTGCGCAGCATCACGGTCAGCTCGACCATGGGCCCTGGCATCAAGGTCGATCCGCTTTCGATCTCTTCCAAGAGCGAGGAGGCCTGAGCCATGGACAAGTCACAGAAGACGGCAGAGATCGGTGAGGTTCGCAACCGCTTTGATCGCATGGTCTCGGCGGTGTTCGTTGACTTCCAGGGCCTCGATGTGGCTGCGGTCACCAAGCTCCGCGGCGAGTTCCGCAAGAGCGGCGTCGAGTACAAGGTCGTCAAGAACACCATCCTGCGCCACGCGCTCAAGGGCCGGGCCTTCGCCGACAAGCTCGACAGCTCCCTCGCCGGGATGACCGGCGTCGCCTGGTCTTACGAGGACCCGTCCGCCGCCGCCAAGGTGGTGACCGAGTTCAAGAAGACCAACGAGAAGCTGCAGATCAAGGCAGGTCTGATCGAGGGTCAGGTCCTCGACAAGCAGCAGGTCGAGACCCAGCTCGCGACG
>JALOQB010000182.1 GCA_025453595.1 Polyangiaceae bacterium
AACACGCTGACCGACCAGGTCCAGATCGCAGCCGTCGACAAGATCGACCTGCTGTTCATGATCGATAACTCGGCCTCGATGGCGGACAAGCAGAAGGTGCTTGCGAAGGCGGTGCCTGACCTGGTCGATCGCCTGATCAACCCGGTCTGCGTCGAGCCCCTCGCGGACGGCAAGGTGAACCCGAAGCCCGATCAGACGCCGAGCGATCCCAACGCCCCCTGCCCGGCGGGTCTGGTGCGCGAGTTCAGCGCCATCAAGGACATCCACATCGGCGTCGTGACGTCGAGCCTCGGGGCCCACGGCGCGGACACCTGCGTCGATGTGGACAAGAACGACCCCTCGCAGACCTTGATAGGTAAGAACTTCACCAAGAACGACCGGGGCCGTCTGATCAACCGTGGTCCTCGGCCAGAAGGAAGCGGTACGGTCAACTTCGGCGCCGACATCAAGACCTACAAGGATGCGGGCTTCTTCTCCTGGGATCCGGACAGCAAGAAGGTGCCGAGCGGAGAATCCGACCCGGCCACGCTGAAGAACAACTTCAGCCAGGTGGTCATCGGCGCCGACCAGATCGGCTGCGGATTCGAGGCCTCGCTCGAGGCCTGGTACCGCTTCCTCATCGAGCCCTCTCCGTATGCCATCATCCCCCAGGTCACGCCAACACCTGAGGTGCTCCCCATACCTAAGCCTGAAGGGGTGGATGAGGTGCTGCTGGCGCAGCGCGCCGAGTTCCTCCGGCCCGATTCGCTGGTCGCCATCGTCAACCTCTCGGACGAAAATGACTGCTCGATCATCGACGGCGTGCTCCCCAAGGATGTGTGTGAAAACCCGACCTTCGACGACAAGGGCAACCCCAACGGATGCAACGGCGACCGGGTCGGCTGGCCTGCTGGCTACGTCGAGGGCAACTTCGACAAGTGGGTCAACAACGGAGGTCGCGTGACCGGGGAGCCCTTCCCGCTCAACTACCTCGCGGCGCAGATCGGCTCATTCACCATAAACTCCGGTACCCTTGAGTGCGCCCAGGACGAGTACTCGCCCAACTGCCGCCAATGCTACACCAATGCCCGGCAGGGCTGTCCGGAAAACGATGCGACGTGCTGCGCCGCTCTTGGACCTCAGAAACTGGACCCCCCCAACCTGCGTTGCTGGAACCAGAAAAAGCGATTTGGCGTCGACACGCTCTACCCGCTCCAGCGCTACATCGATGGTCTCTCGAAGACGAAGATCTACGACCGCGACGGCTTCCTGGTGCAGAATCCGCTCTTCGACGACCTGCCCTACAAGCGCGCGGCTGCCCTGGACAAGGAAAACAACACCCAGGAGAACGTCCAGAAGCTCGGGCGCCCCAGGGCAAGCCAGCGCCCCCAGACGCTCGTGTTCTTCGCCAGCATCGTGGGCGTGCCCTGGCAGGATATCGCCAAGAACCCGCAGGACCTGAAGCAGGGCTACAAGCTGGTCGACTCCGAGGATCCGGAGCAGAACATCAACTGGGACCTGATCCTCGGCGACCCCTTCGCCATCGACCCGGCCAAGCGCAAGCCCGCAGAAGATCCGCTGATGCGTGAAAACAATGCCCCCCGCACCGGGACCCACCCGATTACTGGCGAGCCGCTCGGGCCCGACACGTGGAACAGCATCAATGGTCGCGAGTGGAACCCCGAAGGAGAAGACCTCCAGTACGCCTGTATCTTCGAGCTCGAGGCACCTCGTGAATGCGCAAGCGGCCAGGCGTCGTGTGACTGCGCAGGCAGCGAGCAAGCTCTCAACACACAAAAGAGCCCCCTCTGCGAGACGGCGCCGGACAGCAAGACGTACACCCAGCAGCAGCTCCGCGCCAAGGCCTACCCGGGCACCCGCTTCCTGCACGTGGCCAGGAACTTCGGCTCCAACGCCATCGTGGCCAGCATCTGCACCCCGAACCTGAAGAACGAGGCCGACCCGGACTTCGGCTACCGCCCCGCGGTCGCCGCGATCATCGATCGCCTCAAGTCCCAGCTCGCGGGCCGCTGCCTGCCGCGTCAGCTCGCCGCCAACCCGGACGGCTCGACCCCCTGCCTCATCATCGACGCGAAGCTCCGCAAGGACCCGAACTTCCCCAACAGCGAGAGCGAGGTCGCGGCCTGCCAGCAGTGCGATGGGGTCGGGCGCAAGCAGATCGATCCCAGCATCAGGTCGCTCATCACCGGCGGCGTGCTCGAGTACGAGTGCCTCTGCGAGATCACCCAGCTCACCGGCAACGACCTGACCGAGTGCCAGACCACCAAGGATCTGCCCCTGCTCTCCAGCGGCAACAACAACGGAGGCTGGTGCTACGTCGATCCCGGTGTGGCCGCGGACAAGGACGCCGCCTCCGCCATCGTCGAGAAGTGCCCGGCCAACGAGAAGCGCACCATCCGCTTCGTCAACGCCCAGACCGAGAACTCCACCCTCTTCATCACCTGCCTCGGCGCCGCCTCCGGCCAGGAGATCGTCGAGACCGCCGGCAACTTAGGTATAGAGAAGCTCTCTACACCTGACCCCTGCCCCCCGGGCGGGGGTTTTGCCTTTTTGTAACCGCCTCTTTTTGCTCTAAAGTGGCGCCCGCATGACCCCGAAGAAGACCATCCTCATCATCGAGGACGAGACATTGATTGTCCTCGGGCTCCGGGATGCGCTCGAGTTCGAGGGGTTCCACGTGGTCAGCGCGGCGAAGGGGCGGGAGGGGATAGCGCTGGCACGCCAGGAGAACCCCGATGCCATCATCCTCGACCTGATGCTGCCGGATTTGAACGGGTACCAGGTGTGCGAGGAGCTGCGGCGCTGGAACTCCTTCGTGCCCATCCTGATGCTGACGGCGCGCAGCCAGGAGGTGGACAAGATCCGCGGGCTCAACGCCGGGGCCGACGACTACATGACCAAGCCCTTCAGCGTGGGCGAGCTGATCGCCCGGCTGCGGGCGATCTTCCGGCGAGCGGCGCGGGTCTCGGATGCGGCCCACGAGCGGTTCCAGGTGGGGGCCGCCGAGGTGGACCTGACCGCCCACGCGCTCCAGCGGGAGGGGGTGCGCCACGAGCTCTCGTTCTACGAGGTCGAGCTGCTGCGGTTGCTTCGCGAGAAGGTGGGGCAGCCAGTGGCGCGCGACGAGATCCTGTCGCGGGTCTGGGGCCTGGAGGCCACCTCGACCAACCGCACCGTCGACAACTGCATCGTCAAGCTGCGCCGCAAGATCGAGGCGCAGCCCGATCGACCGGCCCATATCCTGACGGTCTACGGCTTCGGGTACAAGCTGATCCTCTTAGCTTTTGCCGGGAGAATTCGCCCCGTTCTCATCCCGGGAAAAGGTGGCTCGACAGGGTCCCGAGGGGGGTGGCATCTTGTTGCCGTGCGAGGTCCGGCTCGATGGGTGCTTTTGCTGGCGCTGGGTGTGCTTCCTGCGCAGGCCCAGGGGGAGTCCTGGGCCCGCAACCAGGCCCGTCAGCTCTCGTCGCAGGCCGCGGCCCAGGCGGCGAGCCAGCCCGAGGCGGCGGCCCGGCTGTACCTCGACGCCATCCAGATCGACGGGAGCTACGGGGCCGCGTACCTGGGGCTGGGGGCGCTCCGGGAGCAGAGCGGCGACGCCCGCGAGGCGGAGCAGGTGTACAGCGAGGCCATCGAGCACCTGCCGGGGTTCTGGGAGGCGCGGCAGGCGCGGGCCAAGCTGCGGCGGCGGCTCCAGCGGCGGGCGGAGGCGCGGGCCGATCTGGGGGAGGCGCTGGCGCTGCGGAGGTCCGACGGAGCATTGCTGGAGCAGCTGGCCGCGTGGTGCGCGGAGGACGGCGATTTCCCCCGGGCCCTGGCGCTCTACCGGCAGCTCCGGTGGCAGCTCGAGCAGCAGGGGGACGGCGCCGGCGTGGGCCGGGTGAAGCTGCGGGTGAAGGCGCTGGGGCTGCTGGTGGCCGAGCTGGATCCGCTGCGAGCCCGGCACCCCCGCCGGGACGCCACTCGCCAGGCCCTCGAAGGGCTGGTGAGGGCCCAGGGGTGGTAGCCCTCCTGCGCGGCGCGGTTGACGGTGCGCGGCGCCAGGGGAACATGGGGGCGTGACGTCTCGTTCGTTGCTGGATCGGCGTGGCGGTGGGCTGACCCTGGCCCTGGCGGGGCTGGTGGCCGGCTGCACCGCCGACCCGGGGGTTCTCAGGCAGAAGCCGACGGTGCAGGTCCCCTGGCGCACCGGGGGGGAGGCGCCGGTCGCCCAGGGCCCGGCTCGCTGGCACTTCACCCCGCCGGCCCCGCGGGGGCTCCTGGGGCGCGTGCCCCTCGAAGGCGGCGAGCTTTACTTCGGTCGCAACGGCGAGCGCTGGCGCGTCGACGCCTCCGCCCAGCAGATCGAGGCCGCCGGGGACCTCGCGGGCCAGGACCTGGTGGCCGCGACCCGCAGCGCCGAGGGCGGCTGGCTCTTCGTCGGGGCCCAGGGCGCCATGTACGAGGCGGATGCACCCCTCGGCCCCTTCCGCCGCATGTTCTCCGTCCCCGAGCCGGTCGCCCGGGTCGCCGCCAGCGCCCGGGGGGTGCTGGCGGTCGCCCTGCGGGGCACCCTGCTGCGCTCCGGCGACAGCGGCGCCTCCTTCCAGCGGGCGTCCCTCGACGCACCCTTCGTGGCCGATGTGCAGCTCCTCGAAGACGGCAGCGGGCTGCTGCTCGCCTTCCCCGAGCGCCTCTTCGAGACCCGCGACGGGGGCCTCCAGTGGTCGCCGCTCGCGGCCTCTCCCCTCGGCGCGCAGCGGCTCCACCGCTCCGGCGAGGGCAGCCTCCTGGTCGAGGGCCTCTCCGGCTCGTTGCTGTGGACCCGGGACGCCCCCCCGCGCCCCACCCGCGAGGCGCCTCCGGCCGCCGCCTTCCAGCTCCCCGAAACCCTCGGGCCGGCCCCCGATGCCGCCGCGTTCCACCAGAACATGGCCTTCTGGCGCGGCGATCAGCTCTCCGAGCTCCTCCCCCCGGAGCGCCGCGGGGCCCCCTGGCGCCTGGGCACCGGCCGCCCCGGTCAGCGCATGGCGGTCGTCCCCCTCCCCGAGACCGAGGGGTGCCAGCGCCTGGTCGCCGACGGCAACGCCAGGTTCATCGTGGCGGCCTGCGCCTCGGCCCAGCGCGGGGCCTCCACCGCCCTCGTTCACCTGCTGAGGTATGGAAGTTCCATGGACGCACCGGAGTCGCTCCGGGGGAGCCTGGAGGGCGCCCTGGGCGAGGCGCGGCTGGCGCTGGGGCGCGACGACCGGGTGCTGCTGTGGGGCGCCTGCCGGGCCGGGTCGAGCCGCAACGCCTGCAACGGCGAGTCGCCGCTGCTGCTGCCGCGCTGGCCCACGACCCTGGAAGATCTGGGAGGCGAGGACGGCGGCTCGCCGTGGCAATCGGTGGCCGTGCCCGGGCAATCGGGGAAACCCCTGGCGGCGGCCTTCGCGGCGAGCGGGCGGGTGTACCTGATCGCGCGCCAGGGCAAGACGAAGGAGCTGGGGCTCTTCGTGAGCGCGGACGGGGGGCGCAGCTTCGAGGGCCGCGATCTGGGGCTGGGGGCCGCGCTGGAGGAGAGCGAGCGGCGGCGGCTGGGGAACCTCCGGAGCGCCTCGCTCTCGGTGGCCGACGAGGGCATCGTCGCCGCCGCCTTCGAGGGGCCCACCAGCGCCCTCGTCGCGGTCACCGACGAGGACGGGCGCGCGCTGTCGGTCTCCCCGGTGCCGGCCCCCTCCGGGGTGCACCTGGGGCTGGCCGGGCGGCGCATGCTCGCGGTGAGCAACGCCAGCGCCTTCGAGTCCCTGGACGGCGGGGTATCCTGGACCCCCCTCGGCCTCGTCCCGGCGCTGCGGTGCCCGGAGCGAGGCACCTGCGAGCGCCAGGTGACGTGCAGCACGGGGGGGTGCGTGGTGGGGGGTCAGGTGGGGCGCGTGGGCTGGGGAGGGCAGCAGGAGCAGCGCCCGGCGAGCGCCCCGGAGGCAGGGGCGGTGCTGCGCTCGTCGCCCCCGCCGGTGGTGTGCCGGCTGGGGCGCGAGAAGTGGATCCCGCTGCCCCGCGGGGCCGAGATGCCGACGACCTTCCGGGCGGATCGGGGCAAGAGCGCCTGGGCCGTCACCGTCTTCGAGCCCACCAGCGGCCGGGTGGTGGCGGTGCATGCGCCGACCAGCGGCGCGACCAAGCTCGAAGAACACGTGCTCTTCCCCGCCACCCGGGACACGGGGCGGCTGGCCATGGCGGTGTCCGCGGACCAGGTCGAGGGCGTCGTGGCCACCCGGCTGACCCTGCAGCCGCGGCCAGGGGGCACGCCGACGATCCAGCAGGTCGAGGTCGCGTGGGAAAACAATTTTGAGAACAAACTATCCAGGGGCACGCTGCCGGCGCCGAAGGAGGCGAGCTTGCCGGGGCTGGAGCCGGCGATCGGCCAGGTGTCGATGGTGCAGCTGCCGCTCCAGTCGATCAGCAACGGCGGGGTCTTCGTGCGCCTGGATGGGTCGCCCCGGGGGGAGCTGTTCTTCCTGGATCACCGGGGCAAGGTGGAGCGCCAGCCGGCGCCGGCGCCCCCGCTGACGGACGCGCAGGGGGAGGAGCTGGGCCTGCGGGTGGAGGCGGTGCGGGTGGGGCAGAGCACGGTGCCGATCGGGTACCGGGACGCGGTGGTGGCGAGGCTGGGGGGGCGCGGGTTCGAGGCGTTCTCGCTGTTTCCGCCCGCGGGTGGGTCGTTCTCCCCGGAGAATCAGCTCTCGTTCAGCTACCTCAACGGGGTACCCTACCTGGTGCACATCGGTCAGATCCCGTCGGCGGGGGTATCGCAGGTATCGCTGCTGCCGTTCCAGGCCTCAGGGCCGCTGCTGGGGGCCCGGGTCAGCGGCCCGTCCCAGCGGCTGTTCATGGAGCGCGGGCGGCCCTGCACGGCCCAGGACAGGTCGACGACGGCGCGGGTGGTGGCGCCGGCAGAGCGAGGGACGCGGCGGGCGGTGCTGATCGAGGGCCCCGACGGCTCGCCCTTCGCGTCGATGATCTCCGATGGCATGGTGCTGTATGGAACCTCCGAATCCCCCTGCGGCAGCGTGCTGGATGGGGTCCCCGCGCAGGAGGAGCAGCGGGGGCAGGGGGCGGAGCGGGCGCTGGCGTCCCTCGGGAGCGAGCCCGGGTGGTACTTCCGGGCGGGGGCCGGGGACGTGGTGGAGACGAGGCCGATGAGCTGCAAGGTGGCGCCGGGGACGACGGTGCCGGTGGAGGTGCAGCGGGCCCTGGATAACCTGCAGGAAGAGGGGTTGAACGCGGTCCGAGCGCGGCGCCCGATCCGCTTCCGCAAGTGAGGGGCGCGGGGGGTCACTTCTTGTAGGGGTTGGCCGGCAAGGGGTCCGGGATCGCGGCGAGGCCCTTGGCGCCGAGGGCCTCGGCGTCCTTGCAATAGAACCTGTCGCGGGTGCGCTCGCAGACGCGCTGGGCCAGCTCGGCGGCGGCCTTGAGGTCGGTGACGCCGCTCTTCTTGTCCGAGAGGATGCGGGCCGCCATCATGCAGGAGAAGGCGAAGTCGTGGCCCTGGCCGAAGCCGCACGACTTCTTGTAAAGCTCGACGGCGCGTCCGGGGTCCTTCTTGCCCATTCTCCCTCGCTCGAAGACCTGCGCCGCCAGGTTGCAGCTGCTTCCGTCATGGCAGACGCGGGCGTCGAAGATGGCCTGGGCCTGCTTCTTGTCGGCCTTGACGCCTATCCCCTGCTCGTGGAGCTGGCTGAGCCGGATGCAGCCGGTGACGTCGTAGCGGCTCTGCTCGCAGCGAGCCTTGATGTGCCGGAAGTAGCGCGCCTCATCGCGCGTGGTGCCCTTGCCCTCCGAGAGCATGCGCTCGTAATCGCTGCAGAGGTACGATTCAAAACGCGAGCTCTTGCAGGCATGCTCCTGGAGGAGAAAGGCCTTTTTCTCGTCCTTCGGTAGCTTCTTCCCCTGCTCGTAGACCCGACCAAGGGACGCGCAGGCAGTGGGGTAATTCATCGAGCAGGCGCGGCCCCACCACAGCTCGATGCCCATGGCATCGTCCTCGAAGGGGGCCTGCTGCCCCTTCTCGTAGAGGCGCCCCAGCTCGTAGCAGGCGGTGACGTTGTCCTTGTTGCAGGCGCGGCTGAGGTGGCCATGGACCGCGTAGCCATCGAAGTCCGGGGAGCTCATCAGCTCGTAGGCGAGGCCCAGGCAGCCCGAGGTGTTGTCGCCGGAGCAGAGCCGCGCCTGGGCGCGGTGGGACCGGTCGGTGTACTCCTTGACTAGCTTTGGATCCTTGGGCGTCTGGTTGAAGCCGGAGCGATGGGCCAAGGCCAGCGTCTGACAGGCTTCGGCGTTCTCGTTGGTGCAGCGCTGGTCGAGGATCTTGCGCCAGCGCTCGTAGCCCGAAGCGGCGATCTTCGGGTCAACCTGGAGCCCGCTGCCGCCCTCGCTGTAGCGCAGCCCGATGGCCTCGCAGGCCTCCGGCATGCCCCCCTCGCAGCGCTTGTTGATCATGTCCTTCCAGCGCTCGAGGAACTGCCGCGACCGCTCCTTGTCCCGGGGCGCGAGGTAGCTCGCGATCTGGCGGCAGGCCGGGGAGAACTCGGACTCGCAGGCGCGCTGCATGAACTCCATCTTCTCGTCGAGCCACTCCTCCTTGCTGGTGTCCACCTGGAACGCGCTCCCCTTGCCGCCCGTCGCCAGGACAAAGCAGGCCTCCCCGAAGCCACCGTTGCACGAGCGCCGCAGCAGCGCGTCCTTGCGCGCCGAGGATTCGGTGCCCTTCGCGGGGTTCACCTCGGGCTCCTGCGGCCCGCCTTCTCCAGGGGAGTCCTTCTTCTTTGCTTGAGCCTCCTGCTCCGCGTACGAGAGCTCCTGCACCAGGTCGAAGCAGGCGCGGGCGTACCCGTCGTTGCAGGCCTGCTCCAGCAGCGGCATCGCGGTGACCGGGTCCCTGGGCAGCGTGACCCCTGTGCGAAAGAGATCGCCCGCCAGCCAGCAGGCCTCCGCGTCCCCGTCCCCGCAGGCCCCCTGCAGCAGCCAGCTCGCCTTGCGGGCGACGGTGCGCACCCGGCTCTCATCGTAGGGAATCTCCCTACGTGCCTCGTCGTAGGTGCGGGCGAGGAGGAGGCAGGCCTTCGGGTCCGGCTCGGGGGCCTCGCAGGCGGTGGTGAGGGGCTCGACGGAGCGGCGGAAGGACTGCTTGGCCTTTCCGATGCCCTCGCGGAAGATGCGGCCCAGGGCGGTGCAGCTCGGGGCGTGGCCGAGCTTGCACTGGCGCTCGCAGTCCTCCTCGCTGGTGGGGTCGCACTGCTTGCCCTTGCCGGCGGAGGGGGTGCACTTGCCGCCGGAGAAGGAGAAGCCCTCCTGGCAGACGGCGCCCCGGAAGGCCCCGGCCTTGTCGTCGGGGAGCACGATGTCGTCGGAGGCGATGGGGGTGAGCTGGAGGCGGAGGACGGCCTTGCAGGCGGCGGGGGGGCGCTCCGAGTCGGGGTTCCATTTCTCGCAAGACTCGAGCTCACCGTCGCCGGTGAGGCGACTCTTGTCGCTGCTGCTGGAGCCGCTCACGTCGCCGATCGGGGCGCTGACGGAGGCGGCCACGGCGCCCTCGGTCTTCTGGAGCACGGCGAAGGCCCCGACGGTGGCGGTCTGGACGAAGTGGGTGGCCTCGGCGCAGTCGCCGGTCAGCTCGGGGCGGGTGAGGCGGGTGCGGGTGGTGGCGTTGACGCCGATCATCCGGAGGTCCACCGCGATCGACGACGAGGAGCTGAGGCTGGCGCCGAGCTTCGTGGCCCCGAGGGGCAGGTTCGCCGCCAGCTCGTCCGCGGTCTTGAGCTCGATGGTCTCCTTCTTGAGCGAGATCCCCATGAACCCGTAGCCACCCCGCACCTTGCAGGAGGGCAGCATACGCACCCCCTTGCAGTCGTAAGCGACCACGCCGACCCCCTGCTTCATCGCCACCTCCAGGTCGCCGCGCTGCTCCGAGGGCCAGTCGACGACGAGGGGAGCGCCGTACTTCGGGGCCTCCCCGCAGGTCGGCGCCCCCTCCCCGCCGCGCGCTTCGTTGACGCTCTTCTCGCGCCCTCGCACCGCGTTGCCGAGGGCACCGGAGCCACAACCGAGGGGCAGCAGGAGGGTGGGTAGCAAAAGCCAAGGCAAGCTCTTCATCGTCGTGGTTTCCTGATTTTTCGCGGGCATGGTGAGAGAACCGGGCACCGGACGGCAACCCATTTTCGCCCTCAGCAGCGGTCGTACGCCGGGGGCGACAGCGACACGCAGGGCAGAGGCTGTCGTTGTGGGCTTGACGTTGCGGGGCAGGTGGGGTTCCCCTGGCGGGGCGATGAGCGCAGATACCACACCTCCCCCGGGCGAACGGCCCAGGCGCATCATCAAGCGGTACTCGAACCGCAAGCTCTACGACACCAAGGACTCGCGCTACGTGACGCTGCCCCAGATCGCCGAGCTGGTGCGCGCCGGCGAGGACGTGCAGGTGATCGACAACGCGACCAAGGAAGACAAGACCGAGGCCACCCTCGCCCTCATCATCTCCGGCGAGGTGAAGAGCGCCCCCAAGGCGGTGCCGCTCCACACCCTGCGCGAGCTGGTGCACTCGGGCCGCGAGCGGCTCCTGCACCAGTTCCGCGATGGCCCCATCGGTCGCCTGATTCACACCCCCGAGGACGAGCAAGCCACGGCCCCCGCCCCGGAACCTCCGCCCCCCCCGCCTCCCCCCGAGGTGCCCTCCCCGCCGGCCCCCCCCGCCAGCCGCAACCGCCTCCAGGAGCTGGTCGAGACCTCGCGACAAACTGTCGACGAGTGGCGCAGCGCGATTGACGAGCAAATCTCCGCCCTGTTGCCCCCGTTCTTCGTGAACGTCCGGGGGGAGGTTGACAAGTTGTCCCAGCGGATTGAAGAGCTAGAGAAGCGCGTAAACGAGCTCCAGGCACAAAAAAATACGCCCGACTCCAAGTGAGGAATAGAACCTGCATGAGGGGCGTTCGAGGTAACGAACGATGGTGATCTCCCCCCCTCCTGGCCCCCTGTCGGAAGCCGAATCCTTCGAGCAGGAAGCCCTCGCCCACCTGGACGCAATGTACAGCGTGGCCTGCCGCCTGACGCGGAGCACGGTGCAGGCCGAAGACCTGGTGCAGGACGCGGTGGTCAAGGCCATGCGGGCCCGGGGCCAGTTCCAGCCCGGCACCAACATGAAGGCGTGGCTGCTGCGGATCGTCACCACGACCTTCCTCAACCAGTACAAGCGCGGGGGCCTCGAGCGGGACGTGCTGGACGGGCCCGACGCAGACCCGCTCGCCGACGGATGGATGAGCACCGCCACCATGCGGGCCATGCGGGACGCCGAGGCCCTGGCGCTGCAGCCGCTCCTCCAGGAAGAACTCCAGGCGGCCCTCGAAGCGTTGCCGGAAGAATTCCGGCTCGCGGTGGTTCTTTCGGACGTCGAGGAGATGTCCTACAAGGAGATCGCCGATATCATGGGTTGCCCCATCGGGACCGTGATGTCGCGCCTGCACCGGGGCCGCAAGCTGCTCAAATCCGCCCTCCATGAGCATGCGGTGGCCCTGGGCATCATCGACGAAGCAGCGGAAGCCGAGCCCACCAACCTCGAAGAATATCGCGCCAAGCGGCGCGTTGCGGCCCGATGAAAGCAGCCCCTCTCCCCACCCCCTCTCCTTGCCGCGTCCTGGCCCCAGCCCTCGACACCTACCTCGACGGCGAGCTCAGCCCGCCCCAGGTCGTCGAGGTCGAGACCCACCTCGCCCAGTGCTCCTGCTGCCGCGAGCGCCTGGCCCTCGATCGCGCGCTCCGGGCGACGATGAAGAACAAGGGGCAGGTCCGCGCTCCGGCCTCCCTGCGCGAGCGGCTCCGGGTGGTCCTTGCCGAGCCCGCGCCGCGGACCGTGGCGCCCTCCCTCGGCCGTTGCCTCCATGACTCGGCCACCGTGCTCCCCTTCCGGCGACCGGACCGAGTCGCTGGCGCCCCGCTCCGGGCGCTGACCAAGGCCCCTCGCCCCGCCGGTCGCCTCGTCTCCCTCGCCGAACGGCGCTCCCGCACGCCGCTCCGTTCCCGCCACGTGGTCCCCTTCGCGGTGGCTGCCGGGGTCGCCTTCGCGGTCTCCCTCCACCGCCCCGCCGCCCCCACCGCCCCCGCAGTACCTCCTCCCCCCGCCTCGCTCCACGCCGAGGTGGGCCTCGATGGCATCGTCCACGAGCTCGTCTCGCTCCACGCACAGCCCCTCCCCCCCGAGGTCACCCAGCCCGAAGAGATCCGCCGCTTTGACCCCTTCGTCGGCGTCCCTGTCGAGCCCCCGAAGTTCCAGCGCTTCGGCGCCAAGTGGGAGGGCGGTCGCATGCTCCCCCTCCGCGACTCCAGGGCCGCCGTGCTCCAGTACTCCATGGCCGGCGGACACCGCATCTCGGTCTACGTCTACGATCCCCGTCGCGTCCGCCCCGAGAGCTCGACCCTGCGCCAGAGGGTCATCCAGGATTCGCCCGTGTACGTGGGCAACGTACGGGGCTACAACGTGGCGGCGACCGAGCGGCGAGGGGTGGGGTACGCGGTGGCAACCGATCTCGATGAGCGAGAGAACATCGAGCTGATCGCCGCCTCGGCCCCCTGAGGGGCGTCAGGGTCGCCACGGGTCGCGGGCCCAGGATTCGAACCTGGAGGTTTCTGGGAAGGATCACCTGGGCAGGGACGTCTTGCCCCGCCCCATCCAGCCCGGGAAGGGTGCTCTTACAAAGCAGTGCGTATACCGTTTCGCCAGCCCGCGAAGACTCCCAGTATGACGCACAAAAACGGCCGGTCAAAGCGGAGCAGGAGGGCCGCGCGAGGGAGCAACATCACCTCGCTCCCCCCAGGCTCCCGGAGCATCCGTTTTCCCACCGGCTCTCACCAGCAAAAAGATGAATCAAATCAAGGGGTAACGCGGGTGGATCGACGGATGTCCACAGGGGTTCCGGACAGCAGTTATCCACAGCTTCTCCACAGGTTACCAACACCCCCAGAGGGGGGGGGTTACTGGGCACAGCAGACGCTGTTGAAGCCGACACCGACGTCGCGGTTGACGCAGGGCCCGCGGGCCCGCTGGCGATCGGCGAAGGACCCTCCCTTTACGAGATACGCCACGGGTCGTCCAGGCTTGTGTTGGGAGCAATCGGCGTCGAAGCGAGGATCGCGGGAGGTGGAGACGGGTTCGGGCGGGGAGGCCGAGGGGGCAGAGGAAGGGCGCGCCGGGGACAGGGGGTGCGCCGGGGACGGGGGATGGGGCGCGTCCGGATCGGAGGGCAGGAGGCAGGAGCGGCCGGAGCTGTCCGGTGCGCTGCCGTCGGGGCAAGGGGCGCCAGCGAGGTCAAGGGCGCAGCGGAAGCCGAGGTGAGCGCCCCACTCCTCGGCGCGAGCACGGTTGCGGAGGCCGTTGCGCATCCACTTGGGAAAACGGCGGCTGAAGCTGCCGCCGCGGTAGACCCGGATCGGCCCCTGGAGGTGCTCGTCGGGGTAGGCACCGAAGGCGGAGGAGGTCCACTCCCAGACGTTGCCGGTGAGATCGACGAGGCCCGAGGGGTTGGGGGCGTAGGAGCCCACCTTGCAGGTGCCCTCGTGGCTGTAGCAGCAGCGGCCGTCGGGGAGCTCGTTGCCCCAGGCGTAGATGCGCTGCTCGGCGCCGTTGCGCGCGGCAAACTCCCACTCGCGCTCGGAGGGGAGGCGGGCGCCGCGCCGGGCGCAGAAGGCGACGGCCTGGTGCCAGTCGATGCAGTTGACCGGGTGGTCGTCGCGGTCCCGGGCGTCGGTGTTGCAGAAGGGCCCGCGGCGAGGGGGAGAGCAGGCGCCGCTGCGCTCGCAGTCGCGGTGGGCGGCGACCGTGACCTCGGTGGCGTCGAGGCAGAAGGAGCGGACCGCGACCCGGTGGCGGGGCGACTCCTCGGGGAGCCCGTCGGAGTGACCCATCCAGAAGAGGCCACCAGCCACCAGCTTCATCCCATCGGGGCACGAGGACGCGGGAGGCGCGGAGGTCGCCGGGGCGGCGGAGGCGAGGGGCGACGAGGGCGTGGAGGGAGGCAGCGGCGCGGGTCGTGGCTCGGGTTCCGGCCGGGCGCGGCAGGCCAGGAGCGGCAGGAGCAGCAGGGCGAGCAGGGGACGCACCGCGCGGGACGATGGCACGGAGGGGGAGCGATCTGGTAGTTCTCTGCGGGTCATGACCCACCGGACCTCCGCAGCCGCCCGGGCCCTGGGCGCGGCGCTGCTGGTGCTCACGGTCGGGTGCCAGCGCGATACGGCGCAGGGGGCGGCGGCGTCGAGCTCGGCCCCGGCCCCTCCGTTGCCAGCGCCCTCGGCGTCGCCGCGACCAGCGCCCTCGGCGCCCCCGACGCCCCCGGCACAGCCGCTGCAGCTCTTCCGGTTCTCGTTCACCTCCGAGGTCAAGAACCGGGAGCCCGCCGATTTTCTGGAGGCCGCCGAGCCCGGTCAGCGGGTGTACGCGCACATGGCCTTCAAGAACAGCAACCCGGAGCCCCGGGTGGTGCACCTGGTCTTCCGGGTCAACGGGGAGCGCCGCACTTCCCTGGACCTGAAGGTGACCCCATCTCAGTCGTACCGAACCTGGGCGTTCAACACCCTGAAAGATCAGGACCGGGAAGGGCATCTGACCCTTGAGGTCACCGACGAGAC
>JALOQB010000474.1 GCA_025453595.1 Polyangiaceae bacterium
GGACGGGTTCCGTGGACGTGGACGGGTTCCGTGGACGTGGACGGGTTTCGTGGACGTGAACGTCTGCGGGGGCTGGTGGGCGGTCCTATGGGCAGGGCCGAAGAAAGCCCCGCCCCGGGTTGGCCGGGAGCGGGGCTTTTTCGTGAGACTGGAGCGGGTCAGCTCACTTCTTGAGCTTGAAGACCAGCTTGCCCTTCTTGGGGTCCGTCATGGCGACGGTGGTGTCGTCCACGAGCTCGGTGGCAGGGGAGGCGTCGCCTTCCTTGAACTTCATGGCGCGCTTGCCCGAGTCCTTGCCGGTCATGGTGAAGGTGACCTTCTTGTCCTCGAACTTGGGGTCCTTGATGGTGATCTTGTTGAAGACCACTTCCTTGTCCTTCTCCTTGCCGAAGGACACCCAGACCCAGGTGCCGTCCTTCTCGCCCTTCTCGAAGCGGATGCCTTCCTCGGCGGCGGAGGCCTTGGCCTCGTCCTCGCACTTCTTCTTGTCCTCGTCCTTCTTCTTCTTGCCGCAGGTCTCGGTGACCGCCTTCATGGCGTCCGGCGAGTCCGCGAGGGAGAACAGGAAGGTGGCGCCGGGGACGATCACGTCCTTGGCGGTCTTCGGCGGAGGCGGGGGTGGCGGCTCCTCCTTCTTGGGCTCCTCCTTCTTGGGTTCTTCCTTCGGGGCCTCGGAGGCCGTGGGCTTGGGGGCAGGGGGGGCCACCGAGGCAGGGGGAGGGGCCGACTTGGGATCCGGCGCCGATTCGCCGCAGCCCACCACCGCCAGACCGAGGATCACACAGAACAGGGACGTACGCATGAGTTTGCTCCTTGAGCGCGGAGCGGCAGATAGTCCCCCTGTTTCCCCCGATCAAGAGGCAAGCTGAACAAGGCCCCCCCGGGCCCGGCGCTCATGGTAGGGAGATGGCCCCATGAAGGCGTCCTACGCATGGCTTTGCGAGCTGGTCCCGGGTCTTCAGCAAATCCCCCCCGAGGAGGTGGCCCGGCGCCTCACCGCGGCCGGACTCGAGATCGAGGGGCAGTCGACGTTCGGGGCCGGCACCGAGGGGCTGCGGGTCGCCCGGGTTCTGGCCCGGGAACCACACCCCTCCAAGTCCGGTCTCCGTCTGGTCACCGTTGATCACGGCGCGGGCACCCAGCAGGTCGTCTGCGGCGCCCCCAACGTGCCGGAGCCGGGGGGCCTCGTCGTCCTCGCGCCCCTGGGCGCCACGCTCCCCGCCATCGGCATGACCATCACCCCGCGCGCCATCGGCGGCGTCCCCAGCGAAGGGATGCTCTGCAGCGAGCGCGAGATGGGCATCGGCGAGGGCGCAGACGGCATCCTGGTGCTGCCCCGCGGAGAGCCCGGCCAGCCGCTCCCCGAGGCCCTGCCCAGCGTCCGGGACGTCATCTTCGAGATCAACGTCACCCCCAACCGCCCCGACGCCCTCGGCCACGCCGGCCTGGCCCGGGAGCTGGCCGCCCTCCTCGGTCTCTCCTACCAGCCCTCCCCCGTCGCCGCCGTCGCCTCCGCTGTCTCCGACCGCGACGTACCCGCCTCCGATCCCCTGCTCTCCGGCCTCCCTGATCCGGTGAGCCTCTCCGTCGAGGACGGCGCTCGCTGCCCGGAGTATGGAGCTTCCATGGTCGAAGGGGTCAAGATCGAGGCGTCCCCGCTGCGGGTGCAGCACCGGCTGACGAGCCTGGGGGTGAGGCCCATCAGCAACGTGGTGGACGCGACGAACCTGGTGCTGCTGGAGCTGGGTCAGCCGACCCACGCCTTTGATCGGGATCGGATCCGGGGCGGTACGATCCGGGTGCGGCAGGCGGTGGCTGGCGAGAAGCTGGTGACGCTGGACGGCAAGGAGCACGAGCTGGACGCGGACGACCTGGTGATCGCCGACGCGGAGGGGCCCACCGGGCTGGCCGGGGTGATGGGGGGGGCGCACAGCGAGATCTCCGCGGGGACCACCCGGATCCTGCTGGAGTGCGCCTACTTCGCGCCCCGCAGCGTGCGCCGCACGGCGCGCCGCCACGGCTTCCACTCGGAGGCGAGCCACCGCTTCGAGCGCGGCATCAACCGGGAGGGGGTGCCCCATGCGATGAGGCGCCTGCTCCAGGTGCTGGGCGAGCTGTGCCCGGGGGTCCGGGTGGTGATGCCGCCGATCCATGTGGAGAAGGCGCCGTACCAGGCCCCCGAGGTGAAGCTCCGGAGCCAGCGCCTGGACGCGCTGCTGGGGGCCGAGGTGCCCTTCGTCGAGGCGCGCCGGATCCTGGCCTTGCTGGGCTGCGAGGAGCGTTCAGGCAACGACGCCGAGGCGACCTTCCGCGTGCCAGGCTGGCGCCCGGACCTCTCGCGAGAGGCCGATCTGATCGAGGAGGTGGGCCGGGTCTGGGGGTACGATCGGGTCACGCCCGAGCTACCGCCGCTGCTGGCCCAGCCGCAGCCTCTTGTGCGCCTCGCGGACGAGCTGCGCCGCGCCGCCGTCGAGCTGGGTCTCCTGGAGGCGATCACCTACTCCTTCGTCGCCCCCGCGCAGCTTGCGGCCCTGGGCGCGCCGCCCCCGGTGGTGCGGCTCGCCAACCCGCTCACCGAGGAGCGGAGCGTGCTGCGGACCTCGCTGCTGCCGGGGCTCCTGGACGCGACCCGCCAGGCCCGGCGCCGTGGCGAGCGGACGCTCCGTCTCTTCACCCTGGGCCGGACCTTCCTCGCGCCCGTCGCGGGCCAGTCGCTGCCCTCCGAGCCCCGGGGCCTCGCCGTGATCCTGGCTGGCCTGCGCCCGGCTTACCTGGGCAAACCCGAGGAGCATGACGTCTTTGACGCCAAGGCGGTGGCGGTCGAGCTGGTCGCCCGTGCGCTCCGTCGTGAGCCCGAGGTCGAGGCCTTTGCCGCTGCGGATCGGCCCGCCCACCTGCACCCGCGCGGCGCCGGACGTGTGCTTGTCGGGGGCCGCTCGGTCGGTCAGTTTGGCATCCTCCATCCGGAGGTCGTCGAGCAGCTGGATCTGGGTGGCTCCGCGGTCGTCGTCGAGCTCGACCTCGACGCGCTCGACGCGCTGGGCCGTGTGACCCCCCGCGCTGCCCCCATCCCCAGGCTTCCTGCCAGCTCCCGCGATATGGCCTTCACGGTGGCAGACTCGGTGGCCGCCGGGCAGATCGCCCAGCTGATCCGCGAGGCCACCGGCGAGCTCTGCGAGCAGGTCGAGGTCTTCGATCAGTTCCGCGGGGGCTCGGTCCCCGAGGGGCATCGCTCCCTGGCCTTCCGCGTCATCTACCGCGACCCTCTCGACCTCGCCGGCAAGGAGGGGGCTCGTACCCTCACCGACGCGGAGGTCGAGGCCTGCCACCGCAAGGCCATCGAGACCGTCGCCCAGCGCCTCGGCGCCGTGCTGCGCCAGTTAGAGCACGTCCTGACCGAAGACCTCGTCGGCGTTCGCAGCGGTGATGGCGAGGTCGTGCCAGCGTTCCAGCGTGTCGAGGTCGTGGCAGGCCGCAAGCTGCGCCGCCTGCGCCTCGCTCACTGGCAGGTTCCGGCGCCGCAGCACCCGCTCCACCGCCTTCCGTGCTTCCGCCATCTTCCCCTTCTCGATGCCATCCTTGTACCAGGATGACTTATCCCGCCACTGTTCCACGTTCATCATCGCCTCCAGCGCCGCCTTTGCGGCCTCGTTGCTTTGCAGCGCCATCGCCACAAGTTCTCTCCACAGCGAACCTCGGCGCGGGTGAAGGAGGGGAGGGTCAGGGCGCCGGAGCGCTGCAGGAGCTCGACGGCGAGGAGGGCGTCGGCGCGGAAGAGTTCAACGAGTTCCTCGTGTTGAAGCGACGCCATCAGAGAGGAGAATAGCACGGGGGAAAGGGGGGACCACGAGGACGGCCACGCGCACGGCCACGGCCACGCGCACGGCCACGCGCACGGCCACGGGGACGAGGACCGAGGACGGGGACCGGGGACGGGGACGGGGACGGGGATGGGCCTCCTTGCGCGAGCGGTGAGGCGACCCGAGCCCTGGCGCGGGCTCTCGGTCAAGCGGCCCGTGCGAGAGGGATGGGCTTCAGCCGAAGACGTCGGTGGAGGTTGAGGCGGTGATG
>JALOQB010000475.1 GCA_025453595.1 Polyangiaceae bacterium
GGCTTCTGCCAGGATACTTGCTTGCGTGACAGAAACTTTTACGTCGCCCGTCCTGCGGGGCGACAACGCCGAAGTTTCTCGCTTGCCAAACACCATGGGTTTTCGACCCACACTCGGAGCCCGAGTTCTTCGGGATCCAAGCCAGACCACTTTGGCTGTTCTTCGCCGTCGAGACCAGCACAAAGGAACCAGGATCGGTCTTTCTATGTCCGACCCGAAGCGTGGTGGACCCCGGCGTGAACGCCGGGGGATGCTGCTACTTGCTCAACTGGTGGGGCGTCATCCCCCAGGATACCCAGACCTCGACCTACGACCAGGACCCCGAGCTCGACGCCCAGGGCAAGCCGACCAACCTGCCGCTCGTCCAGAGCAAGGGCGCAACCGACCTCGATTCACTCCCCTTTTCATCGCTTTTTGTCCGCGATTTCGGCGGACAATGCATGCCTTCTCCCCGCGACCTTGGCGCCTTCTCGACCCCCTGACTCACCCGCCCTCCGCCCCGCCTTGCCCCCCCGGCGCCCCCGCGCACTCCCCCTCCTCGACCTGTCCGGAACTTCCGGAGGATCCGGCGACGCCACCGGCCCCGGCGGCAGGCTCGCAGACCTCCTCGTTGATGGGGAACACGAAGGGCGGATTCGCCCCGCAGGCCAGGGACGAGAGGGCCAGGACGGAGAGGGCCAGGAGGGTCGAGCACGACATGACTTCGCCCAAGGATAGCAGGCCCCGGACGGCCCCTCGCATCGCCTTCATCGCCCCCTCCACCGAGTCAAACCGGGCCTCCCGGGTGGCCTGCGCCCACGAGCGCTCCTCGACCCACCGGGCCTGCAGGAGCGCTGCATCCCGCCGGGGGAGCCTGCCCAGCAGCCCTGCGCGCCCTCGAACCCAGGCGCACAGCACCGCCCCCAGCGTGTCCGCCGGGCGAGCGCTGGCGACGTAGGCACGTACCAGCGCCAGCTGCTCCTCGTCGTCGGGCAGGGAAGGGGAGGGGAGACCGGCCCCGAGGGCCTCGATCAGCGCGGGCTCCAGCGGGGTCCCTTCGGCCTCGAAGGCCCGCCATTGCCAGGGGAGATGCCAGGCCAGCTCGCGCTGCATCGAGGCGACCAGACGGTGAGCCGCAGGGCTCCGGGGGTGCACCATCACCGCCGCAGGTTCTCCGGTGCGCGCCCCCCGCGAAGCCCCCACCCGTACCAGCATGTACCCGAGGGATCGACGGAAGTTCACCACCTCCGCGGTCGCGCCAAAAAGCGTCCCGAACGCGTCCACCTCGCCGTGGTGGTGATGCACGTGCTCCACCAGCGCCCGGGCCAGCCCCTGCCGCCGGCGCTCCGGGTGCACCGCGATCCGCACGCTGCGCGCGAACGTGAGCTCGCCGGCCTCGGGCCTGCCCCCGTGGGAGAGCAGCGTGTCGGGCAGCGCATGCCCCTGGATTCGCCCTTCCCCTCGCGCCAGCGCCGCGCAGCGCTCCCCCGGGAGCCCCCCCTCCCGCGAGACCAGCGACACCCCCACCACCTGCCTCCCCTCCAGCACCGCATGCACCACGAACCCGGGCGCATCCAGCAGCCGCTCCAGATCCCCGGGGCGCGTGCGGTAATGCGCATGCACCAGCAGGCCGAACACCTGGCGCAGCAACCCCTCGTCGCGGGCCAGCTCTTCCCGGTCCAGCACCACGCAGCGCCCCCTCTCCTGCGCCACCGCTGGCACCGCCGGCAGATCCGCGTCCAGCACCAGGGCCCGCGCCACCAGCGACTCCAGCGGATCCCCCGGATCGAAGCGGATCGGCTGCCGCAGCGTCAGCTCCCGCAGCGGCCGCCCCTCTCCCCGCGCCCACTCCAGGAACCTCAGCACAAACCCTCGCCCGGTCCCCTCGTACCCGCGGCACGTGCTCGCAAACGCCACCGTCGAACCGGGGGCCAGCCTCGTCAGCTGCTGCAGCACCGGCACCGGCAGCTGCGCGGCCTCGTCGACCAGGAGCACCCCCGGCGCAGCCTCGCCGCCCTGCAGCGCCGCGACCAGCTCTCCCGCGCTCCGCAGCGCCCCTCGCGCCCCTCCCTCCGCCGCGAAGCGCGTCAGCTCCCCCGCCCCCTCCCGCGAGGCTCCGCAGATCGCAAAGGTGAGCCCTCGGTGACGGCGGTACGCCTCCCCCAGCGCCAGCCCCAGCGCGCTCGATTTCCCTCGACCACGGTCCGCCAGCAGCACCACCAGCGAGGGGGAAGGCGCCAGGAACCTCTCCACCAGCTCCCGCACCACCGCCGCTTGCTCCGGTGTCCCGTTGTAGGGAAGCTCAACAGGGTTTTCGATGACACCAGACGGACCGCAGCCCTCCGCGAGCACCCGCAGCAGGCGCTGGCGAAAGCGAAGCCCGACCTCCCGCGGGGAGAAGGGGAACGACGCGAGCTCGGGGCGCCCGGTCTCCGGGGTCGGACCCAGCCGCAGGAGCAGCGCCCCGCCCCGCTGCACCAGCCCCTCGGCTTGCCCGAGCGCGTCCGCATCCAGCGCGTCATGCCCATCGAGCACCACGGCGGCGAAGGAGGCCCCGAGGAACCTGGGGAGAGCGCGGGCAGGGCAGGGGACAACCCCCGGGGGGGGCAGGGCGCCCACCCAGAGGACGCGGGCCAGGGGCAGGGGAGCGAGGCGGGCCAGGGCCTCCGCGGCGGTGGCGCAGGGGTCCCCGTGCACCACGAGGAGGTGCCGGGGTCGAGGCGAGGGATCCAGGGCCATCATCGAGGCAAGGAGTGGGAGCCGTTGACGCGAGGGGAGCAGACCAACCACCCTCACCGCCCATGAAGACGAGCATTCATCTGGAAGGCAAGGTCGCCATCATCACCGGGGCGAGCCGCGGCATCGGAGAGGCCATCGCCGAGGGGTTCGCGGCCCACGGCGCCCGGGTGGTGGTGGCCTCCCGCAAGCTCGACGGCGTGAGCGCGGTGGCCGAGCGGATCCAGGCGGCTGGCGGCGAGGCCCTGGCGGTCGCCTGCCACACGGGGAAATCCGAGCAGATCGACGCGCTGATGGAGGCCACGCTCCAGCGGTTTGGAAAGATCGATGTGCTGGTCAACAACGCCGCGACCAACCCGCACTTCGGGCCCATGCTCACCGCGGACGACGGCGCTTACCACAAGACCTTCGAGGTGAACCTCAAGGGCTATTTCGACACGGCCCGGGCGGTCGCCCGGCATCTGCAGCAACGCAACGCCCCTGGCTCCATCGTCAACGTCGCCAGCGTCGTCGCCCTGGGCGCCGCGCCTCTCCAGGGGGTCTACGGAATGACCAAGGCCGCCGTGCTCTCGATGACCCAGACCCTCGCCTACGAGCTGGGAAGCTCGGGCATCCGGGTCAACGCCATCGCCCCGGGCCTCATCCGAACCCGCTTCTCCTCGGCCCTGGTCGATGACCCCGAGATCCACCAGCGGGTCCTCTCCCGCACCCCCCTCGGCCGCCTCGGCACCCCGGAGGAGATCGTGGGTGGCGCCCTCTTCCTCGCCTCCGACGCCGCCTCCTTTGTCACCGGCCACACCCTCGTCATGGACGGCGGCCTGACCCTGGCGACCCTCTGAAGAGAGGGCAACCGCATGTCTGTCGGGATTGGACAAAAAGCCTGGTCTTGCCGCGGGTGCCGTTCTGGCTCGCTTTGCAGCCGCGAGGGGGTCGTAGCCCCCAGAACACCATGTTATTTTTCTCGTCATGCCGTCGCTTGAGCAAGTAAGGCCTCCCGTCTAACCCCGACAGCGGAGCCCGGCTCGTCCACGAAACCCGTCCACGTCCACGAAACCCGTCCACGTCCACGAAACCCGTCCACGTCCACGAAACCCGTCCACGTCCACGGAATCCGTCCACGTGGCCGTCTCTTGATTCTACACATCCCGCAGGGAAATTTCGCAGCCACGGAAGCCGTGATCGGGCGCAAGTCCCGCCCAAGGCCCCCACCAGCCGCGGCACGGCGTCAGGGCAGCCTCCGGGCGAATGAGGTGTCATGTCTTGGCCATGACCGCCCTCCAGCTTCCCGTCGAAGTCGTCGTCGACCTCGCCAAGGAATTCGCCTCCCCCAACCTGCGTGATGGCGAAGCCCTCTATCGCTTCTTCAAGAACCGGCGCGTCTCTATGGAAGCTCTTCTCGGTCCCCATCACAAGCGAACGCTCGCCCGCATGGCCGAGCAACCCCTTTGCCTGGTCCTGCACGACACCACCGAAGTGGCCTTCCCTGGGGTCTCCGAGGGGGTCGGGTTGGGGCCTCTGCGCGACAGCGAGGACAAAGGCTTCTTGCTGCACCTGTCGCTGGCTGTCTGCGCGGACGGCTTGCATCTGCCCCTGGGGGTGTTGGCTGCCAGTACGCTGGTTCGCCCCAACCACAAGGGGCGCGGTCGGAACAAGCACCTGTCTGGCGGCGAGCTGTCCAAAAAGAAGAACAAAGAGTCGGAGCGATGGCCGCAGCAGGTGGCCCTGTGCCGCAACGCCATCGGCAGCTGCGCGAACGTCATCCACGTGGCGGATCGCGAAGGGGATGCGTACCCGTTTCTGGCCGAGATGCTCTCGTCCAGGGACCGCTTTGTGGTTCGTCTGGCTCGCGATCGGCACGTCTTCGAGGACGAGTGGGACGATGAAGGGCTGAGCATCAGCGAGACGTGGCTGGACACGGTCATCAAGACCACGCTGGACGTGCCCGTGGCCGGGCGTGGCAAGGACAAGGTGACAGTGCGAGGACGTCCCAGGCAACCCGAGCGAGAGGCCACCGTGAGCGTCGGAGCCCGTCGGCTGGAGCTGCGCCGTCCACGCTACTACGGCGCTGCCAGCGGCTTGCCCGAGCGGCTCGAGGTCAACGTGGTCTTCGCCGTGGAGCTCGACCCCCCGGAAGGCTGCAACCCCCTGAGCTGGCTCCTGCTGACGAGCGAACCCGTGGAGACAGCCGAGCAGCAGCTCGCCGTGCTGGGCTGGTACAAGGCGCGGTGGTTGTTGGAGGAGTTCAACAAGGCCCTCAAGACGGGGTGTGCCTACGAGTCGCGGCAGCTTGAGGGCTACCACGGGCTGCGCAACGCACTGGGCTTGTTTTTGCCCATTGCCTGGCAGTTGTTGCGCCTGAAAGTTCAAGCTCGGCAAGAACCTCAAGCGCCAGCGACGGACGTGCTGTCGCAGGAGCAGCTCGATGTGCTGCAACAGACCAGCCGCCAGGGGTTGCCCGAGCAACCGACGGTGAGCGAAGCCTTGGGAGCCATCGCGAAGCTGGGGGGTCACCTCAAACGCAACGGAGCGTTTGGCTGGCAGGTGTTGTGGCGCGGAATGCGCCGGTTGGACGATCTGGTGGCGGGCTGGAAAGCGGCGAAGTTTGCCATGCAAACGATGGCCCATACCTCGAAAAAATCCCTGCGGGATGTGTAGAATCAAGAGCCGTGGCCGTGGACGTGAACGGTGAGCTGGGGAACGCCTCTCCTGTCAGGGTTAGACGAGAGGCCAGCAAGCAAGTATCCTGGCCGAAGCCAGGTAGTTCCGGCGGAACCCCGGCAAGTAGCCGTGAGCCATCAACGACGGCGGGTAGACCCTCTCGCCGCGTTTTCGGGTGGGTTACGGCCGCCAGCCGCCCGCTTCCTTGAACGCTGCCGGCGTCATCTCCTCCACCCGAAGCCCGAACTTTTCTCGGTGCGTTCCCAGCCGCTCAAACGCCCACGTCAGGTATGCCTGCACCAGCACTCCGATCGCTCGGCACGTCGACACGATCCCCAACAGCACACACGCTCGATGCGCCCCCTCCGTGCTCCCGGCGAACAGCATGTTCAACCGCAGTTTC
>JALOQB010000183.1 GCA_025453595.1 Polyangiaceae bacterium
GTCGCTGGGCGGCCCCTGGTAGTTGTTGGCCATGCTGAGCACGGTGCGCGTCCCCTCGCGCATCAGCACCACCTGGGTCGCGTTGTTGTAGAGCTCCCCCGTCGCCCCGCTGACGTAGAAGCCGCAGAAAGCCTGGGTCTGGGGGGCCGCGAGCAGGGCCGCGAGCGCCGCCCCGAGCACCATGGTTCGCTTCATGGGACCATCGTACCCGGAAGCGACCGGGGGTCGAGAAGACTCAGGACCACGCGAGGGGGCGCCCGTTCAGGTAGGCCGAGGTGTCCCGGCAGCAAGGTCGGCCAGGTGTCCCCACCTGATGGTTTGATCTCCACCGCAACTCCACCGAAGCGCCGTGCGCTCTGGCATACCCTCGTGCCATTCAGGACGTGCGTCGCGGTCGCTCGACGACAGCCCGGGCGATGGCGCGCAACGTTGCCATCACGCCGACGCCGCGAAGAGCCGACGCTTCGACGTCAGGGAAACCGCACGGGTTGAACCGCCGCCGAAGCTCTTCGACGGGAACTGCGCCGGGGAGATCGCGTTTGTTGTACTGAAGGACGATCGGAACGTCGTTCGCTATCCACGTTCTTGCTTCGGCCAGCCATCCTTCATTCTGTTCCAGACGATGGGCTTCCGAGTCGACGAGGATGACCACGCCGTCGGCCTGTTCGAGGAGCGCCCGCCGGGTCAGACCCGCGAAGGCAGCCCCATGTGCCGCACCGAGCTCGAGCCGCAAGGCCTGACCGCCAACTCGTTCGGTCGCCGAGCACACGCCCAAAGTCAGTACCGCCCCGTCTTCCTCTTCGAGCGTTGATTGCCACGTGAGGTTGCTGCGACGCTCAGGCGGAACGGTGCTCCAGATTTGTTCGAGGTTGGACCGGCGGCCGCTCAGCGCGATCCCTTCATAGACCACCCGAAAACAAGCCGACTCGTCGGTGCTGGGCTCTTGTCAGGACCGCTGGGCTTCCCACGTGCTGGAGAAGGGTGGTCGAGGTTGTTGGTGTCGTTTGCCCTGTAGTTTCAAGGACTTGTGCGCAAGGAGGGACTTGAACCCACACGCCGTGAAGCGTCGGAACCTAAATCCGATGCGTCTGCCATTCCGCCACTTGCGCGATGAGGAAGCACCATAGCACAGCTGGGGTGCTTGCAAAGGGCTTCCCTGGGTGACAGCCGGGTGTCACCGTGGGGGGATGAAGTGGAGTTTGTGGGCGATGCTGGGGTTGCTGGTGGTGGGGGCCTGTTCGGCGGAGGACACAGGGGAGACCGCGCAGCCGGTGTCCGGGGGGTTGCCGCCGCTGACGATGGCGCCCACCACGCTGGAGCGCACCCTGGTGCCGCAGGATGCCCGGCTCAGCACGCCGGGGCCGGAGAACCCCGCGCTGCCGGACGGGCTGCTCTCGTACGGGGAGGGTTTTGGAGCGCTGAAGCCTGGCCCCGGGGAGCCAGCCCAGGTCCGTACCATCGACGGCACGGAGGCGCCGCCACCGGGCCCCAACGCGCGGCGCCTGAGCCGCTTCGTGCACCTGGCGGATCTGCAGATCGCCGACGATGAATCGCCGATGCGCCTCGCGTCCTTCGACGGCAGCGGCCCGACGGGGCCGGCGCTGCGGCCCCAGGACTGGTACCTCTGCGCCATGGGGAACGCGGCGGTCCGGACCATCAACTTCCTGCACCGCAAGGAGGCCATCGACTTCGTGCTGCTGGGGGGAGACAACGCCGACAGCGCCCAGAGCAACGAGCTGGACTGGGTGATGACCGTGCTGAACGGGGGGCCCCTGGAGTGCGACTCGGGCGAGGACGATGATCCCATCCCCGGCCCCGGCAACGACGGCAAGGACAAGCTGGTGGCGGAGGGGCTGCAGATGCCCTGGAAATGGGTCACCGGCAACCACGACATCCTGATCCAGGGGAACGCGGCGCTGACCGAGCAGCGCAAGCAGAACGCCCTGGGCACCGTGGCCAGCGGAGGTACGCGGGATTTCCGTCAAAACGGCGCCCTCACGAAGAGCGACGTGATCCCGGACCCGCGGCGCGCCCTGCTGGAGCGCACGGAGGTCATGTCCCGGGTGGCCGACGATCGGGACGGGCACGGGATGGGGGACGCCCAGCGCACCAGCGGCAAGGCTTTTTACCACTTCGACGTGGAGGGCTCGCCGCTGCGCTTCGTCATCCTGGACACCGGCGCGGAGACCGGCGGCGCCGAGGGGATGCTCCATCAGGCGGACGTCGACGCCCACGTCAAGCCCGCCCTCGACGAGGCCAAGGCCCTGGGCAAGCTGGTCATCCTGGCCTCGCACCACGCCAGCGCCGCCCTCACCAAGGAGGGCGGGACGTTCGGGCAAGAGCAGGAGGACGCCGTGCTCCCGGAGGCCTGGCGGAGCTTCCTCGGGCAGTACGACAACGTGCTCTTCAGCATGGTGGCCCACTCCCACGAGAACAAGGTCGAGGCCATCAGCTCGCCCCAGGGCCACCGCTGGTGGGAGGTGATGACCGCCGCCATCGCCGATTATCCGCACCAGTTCCGCGTCATCGAGGTCTGGGACCAGGACAACGGCTGGATCGCCCTCCGTGGCACCTGCGTGGACCTGGCGACGGAGGGCGACCCGGTGGCCGCCGAGGGCCTCCGCCGCGGCACCGTCGACATGCTGGTCGGCTGGAGCCCCGACGGCCGTGGCCCCGTCGAGCAGCGCAACGTCGAGCTGCTGATCAAGAAGCCCGGGGGTTGACCCTCGCTGAGGAGGGCCCCGGGCCCTCGTCGTGGTACCACTCCCTGCCGTGACCTCGTCCAACCGACCCTGGTGGAAAACAATCGGTCGCTGGTGCTTCCGGGGGCTCCAGGTCCTGGTGATCCTGACAGCCCTCGGCGCCTCCGCGGTGGCGCTTGTCCTCTGGCAGACCGAGCAGCAGCTCCCCGACGTGCGCACCCTCCGCGCCCAGTACCGCCCTGCTCAGGTGACCCGTGTCCTCGGCCGCGACGGCTCTCTCCTCGCCGAGATGTTCGTCGAGCGTCGCACCATCCTCCGTGTCCAGGACATCCCCGCCCACGTCAAGCTGGCCTTCATCGCCGCCGAAGACGCCAGCTTCTACGAGCACGAAGGCCTCAACTACCTCGGCATGGTCCGCGCCCTCACCGTCAACCTGCGCTCCGGGCGCAAGCGCCAGGGTGGGTCTACCATAACCCAGCAGGTGGTGAAGAACATCCTGCTCAACGATCCGTCGCGAACCTACAGCCGCAAGCTCAAGGAGGTGGTGCTGGCGCGGCGTCTGGAGCAGGACCTGGCGAAGGACGAGATCCTGGAGCTGTACCTCAACCACATCTACCTGGGAGGGGGACGGTACGGGGTCGAGGAGGCGGCGCGGTATTATTTTGGCAAGAGCGTGAAGGAGCTCTCGATCGCGGAGGGGGCGATGCTGGGGGGCCTGACGGCGGGGCCAGAGCTGTTCTCACCGCGCAACGATCTGGCGAAGGCGACGACGAGGCGGTCGTTCGTGATCGATCAGCTGGAGCGCAAGGGGTTCCTGGATCACGCGCGGGCAGAGCAGGCGAGGCAGGAGCCGCTGCGGCTGGTGCCCCCGACGGAGGCCCAGTCGTCGCTGGCGCCGGAGGTCGTGGAGATCGCGCGGCGTGCGCTGCGAGAGCGGGTAGGCGAGGATTTTTCCCGGGGGGGGTACACGGTCCACACGACGATTGACCCGAAGCTGCAGATGCTGGCGCGGAAGGCCTCGCGGGAGAATTTGCAGGCCTTTGACAGGCGCACCAAGGTGCAGGGGCCGTTCAAGGCGCCGTCGGGCAAGAAGCCCCCGGCGGAGAAGCCCTTCGAGGGATTCCCGAAGAGCAACGAGGTGCACCGGGCGCACGTCGGCGTGGTGACCGCGGTGCACGAGCCCTCCGGGACCGTGGAGGTGCGCGTGGGCGAGGTCGAAGGGACGCTCAAGCTGGCGGATTTCGAGCGCTACAACCCCAAGCAACTCCCTCTGGGCGAGCTGGTCGAGGCGGGGGCTCACCTGCGGGTGACGTTCCTGGTGCCTCCGGTGGCGCCGCAGCCGGGGAAGAGCGCGCCGAAGGTTCCGTTGCATCTGGAGCAGGGTCCCCAGACTGCCATGGTGGTGCTGGATCCGAAGAGCCGCGAGGTGCTCGCCCTGGTGGGGAGCTACGACGCCACCGCCGGGGGCCTGGATCGGGCCACGCAGATGCGCCGCCAGCCCGGCTCGACGTTCAAGGCGGTGGTCTACAGCCTGGGGCTGCACCAGCGCCGGATCACGCCGGCCACGGTGTTTGATCTGGGCACGCTGCCCACGGTGAAGGGCGCGGCGGTGGAGGACGGCAGCGCGGTGACCACGGTGAGGCTCCGGGAGGCCATCGCGCGGAGCCTCAACCCGGTGGCCCAGAAGGTGCTGGTCGACAGCGGCCCCGCCGAGGTGGTGAAGTGGGCGCAGCAGCTCGGTGTCAGCTCGAAGCTGGGCGCGGATCTGTCGCTGGCGCTGGGCTCTTACGAGGTCACTCCCCTGGAGATGGCTGGCGTTTACGGCACGCTCGCCGCCGGAGGCACCTACCAGCCGCCGCAGATCGTGGCCCGCATCGTCGGGCCCGACGGCAAGGAGCTGCCTGCCCCGCCGCGCCCCGAGCCGGTCGCGGTGCTGAAGCCCGCCGAGGCGTACCTGATGACCAGCCTGCTCACCTCGGTGGTGCGGGAAGGCACCGGCGCCCGGGCCCGGGAGGTGGGCCGTCCGGTCGCGGGCAAGACCGGCACCACCAACCAGGCCAAGGACACCTGGTTCGTCGGGTACTCGACGGATCTGGTCTGCGCCGTGTGGGTGGGCTTCGACGATCCGAGGCCCCTGGGCGGAGGGCGCGAGGCCGGGGCCACCGCCGCGCTCCCGGCCTGGATCGGCTTCATGAAGCAGGCTCACAGCGGCCCTCCGACCGATTTCCTTCGCCCCCCTGGCCTGGTGGACGTGCGTATCGATCCGGCCTCGGGTCTGCGCGCCCACCCCGATCAGACCGACGGCATCAACGAGGTCTTCCTGAGCGGCACCGAGCCCCTCACGGTGGCCGAGCTGGACGCCGGGACGCCGGAGCAAGATGGCGGCGAAGCGGCCCCTGCAGGGAGCGCGCCCGGCGCCGAGCCTCCTCCTCCGTCTCCGCCCCCTGCCGGTTCAGCAAACTTAGGCGCTCGGAGCAGCCTCCCGGCTTGGCTCGAAAAGGTCAGGCGTCGCGGGGCTTGAAGCGCCGGGGAGGGCGCTCCATGGCGGGGCCGGCGGGTCGCTCGGGCTCGCGGTACGGAGGGCGAGGGGGCCCGTAGGAGGGGCGGGAGCCAGGGGCGCGGGTGGGGTCCATGGGGGCGATGCGAACGCGGGGGTCGCGCTCGTCGGGGCGCGAGGCCGCCTGGGCGAAGGCCTCGGCCACCGAGATGTCGATCTCGAAGCAGGAGCGGGTGGGCCCGATGTCGATGGCCCCGACGTGGCCGCCCTGGATCCCGCCGCGGCGGCACACCAGCGCAAGCACGCGGCGAGGGTCGGCGCCGTGGCGCGAGCCCCAGGTCACCACGAAGGGCTTGAACTGGCGGGAACCCGTCTGCGCCGGGCGCGGGCCCCGGGGTTGCTTGGTCGTGGCGATGGGGGTCAGCGTGCGGGGCTCGCAGGGCGAGATCTTGCCCATGCGGGCCAGCATGGCGGCCAGGAGGCCCGCCGGATCCGTGCCCGCCAGGAGCTTCTCGGCGAGGGGGCGGAAGGAGGCGGCGGAAGGGTCGTCCGAGGCGGTGAGCTCGGCCAGGGAGGATTCGAGGCGAGCACGGGCCAGGGTGGCGACCTCGCCGGGCCCCGGAGGGGTGTTCCAGGTGGCGCGGATGCCGGCGTGCTGGAACAGGTAGGCCGCGCGGCCGCGGGCCTGGGGAGGCACCATGACCACGGCGCGCCCCTTCTTGCCCGCGCGGCCCGTGCGGCCGCTGCGGTGGGTGAGGGCCTCGGCGTCCCCGGGGAGATCGAGGTGGACCACCAGGGCGACGTCGGCCACGTCGATGCCACGGGCCGCGACGTCGGTGGCGATCAGGGCCTGGAGGCGGCCGCTACGGAAGGCTTCGAGGGTGCGGGTGCGCTCGCGCTGCTCCATGTCGCCGTTGAGGGGAGCCGCGGTGAAGCCGAGGCCGCCCAGGTAGGCCGCCACCTCGCCGGTCTGGGCGCGGGTACGGACGAAGACCAGGGCGCGCTCGTCGCCGGCGGCGAGGAGCAGGTTGACCAGTGCATCTTCACGCTCATCCTGGAGGACGAGGTGGGCGACGAACTCGATGTCCTCGTGGGCAGCGCCGGCGCGCCCGGCCTCGATCAGCACCGGGTCGCGCTGGTAAGCGGAGGCCAGCTCGAGGATGGGGCCCGAGAAGGTGGCCGAGACCATGTGGGTCTGGCGCTCTTCCGGGAGCTTGGCCAGGATGGCCTCGAGATCGTCGCGGAAGCCGAGGTCGAGCATCTGATCCGCCTCGTCGAGCACCACGGCGCGCAGCGAGGAGGGGTCGATGGCGCCGCGGTTGAGGTGGTCGAGGAGGCGGCCGGGGGTGCCGACGACGATCTCGGGGCTGGAGGCGAGCTGACGCCGCTCCATGGGGACGCTGGTGCCGCCGGTGACGGCGACGGTCTTCACCTTGAGGCCCGCCATCAGCCAGGCGAGCTCGCCCTGGATCTGGGCCGCGAGCTCGCGGGTGGGCACGATGACGAGGGCGAGGGGGCCGTTGCCGTCGCCCTCGACGCGCTCGACGAGGGGGGCGAGCACCAGGCCCGTCGCCACGGTCTTCCCGGAGCCAGTGCGGGATCGGATCCGCAGGTCCAGGCCGTCCAGCTCGGGAGCCAGGACCGATTGTTGAATTTCAGTGAGCGAGGTGATCCCGCGGGCAAGAAGCGCCTCGCGGAGCGGAGGGACCAGGAGGTCCAGGGAGCCACGGTCAGACATCGAAAGGCGCGGAACCTAGCAGGTTGCCCGGCAAAGTCCCGCAGGATTTCAGAAAAGTGCACGCCCCCCGGTCTCGACCCGGGATCATCGGATCGTGGACACGACGCGGCCCCCGGTCCATGGTCCTCTGCCCTCGCCCTTTGCTCGCACCGTGGACGCCCTCGCTCACCTCAAGAATCGCCTCTTCGCCCTGACCTCCCGGGGGGCCCTGCTGCGGATCGCCGCCGCGCTCGGGATCGAGGGCATGGAGCAGCGCCACACCTACGCGATCATCAACGCGATCCGCGAGCATCAGCCCTTCGATCTGGCGCAGATCCTGGCGCAGCTGTCCGACATCGAGCTCAAGATGCTCGCCTCCGACCTGGGCCACCGCCTCACCACCCGGGAAGAACGGCTCCAGGCGTTGCTGGGCCCCACCCCCGTCGCCGCGACGCCAACCCCTGCGGCCCGTCCCGCGGCTCCCGTCCCTGCCGCGCCCCCCGCCACGCCAGCTCCCCGCCCGGTGGCGCCACCGCCGCGCCCGCCGCTGGCCCCACCGGCCCCACCGGCGCCTCGCGGGCTCCCGGCGCCGGTGGCGCTGGACGAGGCCTTCACCCTGGCCCCTCCGTCCTCCCGGGCTCCGCGGTCCCGGCGCGCGCCGTCCCGGCTGCCCGGCGCCCACGAGGAGGCCTTCGTCGCCATCGACTTCGAGACCGCCGACCACGGGCGTGACAGCGCCTGCGCGGTGGCCCTGGTGCGCGTCGAGCAAGGTCAGATCGTGCGGCGCATGGCCTGGTTGATCCGACCTCCGCGGCGGCAGATGATCCACACCCACGTGCACGGCATCACCTGGGCGATGGTGGCCAACCAGCCCACCTTCGCCGAGCTCTGGCCCCGCCTCGCCCCGGCGCTGGAGGGGGCCGCCTACCTGGTCGCGCACAACGCCCCCTTCGACCGCTCGGTCCTGCGGGCCTGCTGCGCCGCGGCCGGCATCCCCGAGCCCCCCCAGGACTTCGAGTGCACCGTCCAGATGGCCAAGCGCCTCTGGGCGCTGCCCCAGTCGAACCTGCCGTTCCTTTGCCAGCGCTTCGGCATCCCCCTCAAGCACCACGACGCCGCCAGCGACGCCGAGGCCTGCGCCCGCCTGGTGCTGCTGGCCCGGGGCCAGCAGGCGGGGCACGGCACGCCCTAGCGCTCGACCGCGCGAAGGTGGTACTTCCCTACAGATGACCGATGATCACCGCTCCCCGGAAGAGATCCACGAGGATTACCTGCGCGGCCGCCTGGCCTCGGTGCGCTCGGACATCGGGGGGCTGGCGGGTCGGCTGGCCTTCGCGGACGAGCTGCGGACCGTGACCGAGGCCCACGGGGCGCTGCGGGAGCTGGGGGCGCAGATCACGGCGGGGCGAGCCCGCGGGTTCGTGTACCAGTCCGAGCTGGAATTCGAGCTCCAGGACGCGGCGGCCATGGCAGATGCAACGCTGGTCGCCGTGCGCCAGGAGATCGAGAAGGACGCGGCGCTGCTGCGGCCCCGGGCGGACGAGCTGCAGCGCCGGGCGTTCTCGCCGCGGCTGGCCCGCGGCGTCCCGGACGAGGGGCAGCTCGACCTGCTGGAGCAGGAGTACCGCGCCGTCGACGAGGCGATCGACGAGGCAGAGAAGCGGGTGCTGGAGCATGCGCGGCCCTTCACCGAGCTGGTCGATCAGCTGCGCCAGGGGGTAGGCCGGATGACCTTCACCCTCGACCTCTTCGGCAACGCGGGCTTCACCCAGCAGCCGGACGAGGCGCCGCTGGTGGCGCTGCTGGCGAAGAACCGGGACGCACCGGGGGGCGAGAAGGAGGGGGTGCTGTTCCTGTCGAACCAGCGGCTGCGCTTCGAGGCCCGGGAAGAGAAGGTGCTGGAGCGGAAGTTCTTGCTGTTTGCCTCGAAGACCGAGACCGTGAAGGCGTTGCTGGTCGACGAGCCGGTGGGGAACATCGCCGGCACCGAGGCGAGCAAGGAGGGGGTGATCTTCAAGGACGAGATCCTGACGGTGCGCTGGGGGCGAGGGGGCAAGACGTCCTTCGAGCTGCTGGAAGGCGAGGCCGCGGAGGCCTGGTCCGCGGTCATCGGCTACATCTGCTCCGGCGAGATCGAGCAGACCCGGGTCGCCTCGGCCTCGCCAAACCTTGCGCCCCTCACGTTCCCGGAGCACTGCACTCACTGCGGCGCCCCGCTGCCGGCCCCGGTCAAGGGGCAGCTCATCCTCACCTGCACCTACTGCAAGCGAGAACACGCGGGCATTCGCCCCTGATCCTCACGTTTTTGGAGTCCCTGGCCTTGGCCACCACGAAGACAACCTCCCCCAAGAAGACCACGACCCCGCGCCTCACCCGCGCCACGACGCTCCCCAAGAAGCCTCGCAACGCGGCCACCACGCCCGCCGAGGCCGAGGCGAAGAAGGCGCCGAGCAAGCGCGCGCGGAAGACCGAGAAGAAGCTCGCGGTCACCCGCCCGCCGGTGGCCCCCCTGCCCCGCCGCGGCGCCTCCCCCCAGGCCCAGGAGATCGCCCTCCTCGCCGCCCAGGCCGCCCTCGACAAGAAAGCCCTCGACGTCGAGATCCTCGATGTGGCCGACAAGGTCGACTACGCCGACATCCTGGTCCTGATGACCGGCACCTCCGACCGCCACGTCGCCAGCCTGGTGCAGAACGTCGAGGAGGACCTCAAGCGCAAGAAGAAGCTCAACGCCCTGTCCGTCGAGGGGCTCCCGGTCGCAAACTGGGTCCTGGTCGACTTCGGCGACGTGGTCATCCACGTCTTCCAGGAGTCCGCCCGAGAGGGCTACGACATCGGTCGCCTCTGGGGCAGCGCCGCCCGCATCCCTGTCCCCGCCCGCGCCAACCCCGACGCGCCCGCCGGGGCGTAGCGCCGCCTCACCAGCCCCCCCGGCGCACCACAGAGGCTACACGCTGCTGACCTGCCACACGCACCGGACGGCCCGCCGAGTGGAAGATCATGCAGGTCTTGTAGCAGCAGACATAGTGCTCACCCGGCTGCGGGGCCTCCGGTGGCAGCGGACCACAGGATTCAGCGTAAGACCTGCGATACTCCAGGCACGCTTTCTGGTCCCCTTGAAGCACCGCAGGCTCACACAGAAGCTCGCTCGACAGCGGTGGAACCTGAGGACAGCAGGCCGCCAACGCCTCGCAAGGCTCAACGAACGAGGTGGCTTCGCTTTGCACCGACAGGATCTGCAAGGTCCCCTTGAAGTCGTGCTTGCGCAGGTACCCTTCTTGCCCCAGCAACGGCGACGAAGCGGGCAAGCACCCCGCGGCCAGCTCCTCGGCAGATGGCACGTAACAGACCTCTCTCGCCTTGGCACCAGGGGGTCCCATCCCGAGGTTAGGAACATCAGGGTGGAGCATCTCGCACACTTCCTGCTCGCTGAGCATCCCCCCCCCGGTGCCTCCGCCTCCATCACCCTGCCCTCCCTGCCCGGCGGCTGGCTCCCCACCTTCGCCCCCTTCCCCGCTCTGACCACCTTGACCCCCCGGCTCTCCACCGGCGCCACCCCCTGCCTGTCCGGAACTTCCAGACAATCCGCCGCCAGCCTCCCCCGCGGCGCCTCCGCTCCCGGCGCCGGCCTCCCCGACACCGGCTCCCCCGCCCTCTGTTCCTGCGCCGCTGCTGCCCCCTCCGCTTGCGCCTGCCTGCCCGGAACTTCCGGACAAGGGTACATCTTGACTCCCGCCGGAACCTCCGGATAGGGGTGAACCCGAGGATGCCCCGGAGCCCGCGTCGAGGGGCGGGGTTGTCCAGGGGTCTTCGTCCGCGCAGGCGGCCGGGAGGGCGAGGGTGACGAGGGCGACGAGGCGAGCGCGGAGGGAAGAAGCGGCGGGCATGGGGGCTCCGGTGGGGAGACTAAGGGCTCGACCTCGAAGGTCATCCCGGCGCGGACGAGGCGCTCGCGCAGGGTCTTGCCCATGGCGGAGGCCGGGGTCAGGACGCCGTAGAGGTCGGTCAGCTTCTGCTGGTCGAGGGCGAGGCACTGGACGGATTCGGCCAGCATCTTGGCGGTCTCGGCGTAGCCCGGGTCCTTCTGCCCGCCGACCCGCCCGCGGACCTTGGCGCCCCGGTCCCCGACGGCGACAAGGCGCCCCCGGAAGAAGCCTTGCTCGCGGGTGGCCTCGGAGGGGCCGTCCCCCTGGGCTGGCAGCACGAACCGCCTGAGCGCGGCCCGGACCGGGGGGACCGCGAAGGCGCCGAAGGAGGCCACGAGGGCGGCGCTGAGGGCGGCGGCGGCGAGGCGTCCCGGGGTGCCCTCGCCGGTGAGCATGGATTCTCCATACACGAAGGAGGGGCCGTACGCGCGGCCCAGCAGGGCGTTGCTGCGGCGTACGATGCGGGTGTTGACGGGGGCCATGAGGAAGGGGGCGGTCCAGCAGCGGAGATCCGGGTCGAGGACGGGGCCACGCTGGTCGGGGCTGGGTGGGCTCTTGGGGGAGCCGAGGGGGTCGAGGCTGTAAGGGTCCGCGAGGAGGCGGCGGAGGGAAGGGTCGCGCACGGCCTCCTCGAAGACGTTGAGGAGGCTGGCGACGGTGCCGCCGCTGAACCCCCCGCGGGACGGGCCCACGACGAAGCGGACGGAGGCGGTCTCCTGGCGGTGCACGTCGCGCAGGTGCTCGACCATCATCTGGGCGCCGAGGTCCGAGGGGATGGAGTCAAAGCCGCAGCAATGGACGATGCGGACCCCGGCATCGAGGGCCTCGTCGTGGTGCTGATCGATCATGCGGCGCACCCACTGGACCTCGCCGGTGATGTCGGCGTAGTGGGTCTTCTCCTGGACGCAGGCGGCGACCAGGGCGCTCCCGTGGAGGGCGAAGGGGCCGACGGTGGTGCAGAGGGCGCGGGTCTGGGCCGCCATGCGGCGCAGGGAGGCGGGGTCGCTGGCGTCCGCCAGGACGATGGGCAGCGCCGCCAGCTCGGGCAGATCGCGGGCGAGGGCGCGCCGGACCTCCTCGAGCTTCTCCTGGCTCCGGCCGGCGATGCCCCAGCGGAGGCCCGGGCTGCCGCGGCGCGCCAGGTAGTCGGCCACCAGCCTGCCGGTGTACCCGGTCGCCCCCCACACCAGCACGTCCAGCGCCCGCTCGTTCTTGCCTTGGGTATCGCTCATGAGGCCAGAACCTTAGCATTGCCGGGGGCGAGGCCCGTCCCGGAGAAAATTCAAGAAAATTTGACCCGATCCGGGGGCATCCTCCAAGGTGCAGGGTCGTGCTGTCGTACCTGCGTCCCTGGGCTTTCAGTTTGCTCCTTGCTGCGGGCTGCGCGAGCGCGCCTCCGGCGGAGCCGGTCACGGCCTCCTCGCCAGCCATCGACGCGGCCATCGCGGCGGAGGAGGGGGCGCCGGCCCCGGCGTCCAGCGCCCCCGCGGGGCCGAAGCGTCCGGTGCCGGAGGGGCACCTGCGACGCGAGGACGTGATGGGGGTGCTCTCGGAAGGGGCGCCGGCTTTCTTGCAGAAGATCGAGGTCGAGCCGACGCTGGACCGGGAGGGTCACTTCCAGGGGTGGCGGGTGGTGCAGATCCGGGACCCGCTGCTGGCCAGCGGGGATCTGCAGCGCGGCGACGTGGTCCGCCGGGTGAACGGGCAGAGCGTGGAGAACCCTTACCAGTTCTTCGAGGTGTTCCAGTCGCTGGCCTTCGCGCCGGAGCTGCAGCTGAGCATCGCGCGGGGCGCCGAGTCGAGGGATCTACGCTACCCGATCAGCGACGACCCGTCGGCGCCGCCCATCCCGAAGCCGACGCTGCAGGGGCCGCCGCCGACCGCGGCGAGCGCCACCGGCGAGCCCCCGGGGGCCGCGGCGCCGGCGCCGGCGCCGAAGAAGAAAAAGAAGAAGCGCTGACGGCGGGGGTCAGGCGGGGTCGGCCTTGGGGGTCTTGGGGGTGCTCTTGGGCAGGTCGGGCTTCTTGATGTAGTCGGTGGGCAGCTCGCCGGTGAGCGACTTGAGGAAGGTGAGGATGCTCTTGACGTCGTCGGGGCTGAGGTCGCGGCCGAGCTGGTGGGTGCCCATGAGCTTCACGGCCTCCTCGAGGGTGGCGACGCTGCCATCGTGGAAGTAGGGGGCGGTCTTCTCGATGTTCCGCAGGGAGGGGACCTTGAAGAACATCTTGTCGGCGTCTGCCTTGGTGACCTTGGCGCGACCTTCGTCCTTGGCGTCAGGCCAGGGCTTGATGAGGCCGAGCTTCTGGTACTTGTCGCCGCCGAAGAGGGGGCCCGAGTGGCAGGCGTTGCAGCCGACCTCCATGAACTTGGAGACGCCCTTGAGCTCGTCGAGGGTGAGGGCCTTCTTGTCGCCGGCGAGGTACTTGTCGAAGCGGCCCGGGGTGGAGAGGCCGCGCTCGAAGGCGCCGATGGCGCGCCCGACGTTCTTGAGGGAGATGGGCTCCTTCTCGTCGGGGAAGGCCTTCTTGAAGAGCTCGACGTACTCGGGCATCGAGGAGAGGGTCGCGACGAGGCGCTTCTCGTCGGTCATGGCCATCTCGACCGGGTTCATGACGGGGCCTGTAGCCTGCTCCTCGACGTCGGCGGCGCGGCCGTCCCAGAACTGCCGGAAGTGGAGGTAAGCGTTGTACGAGGTGGGCGAGTTGCGGTCGCCTCGCGTCTTCTTGTGGCCGGGCGAGGTCTTCTCGCCGTCGACGCCGTACCTGGCGAGGTCGTGGCAGCTGTTGCACGAGACGTCGTGGTTCTTGGAGAGCCGGTCCTCGAAGTAGAGCATGCGGCCCAGGGTGATGCGATCGGCGGGGGCATCCCTGGGGGGCGCCGCCGCCGGGAGCTTGCCGAACACGCTCAGGGCCGCGGGCTCGGGCGGGACAAACGCCTTGGCCGCAGCGCTGGCGGAGGCGACCGGAGTCGAGGTAGCGGTCGGGGTCGGAGGGGCGTCGTTCTTCTTGTCGCAGGCGGCCACCAGCATGGCGCCTGCGAGCGACAGGGGGAGGAGAGTGCGCATGGCACCCGCTACGATGCCAGATTCACGCGCCTGGATGTACCCTTTTCAGGGGCGATCCCCGCGGAATTCTCGCACAATTCGGCCGATCTCGTCGGCCACGCGGTCGACCCCCTGCGAGCCATCGATGTGGACGATGCGATCGGAAGGCAAGAGGTGCTCGGCGTTGCGGTACGCCTCGGCGAGGCGACGCTGGAGCTCGTCGATCTCGTAGAGCTCGGAGGCCTGGGCCCGGCTGCGCCGGCGCTGGGCCGCCTGCTCGGCGGGGACATCGAGGACCAGGGTGAGGTCGGGGCGGCGTGCGTGGTGGTTGATGGCGCGGAGCCACTCGACGACGCCCTCGCTGTCGTCGGGGGCGGTGGCGCTCTGGTAGGCGAGGCTGGAGAGGTCGTAGCGATCGGAGATGACCGTGACGCCATCGAGGAGGTTGGGCAGGATCTCGGACTCGAGGTGGTCGAGGCGATCCGCGGCGAAGAGGAGGGCCATGGTCTTCCAGCTGGGGGGCCGGGAGCCGTGCATGCCGGGGACCACGAGGCGATGGGTCAAGGCCTGGCGGATCAGGGCGCCCACGGGGCCTGCCGTGGGCTCGCGGGTCGTGAGCACCGGGAGCCCGCGGGCCAGGAATCGCTCGCCGAGGCGCTGGGTCTGGGTGGTC
>JALOQB010000007.1 GCA_025453595.1 Polyangiaceae bacterium
GGCGAGCAGCCGGTCGTAGAAGGGCGTCTTGACGAAGGTGGCAAAGGCCTCGATGCGGGGGCCATCGGCGCCGTCGCCGCCGTCCTGGCCAGGCCCACCATCACCGCCATCACCGCCGCGCTCACCAGGGCCCGTGGAGCCGCCGCTCTGCCCTGACTTGCCGCTGTCGCCGCCAGGCCCTGCGTTGCCTGCGGGGCCCGCCGCGCCCCCCTTCTCCACCTCCTTGACGCAGCTGTAATCCGGCTTGTACCGGGTCTCGAAGGAGAACAGATCGGGGCGCCGCTTGTACGCGGTGGTGAGGAGGAATTCTTTGCCCGCGGAAGCGATCACATAACTCGTTGAAATCCACCGTACCATTGCGGCTGAGGCCCCGGGAGCTATTCCAGGTCTCGAAGGGGCGGACCTGCTTCTCCCCCTTGAGCTTGGCCTCGACAAACACCGCCATCTGGACCCGGGCGCGGGGGCAGATCGTCTTCTGGTCGCGGCGCAGATCCACCGCGATGCTCTTCACCTCGGCCCCTTCGAGGGAGATCGTGTTCTCGCCGGCGAGCGAGCGGAGGAACGAGCACCCCAGGGTCGGGGCAAGAGAAAGCAAAAGGAGGGAGCAAGCAACGTTTCTTGACATCAAGGCCATGGGGAGGGGCAAGGGTTTCCCCCGGTCGGGCTCGCTGTCAAGAAAGGGTGGGCGAGGCAACGTCCGGGGGGCGCTCAGCGCGAGGAGAAAAGAGCCTGGAGCTGATCCTGCTGGGCCCTGGCGGCGCGCGTCTGGGGCAGGAGGCCGACCAGGCAGGAGGGCGGCACGTGGCGCACCAGCACGACGCCGTTGGAGCTCTGGAACAGGCCAAGCCCCTCGCTCCTGAGCGCCGGGACCGACACCTCGAGCAGCACGTCGACGCCGGCGCGCTTGCCGACCTTGCTGTCGACCCCTCCGGCAAGATGAACGTGGGTGCGACCGACGGAGCGGATGCCTTCGCGGAGGATGGCCGGGATGGCCTCGGTGCTGGTCCCGTGCCAGAGGGGGCCGGGGCCCTGGTAAGGCTCCCAGGAGGCCTCCAGGGCCTCGCGGGTGACGGGCATGTGCTCGGTGGAGTGGCCCTGGCAGGCGCGGATTCGTTCGCCCTGGCGCTCGATGCGGGACTTGTTGTTCTCGCGGATCGCCAGGTCGAGGGTCTCGGGGGAGATGCGCAGCTTGCGGAGCACCTCGTCCACCGGGGCCCACCCGGCCGCATCCATCTTCAACCCGGCCTCGCCGGCGCCGTGCCGCAGCAACCAGGAGAGCTTCTTGCTTGTCTCGGAGACGATGTTCTTGGTCATGGTCGCCGGAGGGTAAACCCGGGCGCCCGGCATGCCATGCGGCATTCTGGATAGCCCATCGGCGGCGCCGATAGCAGCCCGGGGGGTCATCGGCGGCGCCGAGGGGCCTGCGGTCAGGGCTCGGGCTGGGCGTCGCGCTCGCAGAGGGGGCGACGAAAGTCGTTGCACGAGATATCGTCGAAGAGGTAAGCCTCGGATACCCACCACAGGGCCATGCAATCTCCATTGCCGCTGGGCTCGCCGGGGTGCCAGGGCTCCTGGTTCTTGTACTGCGAGAAGGGGTGGGGCCCTGGCTTGGTTTCAAACCGCCACTGTCCGTCGGAGCCTGCATCCGTACCATCAACCCACTGGTCGATGGTACCGCGGCGCCGCATTTCAACGGAGAGAAAGCGCATTTCGGGGATGGTCTCGATGCGTGCCAGGTGGAAGCCTCCGCCCACCTTGTCGCCCCAGGCCTTGCAGGCGGCCACAGCGTTGGCGTTGTTCTCGACTTTCTTGAGAGATACGTAGCAGTGGTGCGTGGTGGGATCCTTGAAGGAGAATTCTGCGTCAGCATCCGAAGGGCACTCGACGGTGCAGGCGCTGGAGCAACCGTCGCCGTTGGTCTGGTTGCCGTCGTCGCACTCCTCGTCCTTGTCGAGCTTGCCATCGTTGTTGCAGCGGGTCCCCGGGATGGGAGCCTCGCAGAGCCCACGCCGCTGCTGGGAGCAGGCCGTGTCGTTGAACTCCCGATCCACGCCGTCGGCGAACTTGAGCTCGACACAATCCTGGCCTGCACCGCCGTTGACGCCGTTGGGTTCTCCACCATCCCAGGGGCCGTAGGCGGGGCCGATCTTGAAGCTGTCTGGAGCGCCGCTCTCGTGATTGCGGAGGGAAGGGCCGAAGTACCAGGGCTCGGAGGTGGGCCAGGCGTAGCGGGGCATGGTGTTGCGAGCCGAGGGGCTGCGGCGTCCTCCGATCCAGCGGGTACCGTCGATGCCTGACCAGGCGCGGATCTCGTTGACCTCATCGATGGTCCCGAGGGAGGCGAGATGGAAACCTGGCCCCATGTCGAAGCACTCGTCGCGGGCACCGTCCCAGCTCTTGTTGGAGCTGGGGGTGTTGCGGTAACAGCTACGACGATCGAGGCTGATGTAGCCGTCCGTGCACACAATCTTGCAGTCCTGGCAGGTCGAGCTCTTGCCGGTTCCCGCGTCGCACTCTTCCCCGGGGTCGACGATGCCGTTCTGGTTGCACGTATTGCCACCGCTACCGGACGAACCAGCACCACCGCCCGCGCCGCCCGCGCCGCCCGCGCCCCCTGCGCCAGGGGCCGAGGAGCAGAGGGCGCGGACGCTGAACTTCTTGTTCTCCGATGCGCATGGGTCATGCCCGAAGGTGCCATTGTCCACGGGGATGGCGCAGCTCGACTTGCCGAGGCAAAACTGGTTTGCCACGTCGAGGCTGTTGGTGGCGTGGCAGTACCCCTCCAGGGGGGTATCGCAGATGCCAAGGGGCAACCCGTAAGAAGCAAAGAGGATGCGCGTGATGGCTTGCCCCATGGGGCATTCGAGGAGCAACAGCTCCCCTTCGTTGGCCTCGGCGCAGCGCTCCTCGGAGACAACACCCCCTTGCCCCCCCTGCCCTGCCTGCCCGGCGCCGCCCTGCCCCCCCTCGCCAGCCACGCCCCCTTCTCCGCCGATACCTGCTTCCCCGCCCGCACCCGCGCCGGCCTGGCCTGCGACCCCGGCCTCTCCTGCAGCACCAGCCATCCCTGCGGCGCCGGCCTCGCCCGCAGCGCCGGCCTCGCCAGCGGCACCGGCTTCACCCGCTGCCCCCGCCTCGCCGGCCTGACCCACCTCGCCCGCAGCGCCAGCTTCGCCACCCATGCCAGCGCCGGCCCCGCCCGCGTTGCCGGCGCCGCCCTCACCGGCAGCACCGGAGCCGGCGTCTCCTCCGACCCCTGCCTCGCCGCTGGCTCCGGCGTCGCCCGCGCCGCCCCCTCCGGCGATCGCCCCCGCGAACCCGGCCTCCCCGCCTCCGCCGCCGACCCCTCCGCCGGCACCAGCCTCCCCGCCCGCGGCGCCGGAGCCAGCCTCGCCGGACTGTCCGGAACTTCCGGATACCGAGCCACCGGATCCGGAGGCAGCGCCCAGGCCTGCGGCGCCGGCGGCGGGGTCAGAGAAGGCCCCGGGGTCGAGGTTACCGGAGGCGTCGATGCCGCAGGCGAAGAGGAGCGGGCCCAGCAAGGCGAGGGCAACCGAGGGACGAGGGCGCAGGGCGACGGAAGCCAGGGAACGGCGCATGGTGGACGATTGGGCCGCTGCGGAGGAGGGGCGTCAAGGCAGGAGAAGGGCGTGGGGGCGCGGAGGGGAAGGGAAACGGGGGGTGTTCGCCGGGGGTTGATGGGCTAGGCTGGCGAGCCAGGAATCGATGCCCATCTCCAGTGTTTACTCGCAAGACCCGGCGGTGGCGGGCCCGCTCGGGACGCTGGCCATGTCCCGGGTGACGGCGCAGTCGTCGACGCTGGCGCTGAGGTCAAGGGGTTGGCAGCGGGATCTGGAGCGGCTGGGGCTGGTGGTGCCGTTCTCGTTCGTGCACGACCTGGGGCTGCTTTTTGCGGCGCCGATGAGCCAGCTGAAGCTGGGGCCGCGGTGCGATTTTGCGACGCTGGTGGGGGCGGATCCGGCGCTGGTGGCGTCGTACCAGTCGATCCTGGAGGACATGGCGGAGAGCGACGCGGCGAGGAGAGCGGGGGAGCTGAAGATGGGGGACAGCCTGGTGGTGGCGCTGCTGGCGAAGCTGCTGGGGCCGACGGCGCAGCGGCTGACGCTGGGGCGCCCGTACCCGGTGGATCTACCGGCGGAGACGGCGCTGTTCGAGCTGACGGACCTGGATCTGGCGGCGCTCTGGTCCCGGGTGAATGACCGGCGCTTCGAGCTGGACGCGATGCGGAAGTTCGTGAACGCAAGGCTGGCGCTGCTGACGCTGGTGGACGCGCTGGACGTGGACACGCTGCGGCTGCTGGGCATGCTGGGGGATCCGGCGGGGACAGGGGCGATGGCCCAGGTCGACCTGCTGCGGGCGCTGGCCAACCCGAACGCGAGGGACATCGTGAGCTTCTCCCTGGAGCTGCTGCCGAGCATCCTGGAGACCAAGGCGAGGCCCGGCGCCTCGACCCACGCGGCCTTCGGCTACTCGGGCATAGGGCGCCGTGGCTCGATGGACAGCCTGGTGCTCACCGAGCTCGCCTGGGACAAGGAAGAGTTCGCGCGGCGCGTGGTCGACGACGAGGTGCTCTACTACGCGCGGGATCAATCCAGGGACCAGACCAAGCGGCTGCACCTGCTGCTGATCGACGCCTCGGCCAGCATGCGGGGGGAGCGGTCGACCTTCGCCCGGGGCCTGGCGCTGGCCACGGCCAAGAAGCTGGTGCTGGGGGGGGAAGAGGTGGTGTTCCGGTTCTTTGACTCGCGCCTCTACGAGCCGCTGCGGGGCAGGGGTCGAGAACTACCCACATCCCAGGTGCTGGCGTTTCGCGGGGAGCGAGGGAGGAACCCGGTGCGAGTGTTCACGACGCTGGCGAGCGAGCTGGCGATCACGGCGCAGCGAGAGGGGCGGGACGTGCTGGTGCACCTGTTCACCCACGGGGCGCATGATATCCCGAAGCAGGTGGTGTCCTCGTTGCTGGAGCATGCGCGGCTGACGGCGGTGTTCGTGGCGCCGCAGGGCGGGGAGCTGGATCTGGATTACCTGCCGTTGCTGAGCGGGTACTGGCTGGTGACACACGAGACACTGGCGGACAAGGAAGCGCGGGCGGAGGCGGCCCGGGCGATCCTGGAGGACGAACAGGGCGAGCCGGAGACGAGCCGGCGTTCGACGGCATCATGATCGAGCTATACACGGGCAAACCGCAGCTGAAAGACCGGGATTTTGACGAGCTCCGGGGGGAGGGCACGGGGGCGCTTGCACGAGGGCAGCACGAGGAGGCGGTGGAGCTGCTGTTCGCGGCGCTGCGGGGGCACGGGCAGGTGCGGGAGGAGGATTTCGCGAGGGTGGTGGGGTTGCTGCGGGACGCGATGGTGGAGCTGGGGCGCTTCGCCGAGGCGATCACGCTGTCGTGGTACCTGGGTCCGCAGGAGGACGTGCGCGCGATGCTGGGGCGCCTGAGCCCGGCGGATCGAGCGAGGACGTTGCAGTGGCAAGGGGGGGGCGAGGGGCCGCGGCGGGCGCTGGCGGCGGCGGAGCAATTCGAGGCGGCGGGGCAGCTGGTGAGGGCGGCGATAGCCTTCGAGCGAGGGGGCGACTGGGAGCGAGCGCGGACGCTGTGGTCGAGGCTGTCGTCGGGGCTGGCCCGGGGGCCCCGGGTCTACGAGGCGGCGCTGGCGCATTTCAACCTGTCGAGGTCGTCGCAGCAGGTGGGGGACGGGCGGGGGGCGCGGGCCGCAGGGATCGCCGCGGTGCACCTGCTGGAGGAGGCGGCGGATCGCTACGAGAGCGGGGGGCAGCGGGAGCGGGCGTTCGACTGCTTCCAGACGCTGATCGCCATCGGCGAGGAGATGCAGGTCTACGAGCACGTGCTGGAGGGCTACGTGAACGTCACCCGGATCCTGTGCGAGGATCACCTGCGGGGGCATGCGCTGGAGACGTTCCAGGAGGCCATCGACAGCGCGCGGACCCACGGGGAGCTGGTGGCGGCGGCCACGATGGCCCACGAGATGAGCGTCTTTGCTCGCAAGGAGCACGAGCCCGCGGTGGCGAACCACGCGGTGATGCTGGAGGCCGAGCTGTGGCGGCAGGTGGCGGAGCAGAGCCTGCGGCGCGGGAGCCCGGTGGCGGTCACCGAGCATGCGCTGCTGGCGGCGCTGCTCTCGCTGGGCGAGCTGGGGCAGTACCGGACCGTGGGGGAGATCTACCAGCGGCTGGCGCAGCTCAAGCTGCCGGCGGCCAAGCAGGCTCATTATGCCCGGGCGGTGAGGCGCTACGAGCAGGCCCGCAACGAGCCGGTGGAGAGCAGCCCCATCCAGGCGCGGCTGCGGGACCAGCTGCCTCGGTTCTGGCACGAGGACCTGGTGGAGTGGGAGCAGGACGGGGACGCGGCGGAGGTCTGCGCGGAGGTGCTGCTCCAGCAGCCCAACGAGCTGCTGCGGCGCAACGCCCTGCTGGCCCGCCTGGTGGCCCTCGCCACCCGGGAGCGACCGGAGGACCCGGTGGCCCAGATCACGCTCTGCAACTTCCTGGCGACGCTGCAGCTCTACCCGGTGGTCTCGGTCTTCGAGAAGCTGCTCACCCACGGCAACCCTCGGGTGCGGGAGGAGGCCATCAAGGAGCTGGGGAACTTCCGGTACAAGCGCACGTTCCAGTCGATCCGGCTGGCGCTGGAGGACAGCAACGCGGCGGTGGTGCAGCGGGCCGCGGCGACCGCCGCCAAGATGCGCTTCCCTCACGCCATCGAGCCGCTCTCGCGCCTCTACCGGGAAGGGCGCCACCCGGAGGCCCGCAAGGCGGCCATCCGGGCCCTCGCCGACATCGAGCACGTGGAGGCCGCCGAGAACCTGCTCAGCATCCTCAGCTTCGGCACCCAGGAGGACCGGAGCGCCGCCGTCGACGCCCTCAAGGCCTCCCGCAAGAAAGCCTTCTTCCAGGCCGCCCGGCTGGCCAAGAACGACCTCGATGGGCCCACCCGCCAGCTCATCTCCGGGATCCTGCAGCACCGGGGTCAGGCACCGCTCTGACGCAGGGCTCGCCCTCGCGACGGCCACACCTTCCCGTTCAAGCGGAGCACCCGCTGACGCTCGGCTTTCACGCGCTCGACGTCAGCGACAGGACCCTTTGACCCCCGGGCGGCGCTGCCCCCGGAGGCACAACCTGGCAGCCCACGAAGATCGCTTTTTCAGGCACGTTGCGGAGGATCAACCTCACCTCTTCTTCTCGGGAGAACGCCGCGTGAATCGATGAAGCGCCCCCGCTCGCCCCGTGCGTCCCGGCCCTCTGCCCTCGTCGGGAGAGCCGAGGGGGCAACGCTCAGGGGCCGTCGAGGGGCGCCTGGCAGACCTGGATCTGCTCGTTGCCAGGGGCCGGCAAGCACCGGGCCCCCTCGGCGCAGGAGTCATCCCCGAAGCAAGGGAACGCACAGCGCCCCTCGGCGCGGTTGCACCGGGCCCACCCGCAGGAGGCGTCATCAGCGCAGGCAGGGGACGAGGCGAAGGGGGCGGAGACCGGGGCGTCGAGCACCATCGGAGGCGGCGCGGGGAGGGGCGCCGAGGCCGGCGGCGGGGCCTCGGCGGCGGGCGAACGAGGGGACGCCGGGGAGCAAGCGAGCGCCAGGACAGCGAGAGGGAGCGCGTACTTCAAGAGGCAGCCGTGGCGATCCCCTCGCCCATGCGCAGGAAGGTCTCCAGGCCCTTGCGGGTGTTGGCCACCAGATCCTCGTCGACCTGGATACGGCCCGGCTCGAAGACCAGGATGACCGTGGAGCCGCCGAACTGGAACATCCCCTTCTCGTCGCCCGCCTGCACCGCCCCGGGGCGGAACGTGTGCACGATGCTCCCGACGCACATGGCCCCGATCTCGAGGTAGGCCACCCGCCCGAACACCGGCGACTCGAGGAAGGTGAGGTCACGCTGGTTCGTGTCCAGGATGGGGCGACCGCGAGCCAGCGCCCACGGGTTGACCGATTCAAGAGGCCCCGACAAGGTCTGGTGAGACCCTGCCTCGCCGCTGCAGGGGAAGTGGAAGCGATGGTAATCGGCGGGGCAGAGGCGGACGATCATGACCACGCCGTCGCGGAAGGGTCGGGCGGCCTCGTCGCTGCCGAGGAGGGCGCGGAGGGAGAGGGAGCGGCCCTTGGCGGGCAGGAGGGTATCGCCGTGGACATCGGTGTAGACGAAGGTCCGACCGTCGGCGGGGGAGACGATACGGCGCGGGTCCGGGTCGATGGGGCGAGCGCCGGGCCGGAGGCGGCGGGTGAAGAACTCGTTGAAATGGCGGAAACCCCCGGGAGGGACCTCGTACTCATCCATCGGGATGGTGAGCTTGCGGACCGTGTCCTCGATGGCCTTGCGGCTGAGGGGGCTCGACTGGTAGTGGCCGTAGAGCTTGCTGAAGGCGGGCCGGGTCAGCACGGCGCGGCGGAGGGCGCGGCCCAGCGCGCGCTCGTAGATGTAGCGCACGAAGGCCTCACCCAGGACCACCTCGGTCACGAGCTTGCCGGAGCGACGATCGACGAACTGGATGGGGGAAGGGGCAGGAGGACGACGCGGGGAGAACACGGTCGACGACGCTAGTCGCTCCCCTGCCCTGCGGCCAGCCTGGCCTCGGGGTCAACCCCCCCGGACCAGCTCGTCCCGCAGGCGACGGGCGACCTCGAGGGCCGGGTCCTCGGCCACGGCCTTCTCGACCAGAAGCCGCGCCTTGCGGGGATCGGCCTGGCCCAGGGCCAGCAGGGCGAGCTGGTAGTAGGCCTGGGCCTTGGCCGCCGACGTGGTGCCGTCCTCGCCGCTGGCGGACACCTTCATCAGCGAGATGGCCCGGAACGCGCGGGTCGCTGCGGCCTCGTCGTTGAGCTCCAGCGCGAGCAGCCCGAGCTCCATCGCCAGGGTCCCGTTGCTCGCGTCGTTGTCAAAAGCCTTGCCCAGCGACTGGAGCGCCGTCGCTCGCTCGCCGAGGCGCAGCTCGATCTGGGCCTTGCGCTGGAAGAGCTGGCCCAGGGGCCGCGAGCGGCGCCCCCGGTGGGCCGTCACCGCCCGCTCGATCACCTGGAGCGCGTCCCGCGGGCGCTTGGCGTTGACGTGGGTCTCGGCCAGGAGGGAGGCCAGCTCCAGGTCGTCCGGTCGCAGGGAGCGAGCGTCCTCCAGGATCTGCGCGGCCAGCTTCGAGTCGCCGTGGGCCGGGTCGAGCAGCAGGCGCGCCGCCGCGAGCAGCGCCTCGAAGCGCGGCCCCGGCTCCTTGAGGACGCTCGCCTCCTCGCAGTACATGCGCGCCAGCTCGCGCTTCGCCCCGACCTGCTCGTAGACAGCCCGCAGCGCCGCTCGCAGGGGCCCGTGATCGGGCGTCTCGCGGAGTGCTCGCTCCAGGGTTGCACGCGCCTCCGCGGGCCGGGCGGCGCGCTGGGCAGCCTCGGAGAGGTCGATGGCAATCGATGTCAGATTCGACCCACTTGCGGAGGAGGCAAGGGACAGGAGGGGAGCGATCATGGCTTCCCAGCGCTGGGAGGCGCGCTCGAGGGCGACGAGGGCGAGGAGCGGCTCGGGGAGGGTGGGTTCGTCGCGGACGGCGGCTTCGAGGAGGGAGCGAGCGTCGTCGAGGCGTCCGTCGGAGGAGAGCAGGGAGGCGAGGCGGAGGCGCCAGGGGCGGAGGGTGGGGGGGTGACGGGAGGAGCGGAGGGCGTCGTGGAGGGTGCTGCGGAGCAAGGGGGCAGCGATGTGAGGCTGGCGAGCGGCGAGGGCGTCGAGGTCGCGGAGAGCCTCGTCGAAGGCGCCGGCGAGGGCGTGGAGCTCGGCGCGGAGCCGGAGCAGCTCGGGATCGCCGGGGCGCTGTTCGAGGGCAAAGGAGAGGACGTCGACGGCGCGGCGGGAGGCGACCGGGGTCGCGATGGCGCGGAGGGCGTCGAGGAGGGAGGTGAGGAGGGGGAGGTGGGAGGGGTCGAGGGAGAAGGCCTGCTGGAGCAGGTCGGCGGCGGCCTGGGGGTCGGAGAGGCGAGCGCTGTGGACCTCGGCGGCCTTGCGGAGCGCCTCGACGCGGGCGGCCGGGGAAGGCTGGTGGGCGGCGTCGCGGGTGAGGAGCGCGGCGAGCCTGGGCCAGGAGCGATCCTCGGTGTAGCGCTCGACGAGGAGGTCGCGCAGGGCCGGCGAGGGGAAGGCCTCGTAGCCCAGGGCGAGGGCCTGCTCGGCGGCCTCGGGGTTCCAGTTGGACTCGTGGAGGGAGGCGAGGCGCATGGCCAGCGGCACCACCTCGGGGCCCTGGAGGAGGCGCAGGAGGCGCAGGGAGAGCTCCGCGAGCTCGGAGGAGTCCTCGTCGGAGTCGACGAGGCGCAGCAGGGCCCGGAGCAAGGGGACGTGCTCGGGGGCCATGCGCAGGCCAACGCGGTAGATCTCGGCCGCCCGGGCCCGCTCGCCGAGGGACTCGAGGAGCGCGCCCAGGCGCAGCGCGAGGGCTGCCGCCGTGGGGCCGTCGCCCTGATCGCGGGCGTCCTCGAGCTGGGTTTCGAGGAGGGCCGCGAGGGGCGCGTGGGCGCCGGTGCGTTCGAGGAGCTCGGCGAGGCGCCGGGAGAGCGCGAGGTCCCGGGGGCGCTCGGCGAGGGCTTCCTGCAGCAGCGCGATGGCCCGGGGGACCCCCTCCTCGGCCTGGCTGTCCCGGAGCAACACGTCGATGAGCTCGGCGCGGAGTTGCTCGCGGGAGGCGCCCTCGGTGAGCAGCAGCAGGCGCTCCAGCAGGGCGATGAGGCGGGGTTCGTCTCCGCTTGCGCGCAGCAGCTCGGCGAGGGGGCCCCAGGCCCGGGCTTCGCTGGGGCTCTCGGCGAGGATGGTCTCGTAGATCTTGATGGCGCGCTGGGTATCCTTGAGGGAGCCCTGGACCAGGGTGGCGACCTCGAGGAGACGCTCGGTGCGCTGCTCCACGGGGGCGATCTCGGCGGCTCGTTCCTTGAGGGCTGCCGCCAGGCTGGTGTCCCCCCGGCGCAGGACCCGCTCGGCCAGGGTGGACAGGGCCCAGATCACATCAGGGAGAGAGGATGGACTCTGGTCCAGCCCCGAGAGCTCCCGCAGGATCGCGTCGGCGATCGTGTCCTGTCCGCAGGCGATGGTCAGCTCTGCGGCCTCGCGCCAGGGCGCGGTGCCGGCCCCCGGGAGCGCGCCGAGCAGGCGCAGCGCCTCGACGCGGTCCTCGTGGAGCTCCTGTTCGCGGGAAAAACGCTCGTACATCCGGAGCAGCGGTGCCTCCTCGGCGTGGAGCTGCGCGGCGCGCCGGAGGGCGGCGGCGGCGCGCTCGACCCGGGGGTCCAGCCGCAGCGCTTCCTCCAGGGCTGCGAGGCCCTCGTCGAGGGGAGGAGCGGCCTCCAGGGCCAGCTCCGCGAGGCGGTAGAGCGGCTCCGCCGGGTCAGCGCCGGGGAAATCGGAGAGGCTCCGGCGCCGCAGGAGCGCCTCGCGCAGCAGGGCTCGATCGCCGACGCGGGTGAGCAGGTCGTCGAGGGCGCTCCAGATCCGGGGCAACCAGGAGGGGGCCAGCGCCCCCGTCGCGCAGCGCTCCGCGCGCTCCAGCGCTTGCCGGATCGAGGCCGGGTCCTCCAGGAGCTGGGCTGCATCGAACCACACCTCCGCGGCGGCGCTGTGCCCCTCGGACTCGAGGCGTCCGGCGAGGTTCGCCAGCTCGACCCGCAGCGAGGCTTGCTCTCCGGATGCCTTCGCTGCCGCAAGGACCAGGGCCCGCAGGTCGCCGTCCGCCGGGCGAAGGCGGAGCGCGCGAAGCCCTCGCTCGAAGCTCGCCGTGGGCTGCTCTAGGTCGTGCAGGTAGAGCGAGGCCAGCTCCTGGAGCAAGGGCGCTTGCCGCGGGGGTGAGGCGAGCGAGAGGCGCAGCTCCAGGGAGCGAGCCAGCGCCGGGAGCAGCCGTGCTTCGCGCAGGTAGCGGTCCAGCTGATCCCAGTCGTCCTCGTGCTCCCTTGCATGGGTCAAGGTAGACTCAATCAGCTCATCGGCCCGCGCGGAGTCGCCCTGTTTTCGAGCGATATCCGCGAGGGAGAGCTGGACCTCGACGCGCGAGACGCCGTGCTCGGAGCGAGCACCGCGGGGGAGGAGAAGGAGGAGGGAGCGGAGGGCTTTCTGGGCGCGCTCCAGCTCGTTGCGCTGGATGGCGAAGCGGCCGAGGAGGAAGAGGATGCGGGGGTGGGCGGGGTCGATGCGGGAGGCGAGATCGAGCTCGGCAAAGGCGAGGTCGGCGTCGCCGGCGTCGTGGAGGGAGAGGGCGAGCTGGAAGTGGGCGAGGGCGCGCTCCTTGGGGCGCCGGGCGCCGTAGAGCTCGATGAGCTTGCGGAGAGCGAGGCAGGAGGGTTCGAGGGAGCCAGCGAGGCGGAGGCTCTCGCCGAGGAGGAGGAGGAGGGCGAGGTCTTCAGGGACGAGGTCGGAGGCTTCCTGGAGGAGAGCGGCAGCGAAGGGGAAGTGGAGCCGGTGCTCGAGGAGCATCTCGGCGGCCTCGCGGAGGCGTGTGGCGCGGGTTCTGGGGTCGGGTTCGCGCCTCGCGTCGAGGACGAGGAGCTCGGCGAGGCGTCCCCAGTCGCCATCGGCGCGGCAGAGGGTCATGAGGCGCCGCTGCAAGGGGGCCGGGTCGGTGGCGTCGAGGAGGGCCTGTTCGAGGGCCTGGCGGGCCTCCGCAGGGCGCCCCTCGGCGGAGCGAGCGTCGGCGAGGCGAGCGAGGGCGGCAGCGCGCTCGGGCCCCTGGGAGCGGGAGGCGATCTGCTGGAGCACGTCGGCAGCCTCGGCATGAGCCCCGAGGGAGAGGAGCAGCCGGGCGAGAGGATCGAGGCTGGAGGTCAGGCCGAGGGAGACGGCCTGGCGATGGTCGATGACAGCCCGTGGGAGGTCCTGCAGGGGGTCCTCGGCGAGGAGCGCGGCGCGGGCCCACAAGGCGGCGGCCTCCGCGGGCTGGGAGGGGGCGAGGCGCGCGGCGCGCTCTTCCAGCAGGGAGGCCCAGGCCGGGAAGCGGCGGTCGCTCTCGTAGAGCGCGGCCAGGGCGGCGGCGAGGCGGTCCTGGTCGGGGGACTCGGCGAGCGCCTCCTGGAGCACGGCGATCGCGGCGGGGAGCTGGGAGGTATCGCGGAGCAAGGCGGCCAGCTCCAGCCGCAGGTCACCCCGCTCCTCGGCCGAGGAGGTCACCTCGACCAGGGAGCGCAGGGCGGCGATCAGCTCGGGACGGCGCTCCAGGCGACGGAACAGGGAGGTGAGGCTGCGCAGCGCCGGCTGGTCCCCCGGGAGCAGGGCGAGGATGCGCCGGGAGCAGTCGATGGCTTCCTCATGCTGCGCCAGCGGCCCCTCGCAGAGGGCCGCGAGGCGGCGTAGCCAGCGAACCTTGCGCGCGTCGTCGGAGCCCAGGGCCAGCGCCTGACGGAGGGCGTCGGCCTGGGAGGAAGGCTCCTGCTCGGCGCCCTCGGTCAACGCCCCCACCGCCCAGTCCACCGCGGGCTGCCAGGGCGTCCAGCCTCGCCCGGGCACGGCGGCCTGCGCCAGGATCCGCCAGGCCACGCCGGCGGGGTCGCCGGAGAAGGGGTTCTGCGCGGCGACCTCCCCGGCCTCGAGCAGCAGGGCCGGGTCGTGCTCGGTGGCCTCGGCCAGCCTGAGCAGCGCGTCGACGAGCCCGTCCGCCTGGGTCCTTCGGCGCAGCGCGACGAGGGCCTGGAGGGTCTCAGCATCAGGCCCCAGGGCCAGGGCTTGCTCGTAGGAGCGGTCGGCGCCGTCATCGTCCCTGCCGAGCTGGGCGCTGGCGCACAGCAACCAGAGCGCCCGGGCCTCGCCCCCCTGCTGCAGCCGGTGGGCCGCCTGCTGGAGCGCCTCGATGCCCTCCCGGTGCGCCTCGACGCTCGCGGCGACGCGGAGCACCTCGCGGGCGATGCCGAGGTCCGCCGGGGCCAGGGTCAGGGCGCGGCGCAGGTGCACGAGGGCCTCCCGGGGGGCCTGCAGCTGGTGCTCCTGGAGGCTCGCCCCTTCCAGGAGGATCAACACCCGGGTGTCCTGCTCTGCCGCCAGCTCCAGCCGCAGCTCGAGCAAGGACAGGATGCCCCGGTGATCTCCCATCTTCTCGTGGTACGCGAGCAGCGCCGCCAGGGCCTCGGCGCGGGCGCTCCCGCCCTCGCGGGTCAGCGCCACGAGCCCCTCCACCGCCCCCTTGCACCCAGGCTCCCAGCGCAGCGCCTCGACGTACGCCTCCACCGCCGGGAGGTCGAGCCGTCGGTGGCTTCGCTCCACGTCCCCCAGCCAGCAAAGCCGGCGAGAGCGCTCCGCAGGGGCCCTGGTGCGCTCGAGCTGCTCTCGCAGCAGGGCGGCGAGCTCGTCGAAGCGCCCGAGCCTCGTCAGCAGCTCCGCCCCCGCCGGCAGGATCCGCTCGTCCTCCGGGAAGCGCTCCCGCAGCGCTGTCCACACCCCCAGCGCATCCTGTGGAGAATCCATACGGCCATCCAGGATCTCCACCGCGCGCCAGAGGTCCGCCCGGGCAACGTGGGTTTCAACGAACCCACCCGCACGATGACGGAGCGTGAGGACCAGGCTGGGCCAGTCCTGGAGGGCCTGGTAGGCCTCGATCAGTCCGGCGAGGGCGTCGGGGTCATCGGGGGCGAGAGGGAGGAGGAGGTTCCAGGCGCGGGCGAGGCGGGCCGGGTCGGCGAGGGGCCCCCGGGCGAGGAGCGCCATGCGAGCGGCGATGTCCTTGCGTTGCTGGGCCTGGGGGGACAGCTCAAACAGGGTGGCGAGGGCCTCGAAGAGGTCGATTTCGCGGCCGGAGGAGGCGGAGAGGAGGTCGACCAGCTCGGTCGAGGAAGAGAGGGCGAGGGTGGGGTCGTCGCCGGAGCGAGCGGCCTGGATGGCGGCGATGTAGCGGGCGCTGGCATCGTGGCCGAGGGAGGCGGCGATGCGCGCGGCCTCGCGGAGCAAGAGAGGCGCGAAGCGAGGCCTGGAGGAGGCGAGCAGGTCGAGGGCGCCGAGGAGCCTGGGGAGCTGGGCCGTGAGGGAGGCCAGGTCGCGGGTCGAGGCGAGGATGGCGAGGTCGGAAGGGGACGTGGCGAGCCACTCGAGGCTGCTGTCGAAGGCGCCGGGGAGATCCGCCAGGGGGCCTCGTTGCAGCTCGACGATGCGTGCCAGGAGGCGCGCGTTTTCTTCCGGGGAGGAGGCCGCGAGCAGCTCCACCTGCAGCACGAGGAGCAGCGAGCGCTCGTGCCCCGGGGCAAGGAACCTCGGGGTCAGGAGCCGCGCGGCCCCGAGGTACGCGGCGAGGAGGTCGGGGGCGAGGGGGGACGCGGGGCGCTGGAAGGAGCCGAGCAGGCGCGTCAGGAGCGCCAGCGCATCCGGATCTTCCGGGGAGATGGCCAGCATCTCCTGGAGGATCCCGTGGGCCCCCACGAGGTCGCCCACCGGGTCCAGCAGCAGGCCGGCGATGCGCTGGCGCTGGCGCTGGGCGGCCTCCGGATCGAGGGCGGAGAGCTGGCGCCGCAGCAGGGGGATGAGGGCATCCCAGCGGCCGTTGCGCTCGTAGAGACGCTCGAGGGAAGCGACGGCGAGGGCGTCGTCGGGCCGCAGGGCGACGAGGTGCTCGAGGTACCCGATGGCGCGGGGGTCATCGCCGGCAAAATCTCGCGCGATCTCCACCGCATCTTCCAGGAAGACCAGGCGATCGGTGTCGTTGCGGGCCGCGGTGATCATCCGGTCGTACAGGGAGAGAAGCTCGCCCCAGCGCTCATCCGCGCCGTAGAAGACCTTGAGCCGGTCAAAGGCCCAGCGGGCCCCGACGTCCGCCAGGAGCACCCGCTCGACCAGGGCGATGACCCCCTCCGGCTCCTCGAACCACTCCTCGTAAAAATTGATGGCGCGCTGGCCGATGGCCGCGGCGCTGGCCGAGCTGGAGAGGTGCCGCTTGTAGGCCTCGATCACGCCGCCTGGCTGGCCCAGCTGCCTCGCCAGCTGCTCCGCCAGATCCCAGAAGGATTCTTCCAGCGGCGCCTCGTCCACGGCGCGGAGCGCCACCGGCAGCGCGTCCTCCGGGCTCATCGGCCGGGACAGGACCCCCTGGAGCCAGGCACGCCTTTGCTCCGGGCTACCGCCGCACTGCAGCAGCCGCTCCAGCAAGGCGAGGGCGGCCCCGGGCTCGGGCTCGGCCAGCAGGCAGCGCTCCAGGAGCCCGGTGATCCGCTCGCGGAGCGATGGCGACGGGGTGGCCGCCAGGATCCGATCCACCCAGCGGAGCGCCTCCTCCTCCCCTGGCGTCTCTGCGATCAGCGCCTCCAGCAGCTCGACCGCGAGCTCGGGCTGACCCGTCTGCTCGATGCAGAGCGCGACCCGACGCAGCGCAAGCGCGCGGCGCTGGACGCCTTCGCTCTGCTCCATCCAGGCCCCCAGCGCCGCCGACGCGGCGGCGAAATCCTGGCCCTGCAGCAGCAGCTCGACCAGCCGCTCATGAACGCCAACGGCCCCGGGATCCAGCGCCAGCACGCGCCGGTACAGCGCGGTCGCCTCGGCGCTGGCCCCGGCTTGCTCCTCCGCCTCGGCCCAGCGCCGGAGGGCGACGGCGTCCTGCGGGTCCTGCTCGGCGCGCCAGCGCAAGGCCCAGCGCCGGGCTTCCTCCTGGAGAGGACCCGCGGGCCAGCGAGCGAGCAGCTCCTCGAATCGATCGAGGTGCACCAGGTCCGGATCGAGCTGAAGCAGGGACCGGGCCATGTCCAGGGCCAGGGGCTCGGCGCCGGGGAGGGCGCCGTACGCCGCCATGCAAGCCACGAGGACGCGCCCTCGCTGCGCCGGGGACCAGGCAAAGCGGGCTCCCCCTCGCACGCGCTCCACGCTGGCCACATGCTCGGCGGACGAGCCGAGGGGCAGGAGCGTGAGCAGCAGCTCGACCTCCGCCTCCGCGGAGTCGCAGAGAGGCCACCGGCGCAGCAGCCACCGGGCCTCTTCGTCGGGGGATCGGGCCGCCCGGGCGAGGGCCAGCAGCGCGTCGATCCCCCGCGGATCCTCGCTGGCCTCGACCGCTCTCAGGAAGAGCGCCCGGGCCCTGGGATCGCCCTTCGCTTGAAGCAGGGAGCCTGCCTGGATCCACAGCGCGGCCCCCTCGGCCCCGCCGAGCTGATCGCCCAGCGCCTCCAGGGCGCCGGCCCGCTCGTCGGGGTCGCGAGCCGCGGCGACCCGTGCCTCCAGGATGCGGCGCAAAAAGAGCGGTTCGTCGGCGCCAGAGGCCAGGCGGTGGGCCAGGGACAGCAGCGCCGGTGGCAGCGGCGCCTCCTGGATCAGCTCGTGCAGCAGCGCGATGGCCGGGGTGGGCTCCCCCTGGCTGGCGAGCAAGGGGGCCAGCTCCTCGCGCAGGGCGCGGCGCTGGCCCGGCTCGACCAGCGGGATGGCCTGCTGGAGCGCTCGCGCCAGGGCCCCCGGCGGGCCCACCTGCCGGAGCGCCTCAAGGAGCTGTTTCCATGCATCCAGGTCGCCCGGGACAAGCCCGAGGAGCTCCTCCAGAGCGGCCACCGCGTCGCGCAGCTCCCCCTGGAGCTTGCACAGCCCGGCCAGCGTGCGCAGCGCGTCGGCTCGCCCCTCCGGGCGCCGCTCGTGGCGCAGCGCCTCCCGCCAGAGCGCGACGCGCGCGGCCCCCTCCCCTCGCCCCTGGAGCAGCCGGTCCAGCGACGGCAGGAGGTCCAGGCGGGCAGGCTCCACCTCCAGGATCCGCCCCAGCAACGCCAGGCCCTCGGCCGGGCGCCCCGCCTCCAGCAGCGAGGCCACCGCCCGGCGGGCCAGGTCCTGGAGCGCCGGGTGGTCCAGCGGGCGAGCCCCCAGCGCCTCCAGCAGCATCGCCGCGTGGGCCCCGGGCCCCTCCGCAGCCCCGGAGAGCAGCTCCAGGCGAACCAGCCAGTCCGGAACGGTGTCAATCTCGACCCTGATCGCCAGCGCCAGCCCCTCGCGGGCGAGGCGCAGGGCGCGTGGGGGATCGTCGCTGGCCACCAGCTCGACCGCCTCGCCGAGGGCGAGGAGGCGGCGCCGGCTATCCGGATCTTCCATACCGATGATCTCGAGGACCTGGACGAGGCCCCAGAAGTCGGCCTGGTCGCGGAAGATGGGTTCGAGGGCGGCGGCGGCGTGGAGCCTGGAGGCGGGGCGACCGAGGAGGGACTGGGCGACGGCGGAGGCGCGAGGTTCGGCGGGGACGAGGGCGAGGGCGGAGGAGCAGGCCGCGAGGGCGCCCTCGGTGTCCGCGAGGCGATCGAGGCGGAGCTGGGCGACGATGCCCCAGAGCTCACCGCGGGCCTCGGGGGAGCCGGAGCCGCTCTCGGCGACGAGCTCGGCGACGAGCTCGGCGTGGCGGCCGAGTTTATCGAGAAGATCCCTGCGACGACGGAGGATGGCGGGGGAGGATCCGAAGCGCCGGGCGAGCTGGTTCCAGGAGGCGAGGGCGCCCTCGCCGTCGTCGAGGCGGGTCTCGCGGAGGGAGGCGGCGCGTTCGAGGGAGGCGCGGGCGAGGTCGTCGTCGGAGCGGAGGGACCGCTCTTCGAGGAGCGCGACGAGGGAGCGAAGGTCGAGGGAGCGCTCGTAGAGGTCGAGGAGGGCGGCCTCGGCCTGCTCGCGGCGGGGGCCGGGGAGGAGGCGGCGCCAGGCGGCGATCGCGTCGGGAAGCTGGCCCTGGGCGTCGAGGAGCTGGGCGAGCTGGACGGAGGCGTCGAGGCGCGCCTCCTCGGAGGGCTCGTGAGCGATGAGCTGTTCGAGGGAGGCGACGAGGGCGGCGGGCTCCTCGACGACGCGGGGCAGGAGGCGCAGGGCGGCGATCCTGATCTCGGGGGCCTCGGCCTCCGCGGCGATCTGGAGAGGGGGGATGGACTTTCTCGGCTCCCCGGCCTCCAGGAGGATCTCGGCGGCCTCGAGGTTGAGCTGCTGACGCAGCTCCGGGGCCCGGGCGGTGCTGGCGCAGCGGAGCAGCGTGCGGGCCACGTCCGGGAGGCGCCCGAGGCGGGCCCCGACGAGGCGGAGCGCCTGGCGCAGATCCTCGGCGCTGGCGTCGGTGAAGATCGATTTCTCCAGGGCCGGAAGGGCCTCTTCGTCGCGACCGGCGCGGAGGAGCGCGAGGGCGAGGCGCCGCTGGGCGTCGTTGCGCTGGGTGCCCCGGGTGGCCTCGATCAGGGCAGGGAGCAGCAGGATCTGCTCGGCCAGCTCGCCGGAGCGATCGAGGGCGTTTTCGAGGGCGAGGGCGGCGCGGGCGCCGAGCAGCTTGTGGGAGAGGAGCTTGCGGGCGCCGTCCCGGGCGGCCTCGCTGCCGGGATCGACGCGCAGCAATTCCTCGACGTGGCACAGGGCTCGCTCGGGCTGCTGCAGCTCGTCGAGGTAGAGGGCGATCAACCTGGCCCGGAGCGGCCCCTCCGCCGCCGGATCCCCTTCCCCCTCGCCCTTCTTCGGGATCGCCTGCTCCAGCAGCTTCACCAGCTCGGCCCACCGCCGGGCCCCGCGGTAGAGGGCCTCCAGGGCGCGGCGCGCCTCCGGATCGGAGGGCTCGACCTTGAGCAGCCGCTCGTGGATGGCGATGAGCCGGGGCGCCTCCTCGCCGAAGACCTCGGCGAGCTCGGCGGCGCGGCGCAGCAGCCGGATCTGCTCGGCGCGCTCGGCCTGGTGGCCGGCGAGGTTGACGTAGAGCTCGCAGAGCCGGGCCCCGTCTCCCGCCTCGATCAGCAGGTTCTCCAGGAGATCGAAGGCCGCCGAGTTGGCCGGGTCCACGGCCACGGCGCGCTCCAGGAAGGCCCGGGCCCCGTCCGGATCCTCCAGCGTGCGGTGCTGGAACTCCGCCGCATGAAAGAGAATTTCTCCCTGCTGCGCCGCGGACAGGCGCCGCAGCATGCGCGGGTTGCACAGCTCCTCGTAGGCCGCCGCGAGCTCCAGCAGGTGATCATCGCGCAGCGCGGCCTCGTGCAGCTTGCCCCACAGCTCTGCGGGCAGCTCCTCCTTGCTCATCGCCTGGATCATGGACGACAGCACAAGCAGCTCATCCTCCAGCTTGGTCTCCAGGAGGGTGCCCAGCTTCTCGACGGACAGCGCCCGCGGCGCCTTGGACTCGGTAGGCATGGTGGAGTTTCGGGAGGCGCCTAGCCTACAAGCCCACCGCCCGAACCAGAAGCCCACCGAACCGGGCCAGGCAAAGTATCTGCGCCGCTCTGACCGCTCTTTTTCTCGTTTTTCTCTGGACAAGCGGGGAACCCCGGTCTCGCCTCTGTAAGGGGGCCCCGGGGGGCTCCGTTGAAGAGGGACCAAGCCATGCAAATCACCCACGGCCGCTCCTGGCTGCGACACGCCTCTTTTTCCTCGCTGATCCTGGGGCTCTGCGCCTGCGCGGCGGGGCCCCGCTCCGCCATGGCGCCGGCCCCTCGCGGGGCCATGGCGATGGAGGCCGCCCCGGCCGCCGCGCCGGAGCCGCCGCCACCGCCCGCGGCGGACGCCCCCGCCGCGGCGCCGCTGGAGCCCGCGGCGCCCGCCCCCGCGGCGCCCCTCACCGCGGGAGCCCCGGCGCTGGCGGGGGCCCCGCTGGAGATGACCTGGGCCCCGGTCCGGGAGTTCCCCGTACCGCGCTACGAGCAGCCTTACGACGGGCCTCGCACGGACTTCCGCGAGACCGTCTTCTGGAACCCCTCGGTGAAGACCGGCGAAGGCGGGGAGGCCCAGGTGCAGTTCTTCCTGTCGGATGGTGTCACGACCTTCCGGGCGTCGGCGGAGGGGCTGGGGGGCGGCCAGGCCGGCCGGGGGGACGCGGTGCTGGCGTCCAGGCTGCCGGTCGCCCTCGCGGCGCGCTTGCCGCTGGAGGTCTCCGCGGGGGACACCATCGAGCTGCCGATCACCCTGACCAACGCCACCAATCGACCCCGCAAGGGCGCGTTCACCGGGAAATTTGGCGCGGGATTCGCCGTGGCGGGGCCGATCCCTCCGGGCGAGATCGAGCTGCGCGGGGGCGAGTCCCGCACGCTGTTTGCGCCCCTGCGCGTCGTGGGTCAGGGCAACGACGAGAAGGAGGGGAGCGTCGATCTGGCCATCGAGAGCGGCAGCCTCCGGGACGCTCTCGCCCGCACCGTGCGCATCGTCCCCCAGGGCTTCGCGGGGCACCAGTCCGCCGCCGGCAAGCTCCGCGGGGCGAGCCGCCACGAGATCACCGTGCCCGAGCACCTCGCGGGGAGCCTCCGCGCCTCGCTCCAGGTCTACCCCTCCCCCGCCACCTCGCTGCTCAAGGGCACGGAGGCCATGCTGCGCGAGCCCGGGGGCTGCTTCGAGCAGACTTCCAGCAGCAATTACCCCAACGTCATGGTGCTCTCGTACCTGGCCACCCAGCCCCAGCCGGACCCGGCGATCCTGTCCAGGGCGACCGCTCTCCTGTCGCGTGGGTACAAGCGCCTCGTGGGCTTCGAGACCAGGAGCAAGGGCTTCGAGTGGTTCGGCGCGGACCCCGGCCACGAGGCCCTCTCTGCCTACGGAGTCGTCCAGTTCACCGACATGCACAAGGTCTTCCCCGACGTGGACCGCACCATGATCCAGCGCACCGTCGAGTGGCTCAAGACCCGCCGGGACGGCAAGGGAGGGTACCTGCGCAACAGCCGCGCCCTCGACACCTTCGGCCGCGCCGCCCCCGAGACCACCGACGTCTACATCACCCACGCCCTCGCCGAGGCCGGCGAGTCCAGGGGCTTCGAGGCCGAGCTCGCCGCCACCCGCAAGCTCGCCCAGACCACCAGCGACCCGTACCTGCTCGCCCTCGCCGCCGACACCCTCGCCCTGGTCGACGAGCGCTCGCCCGAGACCGCCGAGGCCCTCCGCAAGCTCGCCGCCCTCCAGAGCAAGGACGGCCACTTCCCCGGCGCTCGCGAGACCATCACCCGCTCCGGCGGCTCCGCCCTCCTCATCGAGACCACCGCCCTCGCGGCCCTCGCCCTCCTCCGCTCCCCCGCGCAGGCGCTCCCGGCCGCCCGCGCCCTCGACTGGCTCGCCTCCCAGCGCAGCGGCGGCGGCGGCTTCGGCTCCACCCAGGCCACCGTCCTCGCCCTCAAGGCCCTCGCCCGCGCGCCCCAGGGAGGCCCCCCCGAGGGCACCGTCACCCTCCGCGTCAACGGCTCCCCCCTCTCCCTGCCCATCAACACCCCCTCCCCCACCCTCGACGGCCTGGAAAAATCCCTGAAAACAGGGAAAAACACCCTCGAAGTCGAGGGCCCGGACGGGGTCCAGTATGGGATATCTATACAGTACCGGACCGCGCGCCCGGAGGCGAGCCCCCAGGCCCGGGTCAACCTCGCCGTCGAGGGCCCCACGTCCGCCCGGGTCGGCGAGCCCGTCAAGCTCACCGCCACCCTCACCAACAAGAACGCAACCCCCCTGCCCATGGTGCTGGCGCGCGTCGGGATCCCGGGCGGGTTGACCTACCAGACCTGGCAGCTGGACGAGCTGCGGGAGCGCAAGGTGATCGACTTCTACGAGACCCGCGAGCGGGAGGTCATCCTCTACTTCCGCGGCATGGCCCCCCGGGCCAAGCTCACCGTCCCGCTGCAGCTCATCGCCTCGGTGCCTGGCAAGTTCACCGGCCCCGCCAGCCAGGCTTACCTCTACTACACCGACGAGCACCGCAGCGTCGCGGAGCCCCTCGCCTTCACCGTGTCCCGTTGACCATGAGGCCCACCATGTCCAGGCTCCTGCGAACCTCCTCCCTGCTCCTCGCCGCCCTCTGCTCCGCCCCCCAGGCCCTCCTCGCCCAGACCCCCGACGCCGCCGACCGCCAGCGCGCCGTCGCCGCCGCCGTCGAGAACCAGCTCAACTCCTCCCGCGGGCGGGTCTTCCACGTCACCACCGACAAGCCCCTCTACCGCCCCGGCGAGGCCGTCTGGTTCCGCGCCTGGGAGGTCGCGGTCCGTGATCTGTCCGGAACCTCCGGGGAGCACGGCGTCACCGCCCAGCTCCTCGACCCGCGCGGCGGCAAGGTCGCCGAGAAGCGCATCCTCGCCCGCGGAGGTTTGACCACCAACGATTTCACCCTCCCGCCCTCGCTCCCGGGGGGGTCCTACACCCTCAGGGTAAAGAGCGACCTCGGAGGTCAGCACGACCACCCGCTGCAGATCTCGACCTACGAGGTGCCCCGGCTGAAGAAGACCGTGGAGTTCACCCGCACCTCCTACGCGCCGGGGGACACGGTGACGGCGCTGGTCCACGTGGAGAAGGCCACAGGGGAGCCGCTGACCGGCGCCCGGGTGACGGCGCGCATCAACATCGGGGAGGTGCAGATCGGGACGCTGGTGGTGCCCATCGACGCCCGGGGCGACGGGGTGGTGCGGTTCCAGGTGCCGCCGAACATGCGCCAGAGCAACCTGCTGCTGACGCTGAACGCGGACGCCGGGGGCATCGTGGAGACGCTGCAGCGCCGGGTGCCGGTGGCGCTGACGCGGGTGGAGGTGAGCGCGTTGCCGGAGGGGGGGGACCTGGTGGTGGGGCTGCCGTCGCGGGTCTACGTGATGGCGCGGGACGAGCAGGGGAAGCCGGTGGACGGCGCAGGCCAGGTGCTCAACGAGAAGAACGAGGTGGTCGCGACCTTCTCCACGGTCCACGCCGGGATGGCGCGCTTCGCCCTGACCCCGAAGGCGGGGGGCCGCTACGTGGTCAAGCTCCGCCACCCGAACGCCCCCGAGGCCCCGCTGCCCGCGGCGCGCCCCGCCGGCTGCGTGCTGCGCTCGGAGGGGGACCCGGCGGCGCCCCGGGGGTCACTCCGGGTGGTGGTGCTCTGCAGCGAGGCGAGCAAGGGCGTGGTGGCCGCCACCCTGCGGGAGAAGCTGCTGGCGTCCGCGCCCCTGGACGCCGCCGCCGGCGCGCCGTCCACCCTCGACCTGGCGCTCCCCGAGGACGCGGTGGGGGCGGTCCGGGTCACCCTCTTCGACGGCGAGAAGCGCCCCCTGGCCGAGCGCCTCGTCTACCGGGGCCTGGGGCAGGAGATGAAGGTCCAGGTGACCGCGGATCGCAAGGAGTACACCCCGCGAGACAAGGTCACCCTCACGGTCAAGACCACCTCCGCCAGCGGCAAGCCGGTGGCCGCCGACGTGGCCCTCGCGGTGGTGGACGACGCGGTGCTCCGGCTCGCGGACAGCAAGGCCCCGCACCTGCTCTCCGAGCTGTACCTCCTCCACGAGATGCCGGGGCAGCAGATCCACGAGCCCAATTTTTACTTCTCCGGCGACAAGAAGGCCCCCGAGGCCCTCGACCTGCTGCTGGGCACCCAGGGCTACCGCCGCTTCTCCTGGGCCCTGGTCCCCCGCTGAGCACGAATCGGTACCCACCGCCGCGAGGGGTCGATATCCTCCCTCCCTTGAAGCGGAGGTGTGGGCATGGGCCGTGGTGAATCGAGGTGGCTGGCGTGGTTGGTCGCGGGGGCATCGGTGCTGGCCCCGGGGCGCGCCGACGCCCTCACCGGGGGCGAGATGGTCGCCCGCGCCATGGAGTGGGTCGACGCCGAGCTCCTCTACTGCGTCGCGCCCAACAACGCCTACGACCCCGTCTGCAAGTACACCTGCAACCGCGACGATAACCCCCTCTGGGACCCGTACCGCTCCGACTGCTCGGGCCTCGTCGCCTGGGCCTGGGGCCTGCCCCCGCCGGGCCCCAGCACCCTCGGCTTCGCCCCATATGGAAGCTCTGTATCGTTCAAGATTGACCCCCACGACCTGCAGCCGGGCGACGCGCTCAACGAGCGGGGGCAGTACGGCGACAAGTTCCACCACCACATCATCCTTTTTGGCGGCTGGGTCGCGCCCAACAAGGCCCGGCTCATCCAGGAGAGCGGCTGCGGCAAGCCGGCCAACGAGACCTTCCAGCTCGTCGAGATCGTGGGGGACCGGGTGCGGGTGGGCAAGTACCTCTACCACGCCATCCGCTCCAAGGACGTGACCTCGAGCTGCGAGGCCCACTGCGAGGGGACCAAGATCCACGGGGCCAACTGCCAGGTGGGGGACTGCGCCGCCTACGGGGCCACCTGCACCGAGGACGCCCTCGGCGTGCGCTGCGTCTACACCCAGTGCCCCGCCCAGGGCACCGTCGCCGCCTGCCTCGACCAGGACAAGATCACCACCTGCAAGGACGGGCTCCCCACCGACGTCGGCGACTGCAGCGCCTACGCGGCCTACTGCTCCCTCGCCGGCGGCACCGCCCACTGCGCCTCGTACTTCTGCGCCGCCCCCAACGAGCAGCCCGTCGCCCACGACGGCTGCTTCCTCGACGGGAGCATCATGCACTGCGACGACAAGGGCGTCGTCGCCAAGCTCGACCCCTGCCCCGCCGGCACCAAGTGCTCCGTCCACCCGGCCCCCCACTGCGAGGCCAACAACGGCTGCCCCCCGGAGGGCGACGTCCGCCTCTGCATCAACGGCGTCGCCGCCCGCTGCTACAACGGCACCCTCGGCGAGGCCGTGGACTGCGCCGCCCAGGGCCGCGAGTGCGTCGTCGTCGATGGCTTCGCGGGCTGCTCCGAGGAGACCCCGGGGGACGGCTCCGACCCGGGCGCCGGGGCCGGCGGGGCGGATCCGGCGGGCGGCGCCGCCGGAGAGCCTGGAACTTCCGGGCAGGCGGGGGTATCCGGAACTTCCGGACAGGCGGGGGAGGCCGGGAGCGCAGGGGCAGGGGCCGGCGCCGGCGGGGCGGGGGCCGGCGGGGCACTATCCGGAGGTTCCGGAGGCTCCGGGGGCAAGGCCGGAGGCGGCGGTACGGGCGGGGCGGGGGCCGGGGGCGGGGGCGGAGAGAGCGGGGCGGCGGGGAAGAAGGGGGTGTTGATCCCCGGGGACGAGGGCGGCGACGAGGGGGGCTGCGGGGTCTCCCCCGGGGGGCGAGGGTGGTGGCCGCTGGCGCTGCTGGCGCTGGGGGGGCTGCGGCGCCGGCGCGGGGGCCGGCGGTAAGGCGGGGGTTTCCCGCAGGGAGACCTCGCCGCGGGCGACGTCCAGGTGGATGGCGGAGGGGGGGCGCTCGCCGGCGGAGGCGAGGCGCCAGGCGAGGGGGGCGACGACGCGCTGCTCGATGGCGCGCTTGAGGGGGCGGGCGCCGTAGCGGGGGTCCATGCCGATGTCGGCGAGGAGGTCGAGCAGCGGGGGCTCGTAGCGGATCGCGACGCCCCGGCGCGCGATGCCCTCGCGGCCCAGGGCCAGGTCCAGCATCCGCTGGACGATGAGGCGCACGCTCGGCCGGTCGAGGGGGCGGTAGGGGACCAGGTGATCGATGCGGTTGAGGAGCTCGGGCCGGAAGAACCGGGCCGCTGCGGACCGGTAGTGCACGTCGAGGGAGGCCACCGCCTGCTCGCCAAACCCCAGCTGCTTGCCCGCGGTCTCCGCGCCGAGGTTCGAGGTCATGACGACGACGGTGTTGGTGAAGTCGACCGCGCGCCCGGTCACGTCGGTCAGGCGCCCCTCGTCGAGGAGCTGCAGCAGCAGGTCGTGGACGCTGCCGTCCGCCTTCTCGATCTCGTCCAGCAGCACGACGCCGAAGGGCTGCTCGCGGACGCGCCGGGTGAGCACGCCCTCGGCCCCGTAGAGCCCCAGAAGCCGCGCCGCGCTCCCGGGGGCCGCGTACTCACTCATGTCGATGCGGACCATGCGCTTCTCGTCGCCAAAGAGGAACTCGGTGAGCGCCAGCGCGCTCTCGGTCTTGCCCACGCCGGTCGGGCCCAGCAAGAGGAAGCTGCCCAGGGGCTTCCGCGGGTCCGCCAGCGCGGTCTTCAGCGTGAGCACCAGGTCTCGCAGCAGCGCCAGGGCGTCGTCCTGGCCGACGACCCGGCGCCGCAGCGCGGCCAGCACGTCCTCCGGGTCCATGCGCGCCTGGGGGTCGACCAGGCTCCGGGGGAAGCCGGTGCGGCGGGCGAAGGCGTCCAGGATCGCCTCCGGCCCCACGCTCCCTCCGACCACCCCCTCCTGCCCCGCGGCGCGCAGCAGCGAGACCGCCGACCCAGGCAGCGGCGCCCGCGGGAAGAAGCGCTCGGTGATGTCCATCGCGGTGCGGAGCGCCGGCTCCTCGAAGCGCAGCGACAGGCCGCGGCCCACCTGCTGCGCCGCCGACCGCAGCGCGAGCCAGGCCCCCCCGCGATCGAGGGGGGCGAGGGGCAGCGGCCGCAGCGCCTGCAGGAACGACGCGTGGGTCCGCTCCGCTCGCGCCGCGTCCTCCGCGCTGGCCTCCAGGATCACCGCCAGCTCCCCCGCGGCGATCGCGGGCCCCAGGTAGCCCGCCCCGTCCAGCCCCGAGTTGCCGGGGAAGCTCGACAGAAACTCGGTCAGGTTCTCGATGTGCAGCACCGCGCGCCGCATGCGCAGCGACCGGATCATCCGCTCCAGCCTCGCCTGCCACTGCCCCAGGTACTGCATCCCGGCCACGATCCGCGCCCCCGAGGTCGAGTAGATCTCGAGGCCGTGGAGCGGGCTCTTCTCGTCCGAAGCCCGCGCCGCCAGCTCCTGCACCAGCGCGCTCTTGCCGGCGCCGCTCGGCCCCAGCAGCAGCACGCCCGCGCGCCTCGACCCGGACACCAGCTCCGCCAGCATGTTCAGCTCCCGGTCCCGCTGGAACGCCCGGTCCAGCAGCCCGATGGAGGCCTCCAGGTGCAGCGCCCGGGACGCCTCGTCCAGCCCGTCCGGCAGCGGCGGAAAGCGGCTCCGCAGGTCCCGCGGGTCGCCCCCCGCCGCCCCCTTCTCCTTCTCTTCCGCCGCGGGCTCCCGCTGGCCACGCCACCCCACCGTCATCGTCTCCAGCGACTCCACCCCCTCGTACGCCGCCTCCCTCAGCCGCTCCAGCGGCGCCAGGTAAAACTCGTGGCGCACGTACTCCTCCACCCACACCTCCAGCTCGCTCACATCGTCGATCACCTGCCGCATCCCCAGCCTCGGCAGCAGCACCTCCACCGCCCCCGTCAGCGGCTCCCCCCTCGGCGGCGCCTTGCTCCCCACCGGCTTCACCAGCACCGAGAAGCGCATCGGCACCTGGATGAACCGCCGCTGCTGGCGCGCCCGCACCGTCACGTCCACCCGCCTCAGCTCCATCCTCGGCCAGTGCCCCGTCATCCCCCTCAGATCCCCGTGGTCCTGCTCCAGGAGCCCCTCCAGCGCCCGCGCCAGATCCGCCCGCGCGCTCCCCACGTCCGGGCCAAACGCGCTCAGCTCCGGGCGACCCACCACCGAGACCGTCGCCCCGAGGCCGTGCCTGCGCACGAAGATATGAAATTTTTTGTCCATGGGTAACTAAAGACTCCCCGAGGCGCTGAAGGCGGAGGGTGGCGGCGAGCAGGTCGCGGTGGCGCGCGGAGCCATCTTCGGGGCTCACGGGCAGGCCGGAGAGGCAGTGGACCCAGCTTTGCGTGTGGCGGAAGGCGACCCGGTCGGGGACGTCCGGGAGGGGAGCATCTTCCCCGCGGGAACGGCGCTGGAGGGCCTCCTTGCGCGCCAGGTCGAGGGCGTCGACGGCCTCCCCGGATCCCGGGAGGGTGTGGACCCGGAGGAGGAGGTTCTTGCTGAGGTGACCGGAGGCGACGGCGAAGCCGCTGAAGGAGGCGAGGATGGAGCCCAGGGCGAAGCCTTCGAGGAGGAGGCGACGGCGCTGGGTGGGCGGGGCGGAGGAGCGCTCGGGGAGGGGGGCCCAGGCGTGGCCTTGCTCGACCTCGTGGCGGAGGGTGGGGAGCACCGAGGCGAGGGAGCGTGCCAGCTCATCGAGGCGGAGGTCGTCGGCGGGCAGGCCGGGCGCGGGTTCGATGAGGACGGTCCATCGTTCGAGGGAGGCCGCAGAGCGGGCCTGAGCGGCGAGGAGCTCGCAGCGATCGAGGAGGGGGACCAGGAGGGTCTGGGCGCGGTGGATGGTCAGGCCGGGGGTGGAGTGGGTGCGCACCAGCGTGTAGCCGGGTCTGGGCCGGAGGCCGCTGCGGAAGCGGCGGCGCGGGTTGGAGGGGGTGCGCTCCATCAGGCGGACCTTGGTGACCGGGTCGTCTTCCTCCTCGATGAATTCCTCGGTCAGGATCGGGTCCGCCTCGGCCTCCTGGATCAGGCCCCGGAGGGCGCGGAAGGCGTCGAGGAGGCCGCCGCGGGCGCGGTCGAGGGCCTCATCGCCGGAGGGGCGCTGCAGGAGCGGGAGCAGCTCTTCCTGGAAGCGCTCGACCTCGTCGTTGAGCTCGTCGAAGGCGGCGAGGCAGGCCTGGGTGGTGTCCGGGACCGGGGGCACGGCGGCCGGGAGGGTGCGCTCGCGGAGGGTGCGCACCCGGAGGGCCATGGTGTCGCCGAGGCGCTGGAGCATGATCAGGGCGAGGTCCTGGTCGCGGCGCCGGACGAGGTGGTGGGCGAGGGGGACCGTGAGGCGGCGCTCCATCTCGCGCTTGAGGGGGCGAGCGCCGAAGCGGGGGTCGTACGCCCGGGTGACGAGGGCGTCGAGCATCGCCGGCTCGACCTCGACGAGGAGGTTGGCCCGGGCGATCCCGCGGCGACCGAGGAGCTCGGCGAGCTGCTGCTCGACCACGTGGCGCAGCGCCTCCGGGTCGAGGGAGCGGAAGGGGACCAGGCGGTCGATGCGGTTGAAGAACTCGGGCCGGAAGAAGCGCTGCGCCGAGGAGATGTAGTGGGTCCGGGCCCCGTCCACGCTGGCAGCGAAGCCGACCTGGGAGGCGGCCTCCTTGACCCCCAGGTTGGAGGTCATGATGAGCACCGCCTGCCGCGCGTCGGCGAGGCGGCCCGCGGCGTCGCTCAGGCGCCCCTCGCCGAGGAGCTGGAGCAGCGCATCGAAGACCCGCGGGTGCGCCTTCTCGATCTCGTCGAAGAGGACGACGCAGAAGGGCTGCACCCGCAGCGCCGAGGTCAGCTCGCCGTCGGGGGCGGCGGGTTCACCGAGCAGGCGCGTGACCGAGGAGGCCGCGGTGAACTCGCTCATGTCAAAGCGCACCAGGCGCTCCGGCGAGCCGAAGAGGGTGCGAGCCAGGGCCCGGGCGCTCTCGGTCTTGCCCACGCCGGTGGGCCCCACGAACAGGAACGTGCCCAGGGGTTTGTCCGGATCACAGAGGCCCTGCTGGAGGGCGAGCACCAGGTCCGTCATGGCGTCGACGGCCTCGTCCTGGCCGGCGATGAGGCGGCGAAAGCGCGCGGCGATCTCGTCCCGGGGGAGGGCCTGCGCCGGGTCGAGGACGAAATCCGGGAGGCCCGTGCGCTGCTGGAGCGTGGCGTGGACCTCGGCCGGGCCGTAGCGGCGCTCCAGGCCGCCGCCCCGGGCTGGCGACGGGTCCACCACCCGGTCGAGCGTGGCCCGGAGCAGCCGCACCGCCTTCCCCGGGAAGGCCTCGTTGGGCAGGAAACGCTGGGTGAGGCGCAGCGTGGACTCCAGGGCCGAGGGGGTCATGCGCTGCGGCGCCCGCAGCCCGTCGCTCTCCCCCTCCAGCCCCCGCACCGCGCCGATCAGCACCGGAAGCGACGCCCGCATGCTCATCGACGGCACCGGCAAGGCCCGGAAGAGCTGGACAAACCCCGGCTCTTCCTGCCGGGCCCAGGCCAGGCGCTCCGGCGTGCTCTCGGCGACGACGGTGAGGGTGCCCCGGGCGATCGCCGGGCCCAGGAATTGCGCCACGTTGGTGTCGCCCTTGCCGGTGCGGCCGGCCTGCACCATCGAGGCCAGGTCGTCGAGGAAGAGGATGTCCCCGGTCTCCTCCAGCTCCTCGATCAGCTCCCGGGCGCGGGCCTCCCACTGCCCCACGTACATCATGCCGGAGATGAACCGGTTCCCGTCCACCCGCCAGACGTCCCGGCGCAGGCCGTGCTTGCGGTTGTGGCCGAGCAGCCGGCGGCAGAACTCCTCGACGATCGCGCTCTTGCCGACCCCCGGCGGCCCCACCAGCACCACCGCCGCCCCTTCCCGGGTGGCCAGGTCGTTCACCAGCCCATCGACCAGCCCGTCCCGGCCAAAGGCGCGCCCCAGGTTCCCGTCCTCGGCCCCGTGCGACAGGTTGCGGCCCACCTGCCGGAGCACCTGCGCCGTCAACCGGGCGATGCGGCGCTTCTCCTCTGCCTGCTGCGCCGTCGGCGGCTCCGGGGCCGGCGCGTCCGGGTCCTCCTCGTCCGGCTCCTGCGGCTCCCCCTTCGCCGGCTCCTCGCTCTTCTTCCGCGCCATCAGCTTCCGCGCCCCCGGGTGCGTGTGCGGCAGGATCGTCGGCGCGATCGCGTCCACCTCCAGCAGCTCCAGCCGCTCCCGGCGCCGGCAGTGCCAGGGATCCAGCGTCCGCTGATCCGTCTCCCGGCACCAGCGCGCCACCCGGGCGATCACCGAGGCCTCCAGGTGGTCCTCGTTCAGCACCGCGAACCTCGGGATCGGCAGCCGCGTCGGCGTCACCACCAAAAACCCCGCGCCCGGCCACCGCTCCACCAGCACCCCCACCCGGCCTCGCACCTCCCACCGCTGCTTCCGCTCCGGATCGTGGATCGACTGCTCCACCAGCACGTGCTCCACACGGGCCGCCGGCGCGATCTGGTACTCCCCGAGCCGCTGCACGTCGTCCCGGTAAAAACGCTCCATCACCGCCAGCGCCAGGTCGTCCCGGATCTCCGCCAGCGAGGGCCCCGTCGCGCTGATCGACGGGAAGCCCGGCAGCCACGCCTCCACCAGGCGCCGCCCGTGCTGCACCACCACCATCGGAAGCGTCAGCTCCATGACAGCTCCTCTTGCTCCAGGCAGCTCCGCTCGATCCATCGCTCGTGGAACACGCCGAGATCAAAGGTACCCAGGTCCATCTCGATGTCCTCCTCCAGCCGCAGATCCTTCATGGACTGCTTGCTCCGGCTGTACCTCCGGATCTCCGGTGTACTCTGCAGCAATGGCATGATTATTTTGAGGTCCAACGTTCTGGCGCGAGCCCCCTCGTCGAAGGGGAAGAAGCGGGCATGCAGGATCGAGTCGGGGCCAGAGCCGAAGCGGTGCGTGCCCTCCTCGATCTGGAGGAACTGGACCTCCGGGCCGCCGCGGACCTCGAGGGCGACCGCCGCGGGGGCGGTCCCGACGAGGTCGGTGCCCACGCGCCAGCGGAAGAGCTTGTCCGGGTCGCTCTCCTTGGAATTCGGGGGCAGATCAGGGATCGGCTCGGCGAGGTGGAGGGCGGTGGTGAGCTGCTGCGAGGCGGCCCAGCGCAGGTACACGCGCAGCAGGGCGTCGAGCTCGCTGTTCACGGAGCGAGGGCCCGCGAGGTAAAGCATGGCGGCGGTGCGGCGCGGGTGGCTGGCCAGGTAGATACGCCGCGGGAACTGCTGGAAGCGCTCGCGCATGGCGTCCAGCTCGCCCTGGAGCGTCTCGACGACATCGGAGCGCCGGTCAAACCAGGCCTCGACGGCGAGGTCCTCGGCGGCCTCGGCGCCGCGCCGCAGCTCCGCGAGGGGGTCGACGAGCGCCTGGAGCACGCTGACCTCGCGGGAGATCTGCTCGGCGAGGGGGGTGTCGTCCCAGAAATTTTTGGCGCGCAGGCTATGCTGCAGCACGCCGAGGCGCGATCGCAGGAGGGTCGCGGCGGGGGAGCGATCCCACCGGGAGAAGAGGGCCCGCAGGTCGGCGGCCTCCTCCAGCAGCTTCTCGGCCTGCCCCCGGGAGCCACCGGCGTCGCGCCGCAGGGACTCGGCCCGGAAGCGGAGCGGAGCCCCGGCGCGCTCCCCGTCGACGGAGAGGCGCGTGGGGCCGGAGGGCCGGTGCGACGCGAGCCAGGCCGCCGCGGGGACCGCGAGGCGGCGCTCCAGGGTGCGCTTGAGAGGGCGGGCGCCCAGGCGCGGATCGAGGCCCTCGCTGGCCAGCAGATCCAGCGTACCGTCCCCGATCTGCAGCGTGACATCGCGCCGCAGCAGCCCCTCCCGCTCCCGGATCTTGTCCACCTCCCGCCGCACGATGGCACGGATCGCCTCCGCCCCCAGGGGGCGAAAGACCACCAGCTCATCGAGGCGATTGAAGAACTCGGGACGGAAGAACCGCTGCGCCTCCGCCAGGTAATGCTGCCGCACCGCCTCGTCGTCCCCCGCGCCGCCCCCGCCCCCGAAGCCCACCCGGCTCCGCAGCGTGTCGGCGCCCAGGTTGGTCGTCATGATGATGATCGCGTTGCGGAAGTCCGTGAAGCGCCCCTCCGCGTCGCTCAGGCGCCCCTCGCCGAGCACCCCCAGCAGCGCGTCAAAGACCACCGGATGCGCCTTCTCCAGCTCGTCCAGCAGCAGCACGCAGAAGGGCTGGCGCCGCACCTGCGCCGGCAGCAGCCCGTCCCCGTCCCCGTCCCCCAGCAGCCGCGTGAGCGCGTCCGGGCCCAGGTATTCCCCCATGTCCACCCGGATCATCCGCTCCTTGCGGCCGAACACCAGCTCCGCGATCGCCTTCGCCAGCTCGGTCTTCCCCACCCCCGTCGGGCCCGCGAAGAGCAGCACCGCCGCCGGCTTCCGCGGGTCCTGCAGCGACGCCTTCAGCATCGTGATCACCCGCACCGCGCGCTCCACCGCGTGCGGCTGCGCCATCACCCGGGCCCCCAGGAAAGACCGCACCTCCTCCGGCTCCAGCGGCACATCGTCCCGGAGCAACGAGGCCGGGATCCCCGCCTCCACCGAGAAGAACTCGATCACGTCCAGCCTCCGCACCGCCTCCGCCCGCTCGTGGCTCCGGGCCGCCACCAGCCGCCGCAGGAACGTGACCACGTTGCCCACCAGCGACCCGTAAGGCCAGAAGCGCCGGCACAGCGCCAGCGCCTCCTCCTCCGCCTCCTCGTGCACCACGATCCGGTGCCGCTCCCCAAGCCGCAACGCCGCCTGCCTCAGCACACGCCGCACCGCCTCCGGACCCAGCTCCTCCACGCGCCACGGCGCCCACACCCCCGCAAACGAGGCGTTCCGACGCTGCACCGTCGCCCAGTCCTCCGGCGTCGCCTCCGCCAGCACCGTCACCTCCCTCGACGCCAGCACCGGCGCCAGCACCTGCGCCGCGTTGTTGTCGCTGTGCGCGCTCTTCCCCGCGTCCAGCAGATCCACCAGCCTCCCCAGCACCAGCACCGCCCCGCTCCGCCTCGCCTCCTCCACGCTCTCCTGCAGCTGCCGCTGCCACTCGCCAAACCCCCCCGTCCCCGCGATCAACCGGGAGCCATCCAGCAAGAACACGGGCCTCGTTCGCCTCGCTCGGCTCCCCCCCGGCTCCCCCATCTTCCTCGCCATCGCCTCCAGGAGCGCGGTCTTACCTGACCCATGCGGCGCCACCAGCACCAGGGGCTGGGGCCGCTCCCGCTCGATGTGCGCCAGCAACCGCTCCACCTCTGCATCTCGCTCCCAGACCGGCTCCAGCCGGGCGCGGGCGGCGCGGGTATGGAGCGGCACCCCGAGCAGCTTGAGCGTGGGGGTCTGGCGGCGGGCGCGCTCCTGCCTCTTCTTCTCGTCGGCCCGGGCCCGCTGACGCCGCTGCCGGGCGTCCTCCTCGGCGGCCAGCTCGGCCAGCTCTTCCCGGGAGCGGAAGGGGCGCGCATCCAGGTGCAGCTCGTCCGGCTTGAGGGCGGCGAGCTGCACGGGCTGGCTCTCGACGGTGAGCACCTGGAACTCGGCGCGACCGCCGAGGGCCAGCCGGAGGACCTCCGTATCCGGCATCTTCTCGAGGGTCTCCTTGAGGACGGGGCCCAGGACCGGCCCCTCTTCTTCCTGCTCCTGGAGCCAGAACCGCAGCCCGAGGGTCGGCAGGTAGACCTCGCGCATGCGCTGGAGCGCGGGCCGCTGCCAGGTGACCAGCGAGACATCGACCGCGGAGCTGCTGGTGCCGTGCCAGACCCTGAGCCCCGGCGAGGAGAGCTTGCCGCTCTGCCCCTCCCCGCTGCCTGCAAAGCGCCACAGGTGCCTTGGATGCGCGCGGCGGATCCGATCATCGAGCGCGAGCGAGAGGTCCAGCAGCGCGTCGTCCACGGACTCGGCGTGGACCGCCAGCTCCGGGTGCTCCAGCGGCGTCACCGTCACGCGACCGCAGGTATGCCGGGTCACAAGGCAGGGTATGGAAAACTGCACCCCCACGGGATGGAGCACCCACCACGCCCCGTCAAGGTACCATGTCCCTCCGCCGCCGACCGCGATGGCCACCCCCGGCGCCAACCCAAGGAGCAACCCATGCCGCTGGAAGCTCACCGTCAGACCTTGCAACAGCTCGGCTTCTCGATCGTCGAGGAATCCTCCCAGCACCTCGTGGGGGTCACCCGCAGGTTCCACTGGGACTGCTTCTTCACCAGGATCAACTACATCTTCCTGCTCCGCGAGATCGACACGCTCGACAGCGCCGCCATCGAGCGCGACCGAGAAGACATGGCCCGACGCGCCAGCGCCCTCGCGCCGTCGCTCCTCCCCGGCGGGTTGCAGAAGGGGACCGCCGTGCTCGCCGGCTACATCGCCCGGACCGTCACCCCGGAGGCCCGGGCCCTCTGCGAGGCTTCACCGAAGATCCGCTTCGCCTTCTTCCACATCCCCGCGGCCCTCGACACCACCACCGGCAGCATCCACTTCGTGCGCGGCACCCCCGTCTGGGGGAGCTTCTATTACCCCAAGTTTCGCTTCCTCCTCGGCCGCGTCCTCGAACCCGAGCGAACCCCGGGCACCACCTGGCCCCTCTCCACCTCCGGCGTCGCCCTCTCGCTCCTCTACGTCGCCCTCTTTCTCCTCGTCCTCACCATGCTCTCGATCCGATGAACCGCCGCGCTCCCTGGCCGGCCGGGTACCCTTGTTTTTCCGGGAAACGGCGGCCAGCCCCGAAGTGGGTTGACGGGGGAGGATGTAGGCTTCTATAGAGCGCGCCGTGCCGGGGGAGACGGGCCCGGTCCTGGAGCGAAGAACAAGATGAAGACCTGGTTCCTGATTCTCTCGATGCTGGCGGCTCCTCTGGCGGTGGGCTGCGCTTCCGACCCCGAGCCCCAGGCCAGCACCGAGGCCGACGTCGCGAGCGACGAGGCCGAGCTGGCCGCGGTGGGCCCCACCGCCTGGGCTCACCAGCCGATCGACTTCGACTGCGGCACGCCGGTCTCCAACAAGTTCACCAAGAGCTCCAGGCGCCACGTGTACAGCTTCCCGGGGGAGGCTGGTACCAGCGCCAAGCTCAGCCTGGCCGGCAACTGGGCCCCCTCGCTGGGCGCCCGGATCTACGTGACCAACCCCGCAGGCCAGGTCATCGCGACCAGCAAGGCGAGCGCCTCCAGCACGGTGTCCGTCGAGGTCAGCTTCAAGGTGAGCGGCAAGCACCTCATCTACGTGTCGCCGATCAAGTTCAACCAGATCAAGAGCACCCTCGGCTACAAGCTCGCGGCCTCATGCCAGGGCAAGCAGCAGCTCTGCGCCACCGCCTCGGTGCAGTGGGAGGGCAGCTCCACCGCCACGTACTACGCCCAGAACGTGGGCAGCCAGGCCGAGGCCGAGGCGTACTACGAGGGGTTCCCCGCGAGCTCGGGCTTCCAGACCCTGACCGGCCCCTGCGACCAGTCCTGGGCCTGCATCACCCTCTACAAGCCCGTCTGCGGCGTCATCCGCGACGAGCCCCCCACGACCTTCTCCAACGCCTGCGCCTTCTCCGCCGCCGTGCGCGCCGACGCCGGAGGCACCGTGGGCGAGGGCTCCAAGGGGTACATCCAGAGCGAGGGCGAGTGCTCCACCTGCAACTACGACGACCCCGCCCTGCACTTCGTCGCCCAGAGCCCCGAGCAGTGCCAGCTCGTCAAGTTCGCCTGCCAGCCCGCCCAGACGCCCTTCTTCAACGAGTGCGGCTGCGGCTGCTCCGATAACTGAGCAGGCGGCCCGCAAGCGAGGCCGCAGGCGGGGACGGTAACAACCGACCTCCCCCCTCCCGGGTGCAGCCCACCGCCCGGGCCGTGTAACCTCTGCCTCGATGCACGCGCGCCCGCCCCTTCTCCTGCCGTTGCTCTTCTCTGGTGCCCTCTGCTGGCAGGGCTGCTCCGGAGATCCAGCCCCCTCGACCGCAGCCCAGGGCGGCTCGACCCAGGCCGGCGCTGGCGGCAACGGCGGCTCGGCCGCCGGCGGGGGGGCTGCAGGGGCCTCCGGGCAGGCCGGCGCGGCCCAGGGGGGCGGCGGCAGCGGGGGCGCATCCGGTCAGGGCGGGGTATCCGGAAGCTCCGGACAGGCAGGGGCAACGCAGGGCGGGGCCTCGGGGGCCTCCGGCCAGCAAGGGGGCGGGGTATCCGGAAGCTCCGGACAGGCCGGAAGCTCCGGACAGGCGGGGGGCACAGGGGAAGGGCTGCTGAGCGAGAAGTACCCTGGCGACAAGGGCATCGAGGCGGATCCTTCCGTGCTGTTCCACGACGATTTCGAGGGGGGCTGGGGCAAGTGGGATCTGCCCAAGAACGACACCAAGTACCTGCATCTGGAGGAGGACGGGGGGCTCGCGCACACGGGCAGCCGCTACCTGCGCTCCACGGTGACCCGGGAGCACCTGGACGCGGAGCAGTACATCTCGTCGGCGACCCATTTCACCTTCCCGACGAGGGTAGACCAGGTGTTCTGGCGATTTCACGTGCGCGTGAAGGGGATCGCGCCCAACCCACACCACTGGTTCCGCATGACCGCGGGGACCGAGGCCTTCAGCGGGAGCGGCCTGGCCAACACCGTGCCTCCGGGCGATCAGGGCTTCTGGTTTGACCTGGACGCGAACAACGACGATCTCTTCAACTTCTACGTGTACTGGCACAAGATGCGCTCGGGCCGCTGCAACGACGGGACGGCGGTGCCCGGGTGCGCCGGGGATCAGGGGACGACCTACCATTACGGCAACACGTTCCGCCCCCTCGGGCAGACCCCTTTCCCGAGGGACGCCTGGTACTGCGTCGAGATCATGGGCAAGGCGAGCACGGTGGGGCAGTCCGACGGGCAGCTCTCGTTCTGGGTGAACGACCAGCTGGTCGGCGACTTCCGGCCAGGGTACCCGGACGGGACCTGGCTCCGCGACACCTTCCACCCGGGCGGCTGCTCGTTCTCGGCCTGCACCGAGCCCAAGCCCTTCGAGGGGTTCGACTTTCGTACCAGCGACGACGTGCGCTTCAAGCACGTCTCCCTCGACGCGTACTACCAGCGCGACACCTTCCAGAGCAAGAAGGAGGCGCTGCAGGCCAAGGGCCTCACGGTCTCCGACGAGCAGACTCTTTATTACGATGATGTCGTCGTGGCGACGAGGCGTATCGGCTGCAAGAAACCCCAATAAACCAGGTCGCCAGAGAAGATCCGGGGGGCCTGCCGCGTACAGGAGAAGTCATGGCTGTTCCCCTGGCTGTCATCCTGTCCGAACCTTCCGACGAACCCCAGGCGCTGCGGGTAGCCCACCTCCTGGAAGCGCTGGGGGTGCGGTGCTGGGTTGAAGGGGTCGAGGGGCAGGACGCGATGAGCCGCCCGCAGGCCCTCGCCGGGTGCCACGCCATCGTCGTGGTGCTGGACGAGGGGGGCGGCGCGTACGGCGCGATCGACGCCGGGGCCACCTGGAAGGTGCCGGTGTTCATGCTGGGGCGCGAGGCCCAGCAAGATCGGTCCCAGCTCCGCCCGTTCTGCGAGCGCGTGGCCGCGGCCGTGGGCGCCGCGGAGAGGTCGCCGGGGCGCCGGGGCCTGGGAGGGCTACCGGGTCGCCGTCTCCTTGCGGCAGGCGCTGCGCTTGGCGTGGTCGCGGTCCTCGGGGTGCTGGGCCTGAGGTTCACGAGGTCCACGGGCGAGCGAGCCTCGCTGGCGCGCCACGAGGCCATCGGGCTGACGGCGAGCCCCACGGGGTCAGGCTGGGTCCTGGCCTTCCGGCTGCCAGCGCCCCCCGTCGAGCTCTGGTACGATCTGGGGACGGGGGCCGGGTTTCACCAGACGGGGGTGCAGCCCGGGGCCTTTGATCCGGCGACCGGCGCCCCCCTGGCCAAGAGCTACGTCATGGTGGGCCAGGAAGAGCTGCCGGGGCCGACCACGGTGCGGGTGAAATTCCGCCGATCTGGCGGTGCCATGGAGGGGCCCTTCGAGCTCCCCCTCGACCCCGACGCGCAGGCCCAGGCGGCGGCCCGCAGCGCGCTGGAAGACATGGCCCCGCGCTGGGTCGCCTTCGGGGATCTCCAGGGGCAATCCCTGGTGTATTTCACGCCGGTGCTGGCCTTCAAGCATGCGCTGCGCGAGATCCAGGTGGGGGTCGACGAGGGCCCTCTCGACCAGAGCGTGCGCTTTGCCCCTTCCAGACAGCCCGGGGTCAGCGCCGAGGACGAGGTGTTCCGCGCGTTGCCGCCGGGGGCACGCAGCGTGTCGATCGGCCTGGTCCTCCGCGACGGGAGCCGGCTCCCTGTCCGCACCTTCCCGGTCGCCATGCCCCAGTCCCCGCCCGGCCCACCCCGCCCCGCCCCCGCCCTCTTCAAGACCAAAGGGCCACGACCCGCCCGCGACATCATCGACCCCTGGGCGACCCGGGTGCAGGACACCAGGCACTGAAGCGCCCTCCCACCAGCGGTGGCTCTGGGCGGGTTCGTTCTTTGGAGAAAGCACAGCGGGGGAACCCTGGGCCCGGGTGGATGTCTGGCGTTCGTTCGACACACCTGCCCCCCATCGCAACGCGGAACAGGGACCCTTGCAGACACGCCCCTCCTTCCTCGCTCTCCTCGGCCTCGTGGCGCTGCTTGGCTGCGCCCACGAGGCGCCACCTCTCCCACCTGCCCTCCCGCTCCCGCCGCCCACCTACACTTTCTTCTACGAGGAGGCCCCCGGGCCCGCCCTGGGTCTGCACCGCGATGGTGTCCCCTGGGTCGGTGTAGCGAGGCTCCATATGCTATCGACGGAGCGACCCGAGGGGGGCTTCCACGCCGGGGCCGTCGACCCGCGGGAGCGTACCCTGCAGCTGCGCTTCGACAACGGCAGGGCGCCGCTGCCGCCGGACGAGCTGGAGGCCATCGGCCGGGCGCCTCTGCTCAGGCTCGAGGTGGACGAGCAGCTCCAGGATGTCCCCCGCTCCCAGGGGAGCAACCCGTTCCGCTGTGGCGCGGCGACCCACCGCCTCGGCCAGCTCGACCCCTGCGTCGATCCGCTCCCCCAGCAAGACCCCCCTGGAGACTGCGACGAGCGCGGCGCACGGCGCTGGAGCCAGCGATTCGAGCAGCAGGAGGAGCACGCGCAGACCTGCTTCCCGGCGGTGGACAGGCCCACGCTGCAGCGCCTCGGCCAGGCCCCGCAGCTCCGTCAGGGGCACTGTCCGAGGCTGGTGGCCTCGGTCCAGGGGCAAGAGCTGGGCGATCTGCTCCCGGCGCTGACGCGGGTCTGTGGCCTCTGGATGCCCGCGGAGCAGCGGGACCGGGGGAACCTGGAGGTGGCCAGGGAGGATCTCCCCTCGGCGCTGCAGACCGCGAGGCAAGGCACCTCGGAGCAGATGCAGTCCTTTTACCTGCGGTACCGCCAGCTGGCCCCGCGCGAGGCCGAGGCGATCCGCCTGCTGGCGCAGGAGCGCTTCGGGCCGAAACATTTGCCTCGCTGGCTCGCGATTCGCGACAAGATCGAGGCTTATCGCCCCAAGATCCATCGCTACACCCTCTGCGAAATATACCCGACGTATGTCCTGCTGGGCTGGGCCAATTACACCCGGCCGCTCCGGAGCAAGCAAGCCCCCCGGGAGACGGAGAGCGAGGGGGGCGTGCCGCAGCCACGCGCCAGGGGGCCCAGCGCCGAGCAGCAGCAGCACCTGGAGCGGCTGATCCGCGGCACGACGGGGCACACCCTGGTGCGCTTTGCTTACCAGTGCACCGGGTCGCGGCACTGGTACTTCGAGCCCGGATGAGCCCCGGCCTGGCGCGAGCCAGGGCGTTGTGGGAATACTGGGGTTCACCAGCTCGTAGGAGTGCTCGCCATGAAGATCTCGCGCCTCGCCTCGTGGGTAGGTCCCGCTTACGTCGGCACCATCGCCAGCTCCTGGGTGGCCGTCACCGCGTACCTGTTCCTCGCCAACCCCAAGCCTGTCCTCGACAACACCTGGCTCACCTGGTTGCTGATGGTCGCCATCGCCACCCCCATCGCCAGCGTCCTCGCCACCACCCTCCTGGTCCTGGATGTGCTGCTGCTCAAGCTCAAGGTGCGAGCGCTCCCCACAGGGAAGCCGGCCTGGGGCATGGCCTTCCTGGCCCCGCTGCCGGTGGCGGGGGCCCTCTGGTACCTGTGGCCCAACCTGAGCAACAGCGCCGCAGCGCTGGCCCTCTCGGTGGCGGCCCCGGTGCTGACCACGGCCCTGGGCCTGCGCCTGGGCCTCGGCGCGTCGGTCCAGAAATCGTTATCCTTGCGCCTTTGCGAAGGACTGTTGCGGCGCTTGCGCATCAACCGGGCTGTGCCTAACCAGGAAAGGTTCTCTATCCTGCGAGGCAGACATGCTCCCTCCCCGCCCGGCCCCCGCCCAGCGCACCCTCGGTTACAACGAGTCCTCTTCGGGTCCCAAGCAAACGCTCGCCTACGGGGATGCACCGGCGCCGGCCCCGGGCAACGGCGCCGCGTGGGCCGCCACCATGATCGGGCCCGCGGGCGCGCCTGCCGCCCCCGGGCCGCTGGTCCCCGCCACCAGCGGCTTCGAGGCCACGCTGCTCGGCGGCCCCTCGACCCCCTCCCTCGAGGCCACCCAGAGCGCCTCGGATCTGGTGGCGCCGGCCTCGCTCCAGGGGCCCGTGAGCGCCTCTCCCAGCAGCTCCGGGCCCCGCTCCACCGTGCTGCCGCGGGTCGAGGTCCAGGGCGGGCAGCCTCGCATCCTGGTGCAGGATCGGCCCCGCTACCAGGAGACCAAGCGCCTGGGCGAGGGTGGCGTCGGCGAGGTGGTGATGGCGCGCGACAACGACATCGAGCGCCACGTGGCCGTCAAGCGGCTGCGCCCCGAGCTCCAGGGCACCACGGCGCTGGCCCGCTTCGTCGAGGAGATCCGTGTGGTCGGTCAGCTCGAGCACCCCAGCATCGTGCCCATCCATGACGTGGGCCTCGACGAGCGGGGGCAGTTCTACTTCGTCATGAAGTACGTCAACGGCGAGACCCTCGAGCACATCATCCAGAAGCTCGCCGAGAACGACCCTGCTTACCACGCCCGCTACCCCTTCGGCCGCCGCGTCGAGATCTTCATCGCCATCCTCGAGGCCATGGCCTACGCCCACGACAAGGGCTACATCCACCGCGACATCAAGCCCGCCAACGTCATGGTCGGCCCCTACGGCGAGGTCATGGTCATGGACTGGGGCCTCGCCAAGAAGGTCGGCGGCGAGGTCGACCACGCCCTCGCCATGCCCGAGGCCGACGGCAACGCACGCAACAGCGGGCGCCTCCAGGAGACCCGCGTGGGCTCCATCCTCGGCACCCCCCTCTACATGTCCCCCGAGCAGGCCCGCGGCCAGCACCACACCCTCGATCAGCGCTGCGATATCTACAGCCTGTGCATGCTCTTCCTCGAGCTGCTCACCACCCGCCACCCGCTCCAGCACCACACCAACCTCAACCAGGTCCTGCTCAGCGTCGCCTCCGAGCCCGCCATCACCCCCATGGACAAGCTCTGGGAGGCCAACCCCGCCCAGGGCCCCGTCCCCGCTGACCTGCGCCACATCACCGTCAAGGGCCTCCAGAAATCACCGGAGCAGCGCTACGCCTCGGTCCACGAGCTCATCGCACGCCTCCAGCGCCGCGCCGAGGGCTGCGTCGACGTCGAGTGCCCGGTCACCTTCTGGATGAGCATGATGAGCCGCGGGCGCCGCATCATCGAGCGCCACCCCGTCCTCGGCGTCTCGATCGTCTCGCTCTTCGTGCTCACCTCGGCGGCCAGCCTGATCTACTCGGCCATGCACCTGCTACGCGCCTGAACCTCAGCCCGCGCGCATCGTGTCCAGCCGGTCGTAGTGCCGGTACCCCAGCTTGTCGAGGGCGCTCTTCGGCGCCAGACCGATGTCGACCAGCGTCTTGATCGAGTACGTCCCCGCCAGCACCGGCGGCGCGTAGCTCCGGATCACCTCGGGCGTATGGAACTTCTGCAGAGGGAAGAGCAGCTGGTTGCTCTGCAGGTGCATGAAGTGAGCGCTCGAGAGGCGGGTCCAGCCAGGGACCCCGGGGGCGGTGATGACGTGCGGGGTCGCGAGGAAGGCGCCGCCGGTCAGGATCTCGAGCTGCTGCCCGACCTGCGCCACGATGCATCCCTCGGGGGCGACCCCCCGGACCATCTGCCCGTTCGGGTGCTCGGCGCTGGCGCGGGTGCGCAGGTACAGGCCGCTCTTGTCGTCAGGGCGCCCGGCAGGCTCGCCGGCCGGGTTGTAGAAGCGGCCCCCGGGCAGCAGCGTCAGCAGGTTGAAGTCCGTGTGCTCCTCGCCCCACAGGATGCCCGTGTTCACCTGGTCCGGGCCCAGGGGCAGGTAGTTGAGCACGCGGGTGACGTGGGGGCCTCCGTCGAGCATGCGAGCGAAGGTGTCCTCGGGGAGATCCAGGGCGAGCGCCGAGCCCCGGAGCAGCGCCAGGCCCGCCTCGTGGAGCGCCTTGCCCAGGGCCAGGTACCCTCGCTGGAAGCCCTGCGGCTCGTCCTCGGGCCAGATGTTCTCCGGGTAGAGCTCCGGGTACTGGGCGATGAGGGCCGGATCACCGGGGAGCGGCGCGGCGAAGTAGCACTCCTTGAAATCGGGCTGACCGCCGCTGGCCACGGCCACCTCGGTGTTCGGCGGGGTCCAGCCGCGCTGGTACCAGAGATCGGCTCGACCGTAGGGGCGCTTGGCGCTCTCGGGCCGCGCCACGAAGGACCGGAACGCATCGTAAAAAGAGTTCAGGTTGCCCGTGTCGACGCCGTGGTTGCGGATGTACACCAGACCGTAGACCCCGAAGGCCTCGCGCAGCGCCGCGCTGGCGCGGGCGATACGCGCTGGATCGCCGGAAGAGAGATCATGCAAATCGACGGTGGGGATCTGGAGCTCCATGGTGGAGCGAACATAGGCCCAGCCCGCGCCCCGCTGCTAGCGTCGGATCCCGATCCCCACGCCGACCCCCACGCCGACCCCCACGCCCACGCCCACCCCCCACGCCCCGCCGGGCGGCCGGGCCCCCTGCAGCGTGATCAGGTGCGACACCAGCATGCACGTCCGCTGCGCTGCCCCGTCACAACCCCGCCACACCCCCGCGTCGGAGGCGTCACCGTCCGTCGTGTACCGCGTCATGCGCCCGTCCGGCCCCATCGTGAGCCACGCGTACCCGCTGTCCGGAGGCGCCGCGCTGGTCGCCTCGACCCCCCCGAAACGCTTGTGATCGGGGCCCCACACGCCCCCCTCTGGCTCGAGCAGCGCGACCGGATCCTGGTGTGAATCCGTGACCCGCCCGGACCCGTCGATCCGCCACAGCAACGCCCCGTCCAGCAGCACGCGGCCGTCCGGGAGCAGATCGATGGATGGCTCATTCGGCCGCTCCCAGGTGGCCCGCGCCATCGCGAGCGCTGCCCCCCCTTCGGCCCATCGCGCCGGCGGACGAGCGGCGCACCCCGCCAGCAACACCACGCAAGCCAACGCCTTTACCCAGCGCATCCTCGCACCCTAGCACAACCACGCCGCCACGCAGGCCACGCCCCCCGCCTCGGGGGGCGGTCGATTTTGCAACGGATCCCGGAAAAGCCGGCCACCAAGGTCCATGCGAACCTCGCTCGCCTTCCTCCTGCTCTGCGGCGCCTTCTCCTGGATCGGAGGGTGCACAGGCGAATCGCTCGACTCCACAAGCCCCACGCCCGGCGGCTCCGCAGGCTCCCCGCAAGACCCTGGCGGTGGCGCAGCACAGGGCGGCGCCCAGCCCTCCGCAGGGGCAGGGACCGGCGGTCAGGTCACCGCAGGCCAGGCCAGCGCCGGGATCGCCGGGAGCGAGGCCGGCGGTGCCCCCGGAGGCGGCGCCCCTGGAGGCGGTGCCCCTGGAGGCGGCGCACCCGGAGGCGGCGCGCCCGGAGGCGGTGCGCCCGGAGGCGGAGGGCAACCCGGCGCAGGGAACGCAGGTTCCGGCGGGACCAGCGGCGAACCCGTGGCCTACCCGGAAGGGATCCTGTGCCCCACCGGCAACTCGGACCCACGGTGCGGACCGGGCTTCGACCCGGCCGCCCCGATGGATCCGGCCACGCTGGCCACGGCGCTCGCCGAGGGGCAGGCGACCTGGTACGCCCCCGGCAAGGGCGGAGGGTGCGTGAATTGCCACTCCCCTGATGGCATCGAGTTCGCGTGGGTTGGCTACTCGGACTGCGATCTCCGGCGCCGCTCGCTGACTCACGTGACCGAGGAGCAAGCCGAGAAGCTCATCGGGTACGCCCACGCGCTGCGGCAGGTGCACCAGATCGAGCGTCCGCTTCACCCCGATCATTACCGCCCCTTCCAGCCTGCCTTCGAGCCCCTGGGCGAGGTCGAAACAGACCTTGACGTGGTCGACACCAAGAAGCAGGACCAGCGGGACGAGCTGTTCATGAACCAGCTGACGCAGGAGAAGAAGCTGCTGTTCGTCAACGGCACGATCGACTCGCTGGAGAAGGCGCACCAGGCGTACAACGAGCTGCTCGGCATGGACCTCGAAGG
>JALOQB010000184.1 GCA_025453595.1 Polyangiaceae bacterium
CGTGTCCCCTCGGAGGGGTCCCGGACGCTTTGCTCTCCTTGTGTCGTCCTCGCGTGGGACGGCGCGTCGCCGACCCGAGGCCCCACGAGGCCCTTCGCCACGGATGTGGTGCCTTGCCCCCTGCCTCGTCTCTGCCGCCTCGTTCTCCTTGCGCGCCCTGCGCCTTCGCGCTGGCCATCGCCTGGTGTTGCCTCCTCGCCTTGCTGCGAAGGGCCTGGAAAAAGGCTTCTTCGCGCGTCTCCACACCTGCAGACCACTGGCGGTCGCTTCTCGGTTGCGAGAGTGGGGGAGGAGAGGCGTTGTGTCCACCGACCGGGAGCCAGAGCCCCGGCGAGGAGGAGAATCATGGCTGATTCCAGCACGGCGGAGGCCCCGGCGCGCCCGGTGGACGAGCAGCTCGACGCCCTGCAGTCGATGGGGATGGGGGCGCTGCGAGAGCGCTTCCGCGAGGTCTTCGGCGAGGAGCCCCGGACCCACAACGTGGCGTACCTGCGCAAGAAGATCGCCTGGCGCATCCAGGAGCTTGCCGAGGGCGGGCTGTCGGAGCTGGCTCGTGGGCGCATCCAGGAGTTGAGCAAGACGTCGCCGATCCGGCACCGGGGGCGGCCGCAGTCCCAGCCCCGGGCGCCCAGGGACGTCTGGCCCGCGGAGGCGCTGGCCCTCGCAGCGGCAGAACTCCAGGCCTCCGAGGCGCCGGCTCCGCTCCAACCCCCGGCGCTCCCGCCTCCGGCGCCCCCGGCACCCCCGGCACCCCCGGCACCCCCGGCACTACCGGCCCCCCCAGCGCCCCCGCCGCTCCCGGAGCAACCCGTGCCTCCGGCCGCCCCGCTCGTCGTGCGCCGGCGAAACCTCGCCGCGCTCTCGGAGGCGCTCCCTGGCGCAAACGAGCCCCCCGCACCGGCCCCCTCGGCACCTGTCCTGGCGCCCTCGCCTCGACGCCAGCCTGCGCCTGCGCCTGCTCTGGTGTCCCCGGCAGCGGCAGCGGCAGCGGCAGCACCGAAGGCGCCGGGGGCCTGTGAGGTGGTCATGCCCGCGGCCAGGCCATCCGGGCGTGACCCGAGGCTCCCGCCCGCGGGCAGCAGGTTGCGCCGCTCCTGGGGCATCTGCGAGCACCTCGTCATCGTCCTCGACGAGGGCTTTCTCTACAACGGCGAGTCCTTCTCCAGCCTCTCGCGCGTTGCCCGCAAGATCACCGGCTCCTCCTGGAACGGCTTCGCCTTCTTCGGCCTCACCTCTCCCTGGAAAGGAACGGCGCCTTGATGACGACGGCCACTCCCACGGCTCCCCGGCGCTGTGCCATCTACACCCGCAAGTCGGTCTCCGCGGGGCTTGAGATGGACTTCAACTCGCTCGACGCCCAGCGCGAGGCCTGCGAGGCCTACATCCAGCGGCAGCAGGGGTGGGTGCTGGTCCCCAGCCGCTACGATGACGGCGGCTACACCGGCGCCAACACCGATCGCCCGGCTTTCCAGCGGCTGCTGGCCGACGTCGAGGCCAAGAAGATCGACATCGTGGTCGTCTACAAGGTCGATCGCCTCTCCCGATCGCTGCTCGATTTCGCCAAGCTGGTCGAGCGCTTCGACAAGGCCGGAGCGGCCTTCGTCAGCGTGACGCAGAACTTCAGCACCGCCGACCCGATGGGCAAGCTCACGCTCAACATCCTGATGAGCTTCGCCGAGTTCGAGCGCGACATGATCGCGTCCCGCACCCGCGACAAGGTCCGGGCGGCACGCAAGAAGGGCAAGTGGACCGGCGGCCCCGTCCCCCTCGGCTACCGGCTCGAAAAAGGTCGCCTCGTCGTCGAGCCCCACGAGGCCATGCAGGTCCGCGACATCTTCCAGCTCTACCTCGAGCATCGCTCCTTCGTCCGCCTGCTCGACCTCCTGGCCGAGCGAGGCTGGACGACCAAGTTCCACGCCCTGCGCGAGGGCCGCGAGCGCATCGGTCGCAGCTGGACCAAGGACGCCTTGCTGCGCGTGCTCAAGAACCCGCTCTACATCGGGCAGGTCCGCACCGAGGACGACGTGGTCCCGGGCGAGCACGAAGCCATCGTCGACCCCGAAGTCTTCGCACAGGTGCAGGAGAAGCTCGGCAGCGAGCGCACCACGGTGATCCGCCGCGCCTCGGAGTTCTACCTGCTCCGGGGCCTGCTCCACTGCGGCGAGTGCGGCCAGGCGATGTCCCCGGCCACCTCGCACCGCGGCCACCACACCTACCGCTACTACCGCTGCGGCACGCTCTCGAAGAAGGGCCACGCCTGCGCCACCCGCCCCATGCCTGCGGGCGCTCTCGAGGACGTGGTGGTCAGCCATGTCCGCGAGCGTGTGCGCAACGGAGAGCTGCTGCACGAGGCGGCCGGAGAGCTCCAGCGCCTGCTCGACCGGGAGCGCGAGGGTTTGACCGCCGAGCGCAGCCGCCTGCCCCAGGAGATCGCCGCGCTGTCGGCCGAGATCAACCGCGTGATGGACGTGCTGGTGGGCGCCGGCCCCGGGGTGCGCAAGCAGCTCGAAGGGCGCCTGGCAGAGTCGATGCGGGTGCAGCAGGCCAAGCAGCAGCGCCTCTCGGAGGTCGAGCAGCGCCTGCATCGCCTCACGGAGCTCGCGGCCGCCGCGAGCCAGTTCCTGGAGCGCCTCGCCCGGCTGGACCGGATCTGGGAGCTGCTGACGGAGCGGAACAAGGAGCGAATGATGGCGACGATCGTGGAGAGCATCGTGGTGGACCAGCAGGCCAACCGGGTGCGCATCGAGTTCGCCAAGGGCATCCCCCTGGCCGAATTGGAGGCCCCGGACGCCCCCGAGCCCTCCGGCGCCTCGCAGCCCGAGCAGGAGGTGGCCTGATGACCGGCAAGCTCTTGGTGAGCGGGGGCACGACGGTGCTGGAGTTGCCGGTGGTGCGGCAGAAGAGCCGGCGCGTTCTGCTGCGCGAGGATGCCCCCGAGCGAAACCGGAGCCGCCCGCTGCGGGTGGCCCGGATGCTGGCGATGGCTCACGAGATCGAGCGCCTGATCGCCGAGGGGGCCTTCACTGACCGCGCCGACGCAGCCCGGAAGCTGGGGTTCACGCGAGCGAGGATCTCGCAGTTGCTCGACCTGACCCTGCTGGCGCCGGACCTTCAGGAGCGGCTGCTGATGATGGAGACGACGGCGGGGGCTGACCCGATCACCGAGCACAAACTTCGGTGTGTCGTGGCGCAGGCATCGTGGCAGGAACAGCGAGAGGCTTGGGCTTCGGTCATGGCGAAGAGACCTCTCTGTCCGGGAGCATCTCGGCTGGCGGGAACCCTGTAACGGTGAGCGTTCCGTCCTTTTCGATGTGGAACTCGACTTCGCCGGGTTCCTTCATGTCGATAGGACCGTACCGATCAGAGAGGAAGTGAACGCGTTGGTTCGCCGAGCCGCGCCACACGAGGCCGGTTGCACGCTCTGCCTCGACGTAGCGGCCAGCCACCACAACGTCGGCGACAGCGAGGAGCGCCAGGTGATCGGGGCGGGTGAGTTCGGCAAGATCGTACCCGGTGAACACGAAGACCGAGAGTCCGGCCGCGCGGACCCGCTCTGCGAGCAACGTCAGCGCGCGGGCTTGCGCGAAGGGCTCTCCCCCGGTGAAGGTCACGCCCTCGATGCCATCGGTCGCGAGGATGCAGGCGGCAAGTTCGTCGACCGAACGGAGGTCGCGACGCTCAAAGGCCCAGGTGTCGGGGTTCCAGCAGCCTGGGCACGCGAGAGGACAGCCCTGGACCCACAGAACGAACCGCTCGCCGGGGCCGTTCGCCGCGCTGCGTGGGATGGTACGGGCAAGGTTGAGGCGCACAGTCAGTAGGTCCGCTTGACGAGGACCATGCGGATCTTGTCGCCCTCGCGCGTCTCCTGCACATGGTAGCCCATCTTCTTCGCTCGCTCGTGGACGGCCTGTCGCTGGGCCTCGACGACCCGCTGTCGTTCCTCTTCGAGCCGTCGCCGCTCTTCGGCAGCGAGCCGCTCCTGCTTCGCGCTCCAGTGTGTCTGGTAGCGGGCGCTTACCCTGGACAGCCACTCCGGCCCGAATCGCGCGTAGTCGTTGCTCAGGATAGCGGTGTAGCCGGTTGGCCCGCGAAGGAACCCGATGTCGTTGTAGGAGTCCCCGGTATGCTCCTTCATGAGCACGATGTTCGCCTGGCGGCCCTTCTGCCAGCCCCTCAGCAGGACCGGCTCAACCGAACGAACGATGCTGGCCTCGGGAATGCCTTGGTCGACGATCGCGGCGACCAGACACTCCTCGTCGAGCATCGGAGTGACGAGGGTGATGTACGCGCTCATGGCTTCTTCCCCACGCTCTGCGTCCGGTTTGTCGTCACGCGCGAAGTGCCTGCGTCGGGCTTCCGGTCCACGGTGGCCGTCCCGGGGGCGAGGCCCTCCAGCAGTCGCTCAAGGTCTTTGAGGCAGGCATCTCCGGTGAAGCCATCGGCGTCGGCGGTGATGCGACCCTCATGGTCAATCTCGATGGTGATGCGCTGTTCCTTCATGTGTTCTCCGGGGCGACGAGCTTTGCGTTCAGTCGTGCGGCGGTCTGCTCGCCGGCTGCGACCTGATCCCACGTCTGAATGACGAGGTATCGCTGGCCCTTGTGGCTTCGCAGGGCACCCACCTCAGGGAGCGCCTCGTCAGGTACGCTGGCGACGGGACGTGCGCTGGATGTCGACGGGACGAAGCGCCCGCCGGGCTGCGTTGAGCGACCCGTCGGAGCCGGCGGGGGGCGGAACTCGAAGCGTTCGGCTGCCTGCTGTTCCAGGGCCGTTATCTGCCCACGGAGGCGGGTGACCTCCTTGTTCGCGCGCAGAAGATCGTCGGACAGCTTGCGCTGGCTGGCGGTGAGGTCCTTGCCAACCTCCTTGTCGGCGGACTTCAGGGACTCTTCGATGTCGCGAAGCTGTTCCGTGATGGTGGTGCTTCGGCTCTCGGCAGTCGTCAGATCCGCGCGTTGGTCGAGGAGATCGCGGTTTGCCGCGTTCACGCGGCTCTGCCAGGCGACCTGCTGCTTCTCTCGCTCCTCATCTTCGCGGGCCTTGCGCTCAGCCTCATCCAGGTCAGCCTGGAGCTTGCGAGATGCGTCTTCGAGCTCTCCAAGCTGGGCGAGGAGGGCCGGGGCACCGGCAGGTCCAGATGCTGAAGGTCGCTGTTTCTCCAGAATGCCCACCTGAGCGAGGAGTCGGTCGTGCGTGCGCTCGAAGCCGAGCATCGCGCTGACGAGGCGCGAGAATGCATGACCGATCCGCCCCCGGTCCCCGTCGGCAGCGACCAGCGCCGTCTTCACCCGTGCGAGGCGAGAACTCCAGTCTTCGTCGAGTTTCCGCCAGCGACCAACCAGCGCGTCCTCCTCTGCACCGATCGGCACGCGTGGAGGCACCACGGTCCACTGGTAGCGGACTGCCAGCGCAAGCGGCTGGGCGGTGGGCACCGACGCTGGAGCAGTAGTCGGCACCTCGCGTAGTGATGCCGCTTGAACCTCGGGCACCTCCACAGCTTGCTCGGCCTCCAGCCCACGTGCTGTCCCCTCGCCAGGGAGCCAGAACTTCGCAGTGCGATGGTTTGGTTCTCCGAGGCGTACGTTGGCCTGGAACCGCCACGCGGGGGGAGCTTCCAGAAGGCGTACCACTTCGGGGGCCTGGTTGGCTGAAAGGCGAAGCCGAAGGCGTCCACGCGTACCAGGCAGGAGCACCTCGCCAGCGCCACCGTTCACCAGAAAATCGGGCAACCCTCGGTCGGTCCACTGCACCTCGACGCCCACCTGTGCGAGCTGAGCGAGCCGTTCGTGGTGCCCAGGACCAGCGGGAAACCAGAGCCGCCTCGGGGCGGTGTCCGGTGGCAGGCCAGCGCTGAGGTGTAGCAACGCGCCGCGTAGGTCCCCCGTCAGGCGGGCGTCTGGTGGCTCCCACCTCACCGGTGCGGACGTGGGCACCTCGGGGACGTCGAACGGCCGCTCGCGCGCCGGACGCCACACGAACTGGCGGCCTCCTGACCAAGCCTCCTCGGTCGCTTCGTGCCAGAACAGACGAAGGAAGGTCTGCCGAAAAGCTTCGGTCTGGGTGGGGTCGAGCCGGAGGACGAAGCCGCCACCGATCCACAGACGCGCCTCGCTCCCGACCTGGACGGCAGACGCCGGCACCTCGGAGAGACGCCGGACCAGCACGCGGGGGGCCTGGAGCAACTGGTTGTCCGCCTGGTCCTTGCCCCACCCCGGTCCCACGAGCGCGTACACACGCGCTCCTGCGCCAGCATGGGCGAGAAGCTCGGCGCGCGCCTCCTCGCTGTCGCTGCCCAGCAGTACGAGGACCGGGGCGTTGCTGGCTGGGGCCATACGTCTCGGCAGGCGCGTCAGCCATGCGCCGTCCATCCACGTCGCGTGCCCCGCGGCCTCGGTAACCCACGCCGTCGGCAGACGCGCGTCGCCTCGCGGGTCGATACGGTGACGCGCCGTGCGCTGGATAGGTCCCTGCATCATCGTCCACCCCCTGCGAGCCACTGGTGCAGCGCGGGCTTGAGCTCATCGGCGCTCACGCGGGTCGCTACGAGGTCCTTCCATCGGAGCGGTGTCTCCGAACTGGCGCCCTTCACGTCGGCGCGGGCGTGGATCGGGCTGTTGCTCATGTGCCAGCCAAAGCCCTGCCCCTGAGCGGGGAGCACGATCAGGTAGCGGTCGTGGGGTAGGTTCCGGCCAAACACTTCACGGTAGCCGCGAGGAGCTGTACCTGTGACTGCCTGGATCTTCTTGGAATCGATCTCTTCATCTCCGGTCCAAACGTCGACCGCGACGTTCGGGGCTGCCGTGCGTAGCGCTGCGACGAGAAGCTTGAGCGCTTCAAGGTTGTCGTCACCGCGGACGTAGCGGTCGCACAGCAGCACGCGCCGAGGGGAGACCCCGCAGAGCAGTCGGTCCACGAGTCGCCGCATCGACCAGCCGCCCCGGTACGGGATGCGGACTACACCGGGCGGCTCGTTGGCGGCCGCAGGGGCTTGAGAGCCGATGCGAAGCTCGTCGAGGTCGCCTGCAGCCACGGGGAACGGTGCAAGATCCACGGGGGCGGCCAGGGACCAGAACCGCTCTGGATCCTTGGCTGACATCGCCAGCAACGCGTCGTGCGACGGCAGCGTGGGGGCGAACGGCTCCAGCGGAGTGTCCTCGGTGAGCAGAGCGAACTGCTCACGGATCTCGGCGCGGCTCCGGTAGCCGGGCTTCGCGGACAGGTGACGGTCGAAGCGGGCCATTGCCCACCGCTGCGCGTCCTTCGCCGAGGTCGGGCCGATGGGCACGTCCTCCAAGGTCACGTTCTCGTAGGTGCCCTTGCCGGGTATCTCGACCCGACGGAGGGCGAGGGTCTTGCGGAAGGTGTCGGTCTCGGCTTCCGTGAGAACGTCGAATGCGACGGCCAGTCGTCGCTCAACCTCCTGCCACCGCCCGAAGGTGGACAGCGGCCCCGTGGCCCACGTCAAGGCGAGGTGCCAGAGATTGAGGCCGTCCGACTCGGGTTCATGCTGCATGGGCCGCATGGCGTACTTGCCGTTGCCCTGCGGGGCCTCGAGCATTCCGTCGAGTTGCCACTGATCGCGAGCCTGATCGAAGTCGAGCGTCCAGCGCAGGCGGCAAGTCGCTCGGGTATCTCCAACGAGGCCGGCGATCTGTCCGTGGTTGGTCGGCAGATCTCGCACCATGAATCGCTCCTTGCCGTCGAGCACAGAGCGGAACACCTTGCCGCGGTCTGGCTCGAGAGGCAGAGCCTCGATGGAATCGTATCGCTGGTCCCGGCTCGAGGTCAGGCGCTCCACCGCGAGTACACGCCGCCCAAGAAGGGGATGTTGCACGAGCCACAGGCCATAAACGCCCTGCTCGGGCACTGGTGCCTCGTCCGTCTCGGCCACATTATCGCCCAGGGCCGCGAGTCCACCCCGCGCGTCGCACAAGCCGAGCATCTTGCACCAGGCGATGACGTTGTTCGCGCCAGCATCCGGCAGGCCCGGAAGGGCGGACTGCACGACGGCGGTGGTGATGCGGTTGCCGCGCTCGCGAGCCGCTCGGCAGAGCAAGCCCAGTTCAGGACGGCGTGCCATCCACGCCATCTCTGCGAACGCAGCGACACGGACCACGGGGATATCATTTATCAAAACGGCTCTCATCGTACTCCGCGCCTCCATTTCCGAACCTCATGCTCTTCGACGGGCTGTGTCCGCTTTGCCAGTTCTTCCAGCTCGGAGATCCCGCACCTTTTGAAGTAGTCGTGCTGGCCGAACACCACGAGTTGCTGCCGTGCGCGCGTCAATCCGACGTTCAAGCGGTTCGGGCTGTCGAGAAAGCCAACTCTCCGCGTGTTCCGCATCGAGAGCATCACGAGATCGGCCTCCCGACCCTGGAAGCGGTCCACCGTGCCGCATACCACCTCGACGTGCGCACCCTGGACCGAGAACCGCGTCTTTCGGTCGTCCTGGGTGACCTCGCGGAGCATGTCCGAGATCGCCCGTTCTTGCTTCACGTAGAAGCACAGGCAAGCCACCTCCCACACTCGAGGCAGGTTCCGCGCTGGTGGCCCCTTGCGTCGCGCCCATTCGATGAAATGGCGCAAGACCGTGGCCATCGCCTGGATCTCGTCGCTGTTTACACCCCCTTGATCACGTCCGTCGATGTGCGCCCACACACGGCGGGCGCGAAACGGTCCGAAATCCCAGCCGAGCTTTGCGTCGCGGATCTGGATGGTGTTTGCGTCGCGGAGGGCTTGCCCCTTGTAGATGACCTCGCGGGAGAACGATGCGATCTCCGCATGCATCCGGTGCTGGTAGCTCAGGCTCACGAAGCGGGCGGCGAAATCATCCGGCCGGGTCGCCTTCAATCCTGCCGTGAGCGCGCTGCGGCGCTTCGCTCGATCGACCCCGATGCCCTGCTGCAAAACCTCCAGGATGCTCGGGAGCCCGATGTCCTGAATTTCGGCGATAGGCTCCTCGATACTGACCGCGACTGGCTGGAGATCCTCGAGGTCTCCGCGGAGTCGCTTGCGCTCGCGCTCGCTGTCACTGTGCCGCAGTTCGTGGAGGCGGGTGAGCCTCCAGGCGATTTCCTGGGCGAGGTCGTTGCGACGAAGCCATTCGGACTCGCACGCCTGGGCGTCGACGAAGGTCGCCACGTCATCCTGCCGGAACTTGCGCTCCTGGTAGGCTTGCTTCAGCGCCCCTGCTCGCTGGATCCACCAGGCTTGCCGCAGGAGAAGCGCGTTGCCCTCGGCGAGGGGGCTGCCTGCCTTTGAAAGCTCCTCGGCGATGAGAAGGTTCGACGGCAGCAGGTCCGCCACCTTGTCGATGATGTCGTCTCCGACCAGCACCCAGTCCGCTGCTGCGAGCCGCAAGGCATCAGGCTTGCCAGCGCGGAGATTGTCGATGGTCACAGTATCCACAGGCCCTTGCGACGAGCCGCCTTTGGTCACGATCCGGACGACCATGAGGCCCGTCACAGGATCCTCTTCGAGTTCCCGCGCGATCCACTCCAGGACTCCCGGTCGTTCAACCAGCAACCATCGTAGTTGTGGCTGGTTCAGCTGCTCACGAAGCAACCGGAACAGAAGCAGGCAGGCTCGCTGGTGATCCGCCGGGAAGATGGGGTTGTCGTTCTCGTCCACGAGATCGCGGAGGTTCGCGACGATGTCGGCGCGGTCGGCGAAGGGGGGAAGCTGACGAACGTCGCCGACGACGATCCACCGCTTCGCCATCAGCGCCGGGACCATGAAATCCTGGATGAGAGTCTTGCTCGCTTCATCCACGATGAGCACATCCCAGTGCGGCATCGTGGTGATCGGTCTCTCCCAGACCTGCAGGTCCTCGTCGCGGCCACGGAACAGCGGGTGGCTCACGATGCCCATCGTCGTGCCGCAGGTCAGGTTGGCAGCCATGATGATGGTGCGTTCGGCCATCTCTGCAAGCTCGGCATCACCGTGCTTGCCCATTTCAGGGAGCCGTCGCCACGCCGAGACAAGCGCATTTACTCGCTCGTCGAGCTGGGTGGCCTGCACCTTGTCGTCTACCTTGTCGAGCTTGCCGATCCGCACCGCGTCGATGGGTGAGGCAGACTCCAGCAGGCGCTCCAGCACGTTGTCGATGGCGACGTGGGTGGAGGCACAGAGCAGCACGCGCTCACCCTTCTCGACGAACTGCTGAACGATCTCGCAGATCGCCGTGGTCTTTCCAGAGCCTGGGGGCCCCTCGAGGAAGGCGAAATCGGGGCTGGCCAGTGCCTTTTGCACGAAGGTCCGCTGCTCATCGGTTCCGCTTCGGGTGGCGTCCGTGAGCGCGCGCCAGCCTCCGCCGGGTAGGTTGGTCGGGAACACGCGCGGCCAGCGTGCGTGCTGAGGATCCTCGCAGAGGCGCAAAAGGCCCTGATGGTGCGGGAGCGGAGCTTCCGAGAGCTGACGGAGCGCCCGCTTCTGGAGGTAGAGGTTGCGCAGGTCCACCGGTAGGTAGAGCGTGGACCCGTCGGGCGGGTAGCGGTCGAGGAGGAGCTGATAGCGGTCTTGATCGACCTTTTTGACCTTGAAGGTTGTCTCCTGGCGGCGACGTTTCTCGGTCAATACCTCGCTCACATCGCCTTCGCAGAAGGCGGCGCGAGGGTCGAGAAACTCATCGGCTTCGGACGATTCTGGAGGGAGAAGCTGGATCCAGCACCCGCGTCGTCCTGTGGAGCCGACCTCCTTCCAGCGGTAGCGAACGCCGTTGTCGCCCCGGAGGAGACCATCGGCAGGGGGCTCCTCGACGCGCAGCATCCCGCCGCTCACGTCAAAGGACGTCCCGTTCTTGTCCACCACGCGGCGAAGATCCTCCGATGCTGGCAGCGCCTCGGCTTCGACCTCGACGCCGTCCACCATGAGGTCGCAGTCGCCCATGTCACCCTCCACCAGCAGCAGCCAGTGCCGGGCGTCGGAGTCGACTCGCGCAGGCGCGGTGAGCTTCAGGGGGCGTCCCTGCGAGTCGGTGACCTGACCCGGCGGGGCGAGTGCGGTCTCTTGCTTCACAGCACTCTCCAATCCGCACCAGTACACCCTGTCGGTCGTGAGCAACGGCACGTCAGCACGCACGAGCAGGCCATCCGTCGTCGGCGTCGCTGACTCGAAGCGCACCGGGACGCCGCGGTTCATCACAAAGCCCATCTGCCCGAAGTCGCGGGGCTTATCCGACGGCCAGTCCGCGAGCACCACCCCCGGCAAGCGACGTGGTACGCGCAGCAAACTATCCGCCGGCTCCAGCCGGATCGACAGCAGGTTCCGCACTCGCTCCCAGGGGAGCTGGTAGCGGGTCTGCCGCTGCTTCGCGGTGTGGATCGCCTGGCCGAGGAAGCGGTTGAATGGCCGCAACACATTCCCCGCCTGGTTCATCAGCGGAAGTGTGGCCCTCGGAGAGCCCGCGGCCGCATGGAAGAACAGGACTTTCACGAGCGAGCTCCCGGGATGAACGGGTTGCGGGTGGTCTCCTGACGCAGTCGGGGAGCCGAAGCCTCGGGGTTCTCCTGGGGCAGCGCCTCGGGCGGCTCGCTGGCCGCGAGCCGGGCACGGACCTTCGCCCACCGGCGCAGGCTGTCGATCTGGTCACGCATCGTCCGCGAGAGGGGGAAGGTCTTGTCCAGCGCACGCGCGATGTGGTCGGAGTGTAGCTCGCGTCCCTCGGCAAAGGCGTCGTACAGACCCTCGCGCACCGCCTCTTCCAGCTCCGCGCCCGAGAAACCCACCGAGCGCGCGGCGAGGTCGGCGAGCGCGAAATCCCTCGGGTCCCGCCGCTTCTTCTTGAGATGGATGGACAGGATCTCCTCGCGGATGGCGCGTGTCGGGAGGTCCACGAAGAAGATCTCGTCGAAGCGACCCTTTCGCAGCAGCTCGGGCGGGAGCATGTCGATGCGGTTGGCGGTCGCGACGACGAACACCGGGTCCTTCTTCTCCTGCATCCACGTCAGCAGCGTGCCCACGACGCGGGCGGTCGTGCCGCCGTCGGTCTGGTCGGAGCTGCCCATGCCGGCGAGGCCCTTCTCGATCTCGTCAATCCAGAGCACGCAAGGCGCGAGGGCCTGGGCCACTTGGAGGGCGGTGCGGATGTTGCCCTCGGACTGGCCGACGATGCCGCCGAACACCTTGCCCATGTCGAAGCGCAGCAGCGGGAACTGCCAGGTCGCCGCGATCGCCTTCGCCAGCAAGCTCTTGCCGCACCCTTGCACGCCGAGCAGCAGCACGCCCTTGGGGGCGTCCAGGCCAAAGTCGCGTGCGCCCGCGCCGAACGCTCGCCCGCGCCGGTCGAGCCACTCCTTGAGCTGGTCGAGGCCGCCCACATCCGTCATGCGGGCGTCGGTCGGGTAGTACTCGAGCACCTCGCTCTGCTTGATGATGCGCTCTTTCTCCTGCGCCACGAGCGGCACGGCCCCGTGATCCAGCCGGCCGAGTTCGGCGGCGGCCTTGCCGAACGCCAGGCGAGCCTCCATCACGGTCAGGCCGCGCGCCGCGTCCAGCAGCGCATCGTCGTCTGACGCCCGCACGCCGAGCGCCGTAGCAGCGTCCCGAAGGACGACCCGGAGGTCCTTTACGCCGGGGAGTTCAAGCTCGATCGTCGGGATCTCCTTGCGGAGGTCCATCGGCAGGCCCGGAAGGGGCGTGGACAGAACGACGATCTTGCGTGGGGACGTCGGCAGGCGCGCGATCTCGCGGAGCCAGCGGAGCAGCTGGTGGTGCTCTTCTCGGAGAAAGGGGTGAAAGTCCTCCAGGAGCCAGATGCCTGCCTCGCTGGAGCCGTGGATCTGCCGGAGTGCTTCCAGCGGGTCGAGCCCCGCGTCGTCCTCTGTGCGGACTTCACCGTCCTTGTTGCAGGTGAGTAGTCCGGTGGACTGGCTCCAGATCTTGAGCGGGAGATCGAGCGCGCCCGACAGGCCGATGACCTGCCCGCGCACTCGCTCCCATTCATACGAGGCGATGTGCAGCAAGGGCGCGCCCGCCCGGGAGAGGTGCAGGAGGTGGTCGTAAGTGCTCATTGATTTTCCTCGCGGGATACCCCACGCCAGAGAGAAAACCAGCCGAGACAAAGGAACACCAGCGTTCGCGACTCAAGCCGGTCAAACGCCGCAGAACGGCGGGGATCATCGGGAGTACCCGACAAGAATCAGCTTGTGTGGGAAGAGGGTGTGGCTCACCGACCCAGCAAACCCGCGGGGGTTGCTCGTCACCTCGTTCGACGAGGTCGTCAGGGGTGTGGAGGCCCCTCGTGCTCCCTCCGAAGCACTCCGCGATTTGCTGGCTGGTCGCCCCCTTGAGGATGCGCCGTGACCCACGGTCCGATCCTGGAGAAATGGTTCGCCTTCGGTGCGGTGCGCGTGTGGTCCTGGGCTCAACTCGGCGGACCTTCTGGTTGGCAGGTCGATCCCCGGGAAATTTCAGGGTTTTGTCGACGCCAGCCCTCCGCGAGCAAACCAGCGGGGCGACCCTCAAGAGGGCCGTGTCAACCAGCGCCGCGCTCTGGGACAAAGGTCTTCTCCGGGAGCACCCCAGAGAGCCCCGGAGCGCCTCTCAGCGCCCCGGTCCTGGCGAGAGAGAGAAGGCGGACCTTCTCGTTCTTGCAGGGATTTCTTCGGGTCTCACCGCGGCGCGCCAGTCAACTTGGGACTAACGGTCTTCGAGGTGAGGGGAAGGTTGCTCCGTGAAGATCGCCCACCGTCAGCGCGCTCAGCAAGCCCCCAGCTCCACCGAAAACGTTCTCGCCAAGAGAATGTTTGTACTCCATGGATAGCACAAACATCGCTCTCTCAGGCTTGCTCCGCACCTCGGTTTTCTCCATGCCAGAGGCTTGTTTCCGCGGCGATATCACAGCTTGGACGACAAAGCCGAAGATGCCGCACGAGGGGACATCGCGCCAGATTTTTTTGCCACAAGCGCCTCGCCCAACCTCACCCGGTTGAGTGTCTGCTCGGTGCTGCCGTCCCCTTGTCGCTGGTGCTCGAAGCCTCCCGTTGGTCTTCCTCCTGTTCCCTCGAAAGTTACTGGCAAACCAGCGCACCGCGAGCGAATGACCGGTCATGCCGAAGACCCCTCCGCAACGCCCCCGCAAGCCTCGTCCTTCGCCCTCCGAGCGTCCCCCTCGGCCAGCGCCGCCTCGCCCCAGCCTCAAGGAGCGGCACGATACGGTCGTGCAACTGCTGACGGAGGCGGTCTATCGGCTGATGCTGGCCGAAAGCAGGACGCCTCACCCCGAGGACTGACGGGCCCTCTCATTCGGCCACGGACTCGCCGTTGTCCGCACCACCGCGGTGCGGCGATGGCTCGCCCCCGTATTCCGGCGTCAACCCCCCGTCGGGGCGGTGGATGCCGCACCGGATCGAGAGCGCGAGGATCTCCGCTGGGCTCATCTGGCGCGCCTTCGCCAGCACGCGCTGGTTGATCTCCGCCTCGCTGAGGTCGGCCACATCGCGCGGAGTCGGCTGG
>JALOQB010000185.1 GCA_025453595.1 Polyangiaceae bacterium
ACCCCCTGCGCTCCAGCAGCTGCAGCGCCTCCGGACGCCAGCTCGGCGTCGCCTCGCTGCGGGGCGTGGGGCCTGCCAGGAAGATCGACGAACGGAGCCCCTCCGGTGGGGCCTCATGGGCAAACACAACCTGCATGACCTCCCACCATAGAAGCCCCCGCGGCCGGGGGACAGCCCTGCCTCCTCGGGGTGCCGCAACGAGCGAGAAGATGGGACAAATTATGTCCTTGAAGCGCGAGGAGGGGGCGCTACACAGGCGGATGGCGAAGCTGTACGTGGGGACGTCCGGGTGGACCGATGAGACGCTGATCCGTTGCGGGCGTTTTTACCCCCGGGGCGCCACGACGGCGGAGGCGAGGCTGCGCCACTACGCGTCGCAGTTCTCGATGGTCGAGGTGGACGCCACGCACTACGCGCTCCCTTCACGAAAGAACTCGACGCTCTGGGCACAGCGGACGCCGGCGACGTTTCGCTTCGGGGTGAAGGCGTTCGGCGCGCTGGCGGGGCACCCGGTGCAGCGGCGCTGCATGCCAGAAGAGTTTCTGGCTCGATTGCCGGTGCTCACGCGCAGGAAGGAGCGCCTCTTCACCGACGATCTGAACGAGGGGTTGCTCGATGACCTGGCGTATCGGTTCATCGACGGCCTGCAGCCGCTCCGGGCCTCGGGGAAGCTGGGCTGGATCCTGCTCCAGTTCCCCCCCTGGTTCGAGGCCAACCGGGAGAACGCGCTGCAGGTGGTGCGGGCGGCGCGGCGGCTCGACGGGGCGGCGCCGGTGGCCATCGAGTTTCGCCACCGCAGCTGGGCCTGCGACGACAACCTGGGCAAGACGGTGATGTTTCTCCATCGCCAGGGGCTCTCGCTGGTGAGCGTCGACGCGCCGCAGGGGTTTCTTTCGAGCATGCCCCCCTGGGCCCTGGTCACCGCCCCGGGCCTGGCGGTGCTCCGGTTTCATGGGCGCAACGCCGGCACCTGGCAGGGCAACCACGGCAGCGCGGCGCAGCGCTTTCGCTACCGGTACAGCTTCGCCGAGCTGGCCGAGCTCCACGAGCGCATCCAGGCGGTCGAGCGCGAGGCGAGCGAGGTGCACGTGGTGCTGAGCAACGCTCACGAGGACGACGCGGTGCAGAACGCCAGGGAGCTGGCGGCGATGCACGGAGCTTCCCTGCCCGCAGCATCGCGGGAGGCTTCCCCTCCCCTCCTCTTCCCGGACCCGCCCGGGCCTCCGGAGCAAGGGCCGCGCGCCGCTTGAACGGGCAACAACAACCCTCCGCGTCCCCCGTGGCAGGTGGGTGATCACCGCCTCACAAGGGAGCCACTTCTCCCCCTGCGGTGAAACCATCCGAGGGCGGGCACGTACCTGCGAGGATGCTCACCCCACCACGAGGCTCCATGTCCCTGTCACGCGTCCTGATCCCGTGCCTTCTCGCGGCCCTCGCTGCCTGTTCTGGCGATGAAGACCCGGTTGCCAACCCCGTCGAGACCGGGGGCTCCGGGGGCTCTGCCGCCGCAGGCGCGGCCGGCTCTTCCGCGCAAGGGGGGGCAGGTCAGGGGGGCACCGGAGGGGCCGGTGCCAGCGGGGCCGGTCAGGCAGGAGGGGGCACCGGAGGGGTGGGTGGCTCGGCAGGGCAGGCCGGCGAGGCAGGCGCAGGCCAGGCCGGCGCGGGCGGCGAGGCAGGGGCCGCGGGGTCCGGAACTTCCGGACAGGCAGGGGAGGCCGGCGCCGCCGGGGACGCGGGGGCCGCTGGCTCCGCCGGGGATGGCGGGGCTGCTGGCGCGGGCGCCGGTGGCGAGGCCGGAGCAGCCGGCGAGGCGGGGGCTGGTGGCGAGGCGGGAGCCGCGGGTGAGGCCGGGATGGGCGGCGCTGGCATGGGCGGCGCGGCCGGGCAGGCAGGAGCGTCGGGGGGAGCAGACCAGGCAGGGGCAGGTCAGGGCGGAGGGGCCGGGGCGGGCGGTGCCCCCGAGCCACCGGTGCCGGCCACGAAGGATGAGCTCTTTGCGTTCCTGAAGGCGGGCTCGTACAAGGGGTTCGCGGGGGAGTCGAAGGTGCATGCCTCCACGGGGCCCCACAGCAACGTGCGGACTTACCTGAACGCGCCGCTGGTCGCCTCGCTGCAGGCCGGGAGCAGCAGCCATCCCCAGGGGTCTGCGGCGATCAAGGAGCTCTACTCGGGGAACCAGCTCATCGGGTGGGCGGTGGATGTGAAGACCGCCGCCGACAGCCAGAACGGGGCGGGCTGGTACTGGTACGAGGTGTTCAGCACCACCGACGGGAGCAGCCCGATCATCAGCAACGCGGGCCCCAATTTCTGCTCGAACTGCCACAAGAACGGCGGGAGCGACTTTGTCCTGACGCCCTTCCCGCTCCAGTGAATCAAGGGCGACGGGCCCGGCGCGGGGGGGGGGTAGACTTGCCGAGCCAGCCGATGAGATCGCCGACGGTACGGTGAGCCTCGATGGGGTGACGGAGGGCGAGGTGCCCGTGGACCTGGTAACGGTTGCGGCGCCCCTCGCGCTCGATCGCGAGGTAGCCCGCCTCGGCCAGCTCGGCCACGATGCGCTGGGCTCCACGCTCGGTGATGCCCACACGGGCCGCGATCTCGCGGAGGCGTAGCTCCGGGTTGCTGGCGAGGCAGAAGAGCACGTGGGCGTGGTTGGAGAAGAAGGTCCAGCCCGCAGGGGGCGCCGGGTTGTCGCGGGCAGACGCGCGTGGCTTGACGCCTCGCGTCGATGTCTTGGGGGGCGCTCTTCTCACGACTTTAGATTGACGAAATATTTGTCATGTATCAAAGGGAGACTGCGCAACCTGAAGAGAAAAAAGAGGCAAGACATGAGCAGGGCGGTGACGTACACGAAGGGCGACGGGATCGGGCCTGAGATCATGAGGGCGACGCTGCGGGTGCTGGGGGCGGCGGGTGCCGACATCGCGTGGGAAGAGGCGCAGGTGGGGGAGGCGGTGTACCGGGCGGGGATCAGCTCGGGGATCGGCGCGGAGGCGTGGGAGAGCATCCGGCGGACGAAGGTGCTGCTGAAGGCGCCGATCACGACGCCGCAGGGGGGCGGGGTGAAGTCGCTGAACGTGACGATGCGGAAGACGCTCGGTCTGTTCGCGAACGTGCGGCCGTGCATGGCGCTGGCCCCCTACGTGCCGACGAAGCACCCGGGGATGGACCTGGTGATCGTGCGGGAGAACGAGGAGGATCTGTACGCGGGGATCGAGCACCGGCAGACCGACGAGGTGGTGCAGTGCCTGAAGCTGATCAGCCGTCCGGGCTCGGAGCGCCTGCTGCGGTATGCCTTCGAGTACGCCCGCAGCAAGGGGCGCCGCCGGGTGACGTGCCTGACCAAGGACAACATCATGAAGATGACGGACGGGCTGTTTCACCGCCTGTTCGACGAGATCGGGGCCGAGTACCCGGAGCTGGAGAAGGAGCACCTGATCGTGGACATCGGCACGGCGCGGGTGGCGTCCGCGCCGGAGCGGTTTGACGTGATCGTGCTGCCCAACCTGTACGGGGACATCCTGAGCGACGTGGCGGCGGAGGTGGCGGGGTCCGTGGGCATGGCGGGGTCGGCGAACATCGGCGAGCAGGGGGCGATGTTCGAGGCGATCCACGGGTCGGCGCCGGACATCGCCGGCAAGGGCATCGCCAACCCGTCCGGGCTCCTCACGGCGGCGACGATGTTGCTGCGGCACATCGGCCAGGGGGAGGTCGCGGGCCGCATCCAGGACGCCTGGCTCTGCGCCCTGGAAGACGGCATTCACACCGGGGACATCGCCACCACCCAGCACACCCTCCAGCGCGTGGGCACCGAGGGCTTCGCCGACGCGATCATCGCGCGGCTGGGCAAGACGCCGCGGCGCCTTGTCCGAGCGCCCCAGGGCGAGGCCCGCCTCCCCCCGGCGCCGGCCCGGGCGACGCCGCGCCCCAGGGCCCGCAAGGAGCTGATCGGCGTCGACGTCTTCTTCCACTGGGACGAGCAGGGGCGCTCTCCGGACGCCCTCGCCGCTCGCCTCCAGCCCCTCGCCGACCCGAAGCTGCCGATGCAGATGATCACCAACCGCGGCGTCAAGGTCTGGCCCGAAGGTATCCCCGAGACCTTCTGCACCGATCACTGGCGGGTGCGCTTCCAGGGCAGCGAGCCCATCGCCTCCGCCCAGATCGTCGACCTGCTGCGTCGCCTCGCCGAGGCAGGCCTCGACTTCATCAAGACCGAGCACCTCTACCTCTTCGACGGCAAGCCCGGCTTCTCCCTCGGCCAGGGCCAGTGAGGCCCCTCAGCGCCGGGGCGGCGTCCGGGGCGCCGAGGCGCTGGGGCGAGGCGGCGCCGCGGTCGGCAGGGCCAGGGGTGCCCGCGAGCTGGGCGCCACGGTGGCGGGGGGGCTCGCGGCGTGGTGCGTCCGGGGCAGCGGCTGCTTCATCGAGCGCTCGCCGCTCTCCATCAGCTTGACGAGCCCGAGGATCAGCAGCAGGACCGCCGCCACGGCCATCAGGATCTTCCATACAGAGTAGGGCGCATCCCCGACGACCTCGCCGCTCTGGCCGTTGACGAGGACCTGGTAGGGTTTGTCCTTGTAGCGGTAGGCGGCGACGAAGAGGGGGAGCAGGACGTGCTTGAAGGTCTCGTCCTTGTAGGAGGAGGAGACCGAGAGGCTCCGGTGGGTATCGCCGCCGACATCGCCGGCGCAGCGGCTCTCCTGGATGTGGTCGATCTTGGAGCGGCCCCGGCCCCAGGCGCTGGGCAGGTCGATGGCGTAGGACTCGGCGCGCCAGCCGCAGAGGTAGCCCGGGCTGTAGGGGATGAGCTGGCCGGTGGCGAAGGTGCAGAGCTTGTCGGCGAGCTTCTCGGGGACGCCCTTGGACGCGCAGACCAGCACGTCATCGTGGTGGTCGGTGCGGCTGCCCCAGGCGGGCTCCCACCGGGTGCGCTGCACCTCGCGGGTCTTGGTGACCGTCTCGCCGTTCTCGGTCTCGGTGTAGGTCTCGGTCTCGGTGTAGTGGTGACCGCGCTCGGCGGTCCAGGAGGAGTGGACCGTGGCGTCGAAGGTCCAGTAGGGGACGTAGACGCCGTGCACCTGCTCCAGCCTGGCCAGCTTGCTGAGATCGTTCGGCCGGAACCAGAGCCCGCCGAGCCATTTCTTGTAGTTTTCGACGGCTTTTTCCTCCGGTAGGAGGAACGGGATCAACGACTCGGGGGTGATCATCTGGTCGCTCTTCTGGACCGTGACCACGGTGGGGGAGGCGCAGTACACGCAGGTCGTCGAGCGCTCGCCTGGCTGCATGTTGACCGTGGCGCCGCACTCGCGGCATTCGAGGCCTTCGAGGGCGACCCCGAGGCCCATCGGAGGGCGCGCCAGCCCCTGCGCCAGGGGGACTTCATGGACCTGATAGCCTGGCATCGGAGCCAGCCGCTCGGGGCCCGCCTGGGCCTTGCAGTGCTTGCACCGGAGGCCCCGCTGCGCCGGGTCGTAGAGCAGAACGCCCCCGCAATTGTCGCAACGAAACTGATCTGCCTGGGCCGCCGCTTGGGTCATGACCGCCCATGGTGCCAGACCCACGGGCCCAAGGGGGAGCGTCGTGCAGCGGTCCCCTCGCGGCGGTCGTGCTAGGGCCCCGCCCATGACAGAGACGAGGCTGCGGGTGCTGGTGATCGGGGCGGGGGTGAGGGAGCACGCGCTGGGCACGAGGCTGGCGGCCTCCGAGCGCGTGGTCGAGGTGATCGTGGCGCCGGGCAACGGGGGCACCCGCCGGGAGCTCGGGTGGGCCCCGCTGGAGCAGACCGAGGACCCGGAGCGCCTGGCGCAGCTCGCCCGGGAGCTGGAGGTCGATCTGGTGATCGTGGGCCCGGAGACGCCCCTGCAGGCGGGGGCCGCGGACGCGCTCCGTGGGGCCGGGATCCTGGCGTTTGGCCCCGGGGCCAGGGGCGCCGGTCTGCTCGCATCTCCGGCGGAGTGGGCCGCGTTTGCGGGGCGCCATGGCCTCCCGGTGGGCCCCCCGGAGACGTCGGAGGCGAAGGTCTCCCTCCACGTGCTCACCGACGGCCGTGGTTACCTGATGCTCCCGACCGTGGAGCGCATGGGCCTCGCCAGCGAGGGGGCGCAAGGCCCCGCTATCGTCGAGGAAAACCTGCTGGAAACGATCGCGGAGCGCGTGGTCGAGCCGACCTTGCTGGGCCTCCACCAGGAGCACACCGAGTACCGCGGCGTACTGTGCTTCGAGCTGCACCTCGCGACCCCGGACGATCCGCGGATCGTCGGCGTGAAAGCAGGCTTCGACGAGGTGACCACGGCGGTGCTTGTCGCGCTGCTCGACGAGGACCTGGCCGCGCTGATGACGGACGTCGCCAGGGGCTCGCTGGCGCGGGTCGGGGCCGCAGGGATGCAGGGGCATGCAGTGTCGCTCCCGCTGCACAGCGATCGCTCCGGAGGCCTGCTGGAAGGACTGGACGAGGCGGCGGAGGTGGAATTGACCTACGTGCTCCACGAAGGGACCCGGGAGCAAGCGGGAGGCGGCCTGGAAGCGAAGCGCGGGTGGGTCTGCAGCGTGACCAGCCAGGGGGATTCACCGGGGGAGGCACGAGCGCGGGCCGAGGAGGCGCGAGGGCGGCTGCGGATCCGGGAGAACCAGGGTCACGCGGGCCCGTGAGGGCGGGTCGGCATCGGGGGTGGCATCGGGGCAGGGCTTGGCGTAAGACCGTCGAGCGAGCTTCGATGCCAGGCCGCAGCACAAACCCCCCCGAAAATGAGCACCTCTCCCCCCCCTGATTCCGAGGCGAACCTCTCGCCTGCCCCTCCTGAAGCGCCGGCCCCACCGGAGCCAGCCCCCCTGGTGCAGCCAGGCTCCGGGGCCGGTTACCCGTTTCTCGTGGTCGTGGCGCTGGTGAACCTGGTGGCGGATCTGGGCACCAAGTACTGGGCTGAAAAGACGCTGCAAACCGCCTCCCAGATCCCGCTACCCAGGACCATCTGGAAGACCGCATCGGGGGGGTTTGGCTTCATGCTGGCGCGCAACAAGGGGGGCGCATGGGGCCTGCTGCACAGCTATGACGAGAAGTTCCGCAAGCCGTTCTTCGTGATCGTGAGCGTGCTGGCGATCCTGTTCATCGTGTCGCTCTACCGGAAGTTGCACCCCTCGCAGCGGGCGCTCAAGTGGGGCCTGCCGCTGGTGCTGGGCGGGGCCCTGGGCAACCTGGTTGACCGGATCCGCTACGGTCACGTCATCGACTTCATCGATTTTTACGCCGTGTGGGGCGGGCTATCGCACCACTGGCCGACCTTCAACGTGGCCGATATCTCGATCTGCGTCGGGGTGGGGCTGATGGCGGTCGACATGCTGACCGCGCAGAAGAACCAGGGGCAGTTCCCGAGCGCCACGGCGCCGACCCCGGATCCATCCGCCCCGCCGGCGGGTTGAAGCGACCATGCGTCCCCAGCTCTTCTCCGTCCTCGAGATCGGCTTTCCGGCTTATTTCGTCCTGCTGATCACCGGCTTTCTCTTCGCCACCATCGCGGGGGCGCTCTGGGCCCGGCGCATCGGGGAAGACCCGGATGTGATCATCGATCTGGGCCTGGCGATGCTGCTGGCGGGCGTGGTCGGAGGGCGCATCCTTCACGTGCTGGCAGACGGTTATTTCTGGGATTACGTCCACCTCTGCACCGGGGATTTGCAGCTCATCGACTGGCGAATCACCCAGGCCGAGTGCGCGAGCCCCTCCTACGATGGCGTCTGGGATGCGGCGAAGAACGTGTGCCACCCCAGGCACACGGATTGCTGGGCCTGGGCCAAATTCTGGGCCGGTGGGCTCGCTTATTATGGCGGGTTCCTGGGGGCCTCGGTGGGGGCCTGGTTCCTGCTGAAGCGCGACAAATTCCCCTTCTGGAAGGCCGCCGACATGGCCGGCTTCGCGGTGCCCCTCGGCCTCACCTTTGGCCGCATGGGGTGCCTGCTCGCGGGCTGCTGCTTTGGCGTGCGCTCCGACTCGCCGCTGGCGCTGGTCTTCCCCGAGCGCAGCCCGGCCAGCGAATGGCAGGCCAAGGCCGGGCTCCTGGAGAGCCGCTTCCAGGCCTCCTTGCCGGTCCTGCCGACCCAGATCTTCGAGTCCGCAGCGAGCCTGCTGATCGTGGCCTACTGCCTCGTCTGGCTGCACCCGCGCAAGCGCTACGACGGCCAGGTGTTCCTGGCCTTCGTGGCGCTGTACGCGATCGCGCGCTTCCTGCTCGAGTTCATCCGCAGCGACGACCGGGGCGCAGCCGCGGGGCTCTCGACCTCCCAGCTCATCGGCCTCGGGTTGCTCGCCGGCGTCTTCGCGCTGCACCGCGCCCGCGCCCAGGGGAAGCTGGCCTTCGACTTTGGCCGCTGAACACCTGACGTCGTAAGATATCAGGATGCTTCGCCCCCAGGCCCTGCCCCTGCTGCTCGCTCCCCTCGTTGCTTGCAGCCCATCCCGCGAAGAGAAGCCGCCCATCCAGGATTGCGTGGGCGACTGCGTCATCACGACCCCCGGGGGCGGTGGGGGGACCAGCGGTGCGGCCGGGGCTGGCGGCGCGGCCGGCACCGGCGGGGGCGGGGGCGCCGCAGGAGCGGTGGCCGGGGTCCAGGTGCAAGGGACGGTCGTGATCCACACGGATATCACCTTCCAGAACCCACCCCCTTATTCCTTCTCTGCGCTCCTGTCGGCTTCCCCGGCGGATGTCACCCAGCCTCCGGCCGACAACTGGACCGGAACCGGGTTCTTCTCGCTCAGCCAGGTGGCCTCCGGGAAGAGCTGGATCAAGGCGACCCCGACGGCCCTCGCGGACACCACCCTCGGCGGTATTCTGCTCGTGGATCTCGACCCCGCGCAGCCCTCCACCGTCGACGTGCCGGTGGTGGACACCGCCCTGATCTCCACCCTGCTGGGCACCTTGCCGGGTTCGCCAGCCCTCAACCAGAACGCGGCCCACGCGCTGCTCACCTTCGTCTCCGGGGCTGGAACCCCCGAGGTGGGCCTCAAGATCGAGCCATCCTTCGGCGCCCTGCGCGCCTACGACAACGGGCCCCAGTTCGCCGACACGGAGACCGGCAACCGGGGCCAGGCCCTCCTGCTCAACGCCGCCCCGGTGGCAGGCCCCACGGTGACCTTCACCACCCAGAACGGCTTCACGGGCACGGTCCCGCTGCTGCTGGAGGCCAGCACCATGACCTTCGTCACCGTCGTGTTGCCCTAACCCCCGACCACCTCGACCGCGCTCCGCCCGGCCCCCTGCGGTTGCACCCGCACGTGCGCCCCCAGCCGCTCGGTCAACCCCGGGATGTGGGAGATCAACCCCACCTGGCGGCCGGTCCCCTGGAGCGCATCCAGCGCCGAGAGCGCGATGTCCAGAGATTCCATATCGAGGGTGCCAAAGCCCTCGTCGATGAAGAGGGTCTCGACGCGGGTCTCGCGGGAGCCAAGGGAGGAGAGGGCGAGGGCGAGGGCGAGGGAGATCAGGAAGGACTCCCCGCCGGAGAGGCTGGTGGTAGGTCGCACCTCGTCGGCCATCTCGCGATCCAGGATCTGGAGATCCAGGTCTGTCCCCGGGACCCGCATCAGCTGGTAGCGGCGGGCGAGCTCGTCCAGGTGCACGTTGGCGAGGGCGAGGAGCGAGTCGAAGGTGAGGCTCTGGGCAAAGACCCGGAATTTCTTGCCGTCTGCCGAGCCGATCAGGGCGGCGACCTCGGCCCACAGCGCGGCCCGTTGCTGCTGCTTCGAGAGCTCTTCCTGGAGCTCGCGGGCGCGGGCTTGCTGGTCGTCGTCGTCCGCGAGCCGGACCCGGGCGGTGGAGACCCGCTCCTCGGCGGCTGCGAGGGCCCGGGAGGCGTCCTCCGGAGAGAGGACATCGACCCCGGGGGGCTTCGCGCCCTCGTGCTCCTGGCGCCGCTCCCGCCGCTCGTTCTCGATGAGGGCGGCGTTGTCTGCGGCCTCTTGCACCCGGTCGAGGGCGTGACGGCGCTGCTGCAACGAAGGCACCTGCGGCCCCACGCTCCGCAGCTCGTCCTCGTCCGCCTGGTGCACCGCGAGGGCGCTGGCGAGCGCGATCATCGCGTCGGCCTGCTCCGCCTCGATCCGAGCGAGCGTCTTGCAAGCCCCGTCGAGGGCGCCCAGGGCCGCGGCGAGGGACTGTTCCTGGGTGTCGTGGAGCTCGGCGGCCTGGCGCTCCTGATGCTCGGCCTTCTCGATGCTCTTCAGCAGCGTATCGCGGGCCAGATCGACGGATTTTCCAGGGAAACAGGCCTCCCTGCGGCGCTGCAGGTCGAGCAGGGCGCCCGCACGGGTGGCGCGGGTGGCCTCCCGTCCGGACCGCAACGCATCGCGCTCGGCGGCTCGCGCCTGCCCGATCTGCAGCTCGGCGGCGGCCGACTGGAGGGCCTGTTCCGCTTGCTGCAAGGCGGTCTGCTGCTCCTGGAAGCGGCGCACCTCCTCGGCGCAGCGCTTGCCAAAGGCCCCCACGTCAACGAGCAGCTCCTCACGCCAGCCAGGCCAGGCGAGGAACGCCGGGGCCAGCTCACGCAGAATCGACTCCTGCTCGGCCCGGCGACGCTCCGCTCGCTCTTCCGCGCGCTGCAGCTCGGCGGTCGACTCCTGCACCGCGGCGCGGGCCTCCTCCTCCTCCCGGCGCGCCAGATCGAAGGAGGTTCGCGCTGCGTCCAGGTCCCGGCGTGCGCGCCGCGCCACGCGGCCAGCGTCATCCATGCCTTGCTCCTCGGCGCGGACCTCCGTCAAGGCAGCCTCCACCGCCCTCTCCGCCTCCTTGACCCCCGGCTCCGCGCCCTCCGCCGCAGGATCCTCCGCGATCGCGTCGAGCGCGACCTCCACCCGGAGCTGCCCCCACACCAGGCGCACCTCTTCCAGCGACGCCTGCGCCCTCTGCGCCCGCGCGATCTCCTGCTCGATGCGGCCCCCGAGATCCTGGATCCGCCCCCTGGCGTTGATCTCCTCCCGATCCGCGTTCTGCCTGGCGAGCCGCAGGTAATCCACCCGCTCCCGCTGCCCCTGCACCAGCGCATCCAGCGCCGGAGCCTCCCGGGACCAGGGGTGCTCCTCCGCTCCGCAGAGCGGGCACGGCTCCCCCCCGACCAGCAGCGCGCGACGCCCTGCCAGATCCAGCGCCGCCGTCGCCTGCTCCAGCGCGCGCTGCGCCTCCTGCAGCGAGGCGTCGAGCTGCTCCCGGTTCCTGGCGGCAATGAGGGCTTTTTTGACCCATAGCTCCCGTTCGTGGCGCGCGCTCTCCTCGGCCTCGACGGCCGCCAGATGGTCCTGAGCCCAGGAGCGAGCCTCCCCGCTGAGCCGCAGCATGGAGGTGATGCGATGCTGCCGGGCGAGCAGCCACTCGCGGCGCTGGCGGATGCGCTCCGGGTCGAAGGTCGCGGCGCGCTCTTCCGCCTCGCGAGCCAGGATCTCGGCGCGGGCGGCGCGCTGCTCGGCGGCGGCGCGCCCGTCGAGGAGCTTGCGGGCGCGCTCGGCGGCGGCGGCGAGGGTTGCCTTGCGGAGGGGCAGATCCTGGGCTCCCAGCTCCTTGGCGGCGACGAAGAAGGCACGGAGCAGCGCGTGCCAGCGGGGCCACTCGGCGGCCACGGGGGCCACCGGAGCAGCCTCGTCGAGGGCTCGCCGGGTCGCCTGGAGGCGAAGCTGTTGCTGCTGAACCTCCCGCTCCAGGGAGGCGACGGAGCGGCTGGCCTGCAGGAGCGCCTCCTGCGCGGCGGCGACCTCGGCCTCGGCCTGCTCGTAGCTGCGACGGGCCGCCAGCACCTCCCCGTCGAGGGCCGCGGCGCGCCGCAGCGTGGGCTCGGCGACCGCCAGCGCCTCCCGCGCCTCCTGCAGGGCGGCGCGGGCCTGCGCCCTGCCCTGGGAGGAGCCAGCAGCGGCCTCCCGTGCGGCCTCGCACCGGGACGCCAGCTGCTCCCGCTCGCGGGTCGCCTCCAGGTGCTCTTGCGCCAGCCGATCCCTCGCCGCGAGCAGCGGGAGCGATGGGGACAGAAGTTCCATACGATCGAGGAGGGCGCGCTCCGGGGCGACCGTCTCCAGGGCCAGGAGGGCCTGGCGGCGGGCCAGGGACGCGTCCTGCTCGCGCTCCCTGAGCAGGGCGAGCTGGCGGCCCCAGGCCGCATGCTCCTCGGCTTCGAGGAGCTTCTTGCGGGCGGCTTCGGCGTCCTGCTCGGCGAGCTGCAAGGCGGCGAGGAGGGCGGCGCGCTCCTCCGGGGAGCGGAGGGCGACGCCGCCGAAGCGCTGCAGCAGGGCGTCGAGGGAGCGCTGCTCGAGGCGGGCGCGCTCGTGAGCCTGGATCGAGAGCTGACCGTAGAGGTCGGTGCCGGTCATCTGCTCCAGGAGCTCGGCGCGCTCCTTCTCGCCGGCCCTGAGGAAGGCCGCGAAGTCTCCCTGAGCGAGGAGGGCCGAGCGGCGGAATTGCTCGAAGGAGAGGCCCAGGCGGGCCTCGATGGCGGCGAGCACGTCGCTCTTGGTGCGCCCGATCAGCTCGCCCGTCTCCAGGATCTGGAGCGACATGATCTGGGCCTGAAGCTGACCGTTGAAGCGATCCCGGGCGCGGCGTACGGCCCAGCGTGCCCGGTAGACGCGGCCATCGCGGCCGAGGAAGTCGACCTCCGCGGCGCCGGAGGAGCAGCCCTTGCGCAGCAGCGATCGCACGTCGTGGGAGGCGACCCAGAGGGCATCCTCCTCGCCAGGGAGACCGACGCGGACGCCGCCGCGATCGCTCAGGCGAGGGGTCCGATCGAAGAGGGCGAGGCACATCGCATCCAGGAGGGTGGTCTTGCCCGCGCCGGTGGGCCCGGTGATGGCGAAGATCCCGGCGGCGGCCAGGGGCGGCGCGCCGAGCTCGACGGCGAAGTCACCGCCCAGGCTTGCCAGGTTCTTGCCGCGTATTGCCAGGATCCTCATCGCGTCCCCCCGCGCTGGGCGGTCTCGACGAGCTCGGCGAAGGCGGCCAGCATCTCTTCCCGGGGGGGTTGCTGGTGCTCGCGCCGGTGCAGCTCGACGAAGACCTGTTCCGGCGTCAGATCGCGGAGGCTGGTCGCCCCCACCGCTTCGCCCAGCGACCGCGGCGCCCCCTGCCCTTGCCGCGTCACCCGCACCAGCCTGGCGCCCTTGTCCCGCAGCGCCTCCTCGATCCGCGAGATCAACCCGGGCTCGGGCCTGGTCACCTCGACCGCCACGTCCAGGAAGGGCCAGGCCTCGGCGGGGGCGCTCCGCGGGGCGTCGAGGCCCCGGAGCGCCGCCTCCAGCTCGGCCAGCCCGAGGGCCCCCTCCGCCGGGATGCGCAGCATCGGCACCGACCTGGGTATATAGATCTTCTCTATATTTGAGACGGCCACCCCCTCCAGATCGACCAGCAGCACCTGGTGCCGGTAAGAGGCCTCGGAGACGGAGAGAGGGATGGGCGAGCCGGCGTAGCGGACGTGCTCGTGGGGGCCGACGCGCTGGGCGAGGTGGAGGTGGCCGAGGGCGCCGTAGGCGACGCGAGGGCCGAGGAGGTCGACGGGCAGCGCATGCTGGTTGCCGCCGAGGATCTTGCGCTCGCTGAGCTCGGACAGGGCGCCGCCGACGAAGTAAGCATGACCGAGGGCGAGGGTGGCCTGGTGGGGCTCCCGGCGGCGCTCGATCTCGTCGAGGACGTCGTGGTAGACGCGGCGAACGCCCTCGACGAGAGGGTCCTGGTTGTCGGCGCGGACCGGGGGCAAATCCGCGGGGCGAAGGAAGGGGATCACGGCGGCCCAGGCGCGGATCTGGTCGCCCTTGCGGAGGGGCACCGCCAGGCGAGCGAGGGCGCCTTCGTGGGGCCTTGGCAGGGCACCGACCACCTCGATCCCGAGGGCCTCCAGCACCGGATTGGGGGCCTCCAGGCGGCCTGCGGCGTCGTGGTTCCCGCCGATGACGATCACCTGGAGCGCAGGCAGGCGGCGGCGCGCCGAGGCGAGGAACCGGTACCACTGGAGCTGGGCGGTGGCAGAGGGGTTGGTGGTGTCAAAGATATCGCCGCAGACGAGCAACGCATCGACGCGACGCTCATCCATCGTGTCGAGGAGCCACGCGAGGAACCGGTCGTGCTCCCAGGTGCGCTCCCAGTCTCGGAGCGCATGGCCCAGGTGCCAGTCGGCGGTGTGCAACAGCCTCATCCCCTCCGCGGTACCTCGCCAGGGCCGGCGGGTCCAGCCCCGCCACCCTCCCGGAACCGGGGCCCATGCTAGGCTGCGCGCCCCTCGGAAAAAGAGCCGATAACGTGAGCAAGAAACGAGAAGCCTCCGCCCCGGTGACCGCGCAGATCGAGCTGCCGGTCGGGCCCCGCCTCGAAGCTGTCCTCGAGATCGCCTACCGGGCCCGGAGGCCGGTGCTGCTGGAGGGCCCCACCGGCATCGGCAAGAGCGAGGTGGTCCAGGGGCTGGCCCGGCGCCTGGGGGTCC
>JALOQB010000476.1 GCA_025453595.1 Polyangiaceae bacterium
ACCCGGAGGTGCGGGTCGAGCTGGAGGCGTCGACGCGGCACGTGGATCTGGCGGCCGGAGGGTTTGACGTGGCCATCCGTGCGTCGAGCGAGCTGGCGCCGGGGTTGATCGCGCGGAAGCTGGCGACCACGCGCCTCGTCGCGGTGGCAGCGCCGTCGTACCTGGAGCGAGCCGGGCGCCCCGGGCGGGTGACGGAGCTGAAGGGGCACGCCTGCCTGGTGGGCTTTGATCGAGGGGAGTTCCCGCTGTCCGCGTGGCCTCTGCGGCGGGGCGGGCGGATCCGGATCGAGCCTCGCTTTGCGAGCAACGAGATCATGACGCTCCGGGAGCTGGCGGTGGCGGGCCACGGGGTCGCCCTGCTGCCGCTGCCGCTGGTCCACGACGAGCTCACCGCGGGGTCGCTGGAGGCGCTCTTCCCGGAGCGGGTGGGGGCAGAGGTCACGATCGCGGTGGTGTACGCGGCGCGGGAGCTGGTGCCGCCGGCGGTGAAGGCCTTCGTGGAGGCGACGGTGCGCTGGGCCTCGCGGGAGCCGGCGCTGCGCCAGGAGATGCCTCGCTGCCCGGAGCGGAAGGCGAAGAAGCGGGGCCGGGGGGCCGGGTTACTTGTCGAGGGCGCTGCGGACTTCCTGGGCGAGGGCGCAGTTGAGGATCTGGCGCCGCTGGGCGTCGAGGGTGGCAGCGTCGCCCGGGATGGCGGGGATGGTGGCGTCCACCTGGCGATGGAGGCGCAGCAGGAGCTGGCTGGATTTCAGGTCGTAGAGGGCGACGCGGGCGTTGTGGGGCTCGCTCTGGATGGCCTGGGCAAGGGAGCCCTCGGCAGGCTTGGGGAAGCCCTCGGGGATCTCGTCGACGACGACGAGGAAGAACTCGGCCTTCCGGAGCAGGTCGGTCACGACCGGCAGGTCGTTGGAGAGGGCCGAGTCGATATCCATCTCGTAGCGGCGGAGGATCAGGGTATCGCTTGCGCTGTCGCCGGAGGACTGGACGCTGCGGACCCAGGAGTCGCTGAGCACGCGGAGGCCGTGGTAGGCGAGGCGCAGGTTGAAGGGCTGACCGGGGATGGCGCAGACGTCGGCCTCGTTGCAGAGGTGGCCCTGGGGGCACTCCTTGCTGACGCGGCAGGCCTGGCCCTGGTGCTGGGTGAGGTGAGGGGTGCGGAGCAGGCAGGAGGTGAAGGCGTCGCGGAGGGACTCGCGGGCAGCGGCGCGGATCTTCTCGGGGGAACGGGCGTCTTCGTGGGTGACCCGGAGGTAGACGCCGGGGGCACGCGCCAGGGGGAAATCAGGGCCCTGGCTCTTGAGGGAGGGGGCGATGAAGTCAGGCTCGAAGGTGCCCCTGGCGAGCTCGGCGGTCCATTTCTCGGCGCGGTCGCGGAGGGCGAAGAAGGGCCCCCCGTGGTCAGCGGCGATGGCGCGCTGCTTGGCCAGGATGCGGGCGCGGAAGGCGTCGTTCTCGTTCTGGGTCTTCTTCCAGTAGAAGATGGTCATCGCGACGATGGCGATGAGGCTCCAGAGCCAGAACTGGCCGCTGGCCGCGGGGAAAACGCGGGAAGCGCGGAGTTCGCGGGCTTCCGCGATGGAGGAGAGTCCCCGGGGGGGGCGAGGTTTTTCCTGGGACATCGTGGGGAGTGTACAAAAAGAACAAGCCGCCGGCGAAGGAGCGCGGCGGCGGGTTCGTGGCAGGGGCCGTGGCTGACTACTTCTTTTCGGCGATCTTGCCGACCATGAAGCTGACGTTGGGGTACCCGGCGGAGGCAGAGGTCTGGAAGACGCTCTTGACCACGAGGGCGGGCACCTCTTTGTCGACCTGGAGGATGACGATCCCGGGGAAGTCTTTCTTCTCGGGGTTGATCTTCTTCCAGTCGTCCTTGAGGGTCTTGAGGGCGGTGAAGAGCTCGTCGATGCGAGGCATGACCTTGCCGGCCTCCTCGACGGCCCGGGTGGAGCCGACGGGGTGGTCGTTGACGAGGATCTGCGAGCCGTTGATGGCGACCATCGGGGCGGTCACCATGTCGAGGGTGTTCTCGGCGCTGGGGAGGGTGACGGTCTTGTTGGTGGGGATCTCACCGGAGGCCGAGAAGCTCATCAGCAGGAAGATGACGACCGTGACGAGGTAGTCGATCATGCTGGTGAGGTTGAGGGAGGCGGACACGCCGCGGTGACCGCCGCCCTTCACCTTCTTGCGGACGAAGGCGAGGCCCGCCTCGTGCATCAGACGCCGGCCTGGTTTGTGGATCGGCATGGGGTCGTTCCTTCAGTTGGCGTTCATGGAGAAGGTGACGTTCATGGCCGGGTACTTCTTGCCGTTGCTCCCCGGGAACTCACGCTTGGCCTGGTAGATGGCGTCGATGACCGCGATGATGTCCTTGTAGGGCGTCTTGTTATCGCAGTGGAGGACCGCCTGATCGAGCTTCTTGTCGGAGGGGTCGCGGTGGGCGCCCTTGGCGCCCCACTCGGAGACGACCTTCTCGGCGAGCTCGGGGTAGCGCACCTGGGCCGACTTGCCTTCGCCGACCATGACCGGCTTGCGAGGCACGTCGACGGTGCTGTCGACCGCGTTGCCCTTGCGCCAGGAGATGACGAATTTTTCTTCCTGGACGGTGACGTGCATCATCGGAGGGGGCTGCTGCTCCTCGATGGGCACGTTCTCCCTGGGGGGCCCGGGCACCTGCGCGTCGGCGTTGATGCGGGCCATGGTCGACCAGACGGCGGTGATCAGCAGGAAGCAGATCAGGCACATCAACAGGTCGATCATGGGGACCATGTTGATCTCGGTATCGACGGAGCGACGCCCACCTCCGCCGGAATCTACGCTTACGCCACCCATGGGTTACCTCGGGAAAAGAAGAGGGGAGAGGCCTGCCTCACTCGGCGGGCACGCTGGCCAGGTTGACCTTCTGGCGGTTCTGGACGATCAGGTTGAGGACCTGGACGGAGGCCTCGTTGATGTCGTCCTCGAGCTGCTGGGTCTTGCCGTTGAGCACCGCGAAGCCGATGAGCGCCAGGATGGCGACGATCAGGCCGAAGGCGGTGCAGTTCATGGCCTCGGAGATACCCTGGGCGAGGATGCGGGCCTTCTGGCTGGGGTCGACGGACTCGCCGGACACGGCGCCGAACGCCATGATCAGACCGGTCACGGTGCCGAGCAGACCGGAGAGCATCGCCAGGTTGGCGAGGAGGGCGAGGTAGCCGGTGCGGTGGACGATCTTGGGGATCTCGCGCAGGGCGACCTCATCCATCGCGGCCTGAACCTCTTCGTCGGGCCGGTTCACCTTGACCAGGCCCGCCTGGACGATGCGCGCCAGCGGAGCGTTGGCCGCGGAGCACATCTTCACGGCCTTGGCGATGTCACCCGCGAGGATGCACTTCTGCATCGTCGCCAGGAACACTTCCTTGTTGATGCCCGACCCGAAGAGGAAGATCGACCGCTCGACGATGATGCCGATCGTGACGATGGACCAGAACAGGATGGGGTACATGCCCCAGCCACCCTCTTGGAAGTGATGCCACATCTTAGCCATTCAGCGTTCCTCCTGACGATACCTGCACGGATGCCTGCCTTGCCCGACGGCCCCGGGGGGACGACGGACCGCCCGCCTGCACCACCGCAACGATGGCACCTCGACGGGCCCGAACCGGGGGCGGAAGACTCATCGAGCGCGCCCGATGATCCGCCTGCGCATCGCATCTTGGGAAGCCGGGCACCGGCCCGTCAAGCAAGAAAATCCGGCGTCACCATCTTCGCGCAAGACCGAAAAATTGCAGGGTTTTCGGCGGCTTCTGCAAATTTGCGCCCCCAGCGCAACGGCGGTCAAAGCTGCGTCGGGCTTGCGCGGAGCGAAGCGATGCCGCTAGAGTGCCTGCCGATTGGGTTGTGGAAGTGTTTTCTGGGCTGCTTGGTGAGAAGGGACGGCACCAAATCACCGGCAGCCCACACTTGTTGAGAGCGTAGGAAAGGAGCCCCCAGGATGCACCTTCTTCTGTTGTCAGCGGCCGCGG
>JALOQB010000477.1 GCA_025453595.1 Polyangiaceae bacterium
TCATCACTTCTTCATGACGGGAGACTAGAACGTATGTCGAACCTTCGTTCCGCGGCGATGATCTCGCTACCCCTGCTTCTCCTTGCCAACCTGGTCACCGGCTGCGGTGGCGAGGACTCCGAGACCACCGAGACCACCGGCGCCGGTGGCTCCTCGACAGCCGGCAGCGGCGGCACAGCGGGCACCGCTGGCGCTGGCGCGGGCGGTGAGGCCGGCAGCGGCGGCACCTCGGCCGGCGCGGGTGGCACCTCGGCTGGCGCGGGCGGCGATGCAGGTGCGGCGGGCACTGCAGGCGCGGCGGGAGGTGGTGGCGCGGCCGGCTCCCCTCCTGTGGGGAAGACCAGCGTCCGCGTGGCCCACCTGTCGCCTGACGCCCCGGCGGTCGATGTCTGCGTCACGGTCCAGGGCCTCCCCGCCCCGGTCGGCCCCCTCTTCGCGGCGATCCCTGGCGGCGTCCAGTACGGCCAGGTCACCGCTTTCAACGAGTTCGACCCCCTCACCATCACCCAGGCCTCCCTCGTCGAACCCGGCAAGGACTGCACCGCCGTCATCGCAGCCTTCGACGTCGGTGAGCTCAAGCTCGAAGGCGGCCAGCTCACCGTCGCCGCCATCGGCGAGGCTGGCTCCACCGAGGACGCTACCAAGCTCCGCCTCCAGGTCTACCCCCACGAGGCCGCCGGGGCCGCGGAGACCGCTCGTGTAGAGTTTTTCCATACCTCCCCCGGGACTCCAGCGGTGGACGTGAAGGCGGTGGCCCCGGACGGCTCCCTGGCGCCGGTGTTCGACAACGTCTCCTTCCCCGGCTCGGGCGGGGTAGACATCGAGCCGGTGGAAGGCGTGACCCTCGCGGTCGGCGCCAGCCCCCTCGCGGACCGGAAGGACGCGGTGCTGACCCTCGAGCCGGTGAACCTGCCCGCCGGCTCGCTCACCCGCGTCTTCGCCATCGGTAACCTGGATGGGTCCCCCAAGCCTATCGCGGCGCTGGCCTGCGATGACAAGGCGGCGCCAGAGAACGGCCTCTCCAAGTGCGCGGTGCTCCCGGAGCTCAAGGCCCAGCTCCGCGTGGCCCACCTGTCGCCGGACGCCCCGGCGGTCGACGCCTGCGTCGAGTACGGCAACAGCGGCACCTTCATCGGCCCGGTGCTGGCCGAGGCCCTGGCGGACGGCATCGAGTACGGCCAGGTCTCCGCCTTCCTCGCCGTGCCCAAGGGCAAGATCACCAAGGTGCGCCTCGTGGCCCCCGACGCCGCGGACTGCGCCACCGGGATCGCCACCTTCGAGACCAACATCGACCTCGTGAGCGGCGACTCCTACACCGCCGCGGCCGTGGGTGAGCTGGCCAGCGGCGCCCCCGAGGCCCTCCGCATCGTCGGCTTCCAGAACACCGTCAAGGCGATGCCGGGCAAGGTACGGGTAGACTTCTTCCATACATCCCCCGGGACGCCTGCGGTGGACGTGAAGGCGGTGGCCCCGGACGGCTCCCTGGCGCCGGTGTTCGACAACGTCTCCTTCCCGGGCTCCACGGGGGCGGACATCGAGCCGGTGGAGGGGCTGACCCTCACCGTCGGCGCCAACCCCTTCACGGACATCAAGAAGGCAGCGTTGACGCTCAAGGCCACGGATCTGCCCGCGGACGCGGCCCTCTCGGTCTTTGCCATCGGCAACCTGGACGACGCCCCGAAGCCGCTGGCGGCGCTGGCCTGCAACGAGACCGCGCCGGCGGCCAACGGCCTGTCGGCCTGCGCGATCCTGCCGGAGCTGAACGCGATGGTGCGTGTCGCGCACCTCTCGCCCAACGCGCCCCCGGTGGACGCCTGCCTGTCGCTCGATGGCACCAACTTCATCGGCCCGGTGCTGAACCCGACGCTGGCCAACGGGCTCAAGTACAAGGAGGTTGCCTCGTACATCGAGGCCCCCATCGGCACCTACAGCAAGCTGCGGCTCATCAACCCGGACAACCCCAACTGCAGCGTGGGCCTGGTGCCGGACATCGACCTGGGCGGCGCGCAGCTGCTGGCCGGCGTCAACTACACCCTCTCGGTCTTCGGCGAGGTGGGCTCGGCGGACGCGGGCAAGAAGCTGTCGGTGGGTCTCTACACCGACACGGTCACCAAGAAGGACGGGAAGGTGCTGGTCCGGTTCCTCCACAACGGCTCGGGCGTGCCCACGGTCGACGTGGGGGCGGTGGCGAACAACGCGGTTAGCGTGCTGTTCCCCGCGGTCGCCTTCGGCAAGGGCACGGAATACATCGAGAGCGATCCGCTCACCCAGGTCACGCTGGCGGCGGGCGTGAGCCCCCTCACGAACCCGGCGCAGGCGGCCATCATCCTCAAGCCCGTCGACCTCGCCGCGGACCAGGTGATCACCACGATCGCGATTGGCTCGCCGTTCTCCCAGGGCGGGAAGCCCCTGGAGGTCCTCGCCTGCTTTGACAGCGACATGACCTCCAACAACGGTCTGGCCACCTGCGCCGTCCTCGAGAAGGCCCCCTGACCTGGGGCGAGGGGGCGTTCGTCGGGCCATCGTGCCCGTCCGCCCCCTGCCTGCGTCGCCCCTTTTTTCACCGCAACCCGAGGGATCCTCGTACCTTACCTGGCCCATGGTGCAACGAGCCCTGGTGACAGGAGCGACGGGCTTTCTCGGGTTCGCGGTTGCCTCCGAGCTTCTCGACCGCGGTGTCTCCGTGGTCGCACTCTCGCGGGGCGGCGAGCTCCCCGGGGATCTGGCAGACCGCGGTGTCTCCATCGTACGCGGCGACCTCTCGGATCGCCTCGTGCTACGAACAGCCCTCGCCGGATGCGATGCGGTGTTCCACGTCGCGGCCGACGTGAACATGTGGAAAAAGCGCTGGCTCGACAGCCTCGAAGCCAACGTCGAGGGTACCCGGACCCTCGTCGATTCCTGCCTGGAGAGCGGCGTCACACGCTTCGTGTTCACCTCCTCCGCGAGCACCCTCGGCAAGCCCTGGCAACAGCCGCCCCGCGCCCTCGCGATGATCGACGAGCAGAGCGCCTACAACCTGGCGCCGCTCCGCATGGTCTACCCTCACACGAAGTGGCTCGCCGAGCAGCTGGTCCTCGCCGCCCAGGACAGGGGGCTTCAGCCTGTTATCACCCACCCTACCGCCATCTTCGGCCCGGGGGACTGGAAGCGGAACCTGCTCCCCCTGTTCCGCGCTGCCCGCGGCCCCGGGGGACTCGCCGTGCCTGGTGGCTTCCGCACCACCTGCGACGTGCGCGACGTCGCCCGGGCTCACGTCGACCTCGCCCTCCGCGGCCGCCCTGGGGAGCGCTACGCCCTGGGGGGCGAGGTCCTCTCGGTCCGCGCCCTCTTTGATCGCATCGCCCGTGTCGTCGGGGGGCCGTCCTTTCGTAGAGAACTTCCGGATGGTCTGGTGATCGGCCTGGGTCGGCTCCTGGATGCGGTGGCGGATCTCACCGATCGGCCGCCGTTGCTGAGCGAGGAGATGGCGCTGCAATCGACCTTCCGGGTCGGTGTATCCAGCGCCAAGGCCGAGCGAGAGGTGGGTTACCGATCCCGCCCGCTGGAAGCATCTCTCGTGGACACCGTCTCCTGGTACCGGGCCCGCGGCTGGCTCTGATCCCGCCGCCGCCGGAGCTACGGCCCTGCCCACGGGACCATGCACGGCCCTCGTCTCGGCCCTGGTGCTGCCGACGCTCAGCGCAGGGCTTCGTCAGCGTTCGCGGCGGTGATGGCGAGGTCGAGCCAGCGCTCCAGCGTGTCGAGGTCGTGGCAGTCCGCCAGCTGCGCCGCCTGCGCCTCGCTCACCGCCAGGCCCCGACGCCGCAGCACTCGCTCCACCGCTCGCCGCGCCTCCTCCACCTTCCCCTTGTCGAGGCCCCGCTTCTCTCCTTCAGAGAGGCCGAGCTTCTTGCCATCGAGGAGCAGTTCTTCCTGCACCTCGGGGGCCATCAATAGCACCAGCTTCGCCGCTTGCCTCTGCCTCTCCCGCTCCTCCTCCGTC
>JALOQB010000186.1 GCA_025453595.1 Polyangiaceae bacterium
GCCAGCCCCATCGGCCCCCTTGCCGCGGGTGTGGGCTGCGCAAGCCCACCGTTTCCAAGGCCAGCCCCATCGGCCCCCTTGCCGCGGGCGTGGGCTGCGCAAGCCCACCGTTTCCCTAAAGCAGCCCCATCGGCCCCCTTGCCGCGGGTGTGGGCTGCGCAAGCCCACCGTTCCCGCGAAGCGCCCGGGGCGCAGCCCCCATCCCCTTGCCCGGGCGTGGGCCGCGAAGGCCCACCGTTTCCCTAAAGCAGCCCCCGCTACCCCCGTGCTTCAGGTCTGTTGCCCGTACGTCTTGAATTTTTCGATCACCAGGGCCATCTCGGCCTCCCCGAGGATCACCGGCTCCCCGACCGCCAGGATCTTCAGGTACATCGAGGCGAGGGCCTCCAGCTCGACCGCGATGCGGAGGGCCTGGGCCAGGTCGGAGGCGGCGACCAGGAGCCCGTGGTTGGCGAGGAGGCAGGCCTTGCGCCCTTCCATGGCGGCGATGGCATGGCGGGAGAGTTCCTCGGTGCCGAAGAGGGCGTAGGGGGCACACCGGAGGGAGGCACCTCCGGCGACGGCGATCATGTAGTGAAACGCGGGGATTTCCCGGCGCATGCAGGCGAGGGCGGTGCAGGCGACGGGGTGAGCATGGAGCACGGCATGGACGTCGGGACGCTGGACGAAGAGGTCACGGTGAAAGCGCCACTCGGAGGAGGGTTTTCGTGGTCCCTCCCAGGAGCCGTCGGGGCGCATGAAGGCCAGGTCTTCCGGGGAGAGGGCATCGTAAGGGAGGCCCGTGGGGGTGACGAGGAAGCCGCCATCGACGCGGGCGCTGAGGTTGCCGGACGACCCCTGGTTGAGGCCGCAGTTGTTCATGCGGAGGGCGGTGTCGAGGAGCTGGCGACGCTGGGGGAGGAAGGGAATCATGGGAGGCGCTCGAAGCGCTCGGGGAAGAGGGTGCGGAGGCCCTGCTCGGAGGCCGGGCAGCAGCCGCGTTCGGTGATGAGGGAGGTGATGAGGCGAGCGGGGGTGACGTCGAAGCCGTGGTTGACGGCGCGGGTGGAGGCCGGGGCGACGCGGATCGAGGCGATCTGACCGGAGGGGAGCAGGCCGCTGAGGTGCGTGACCTCGTGCTCGTCACGCTCCTCGATGGGGATCTCACGGAGGCCATCGCGGAGGGTGACGTCGAGGGAAGGGGAGGGAAGGGCGACGTGGAAGGGGATCTGGTTGTCGTGGGCCGCGAGGGCCTTGAGGTAGGTCCCGATCTTGTTGGCCACGTCGCCCCGGGCGGTGGTGCGATCGGTGCCGACGATGCAGAGGTCGACGCGCCCATGCTGCATCAGGTGGCCACCGGCGTTGTCGACGATGAGCGTATGAGGGACGCCATGGTGACCGAGCTCCCAGGCGGTGAGGCTGGCCCCCTGGTTGCGTGGGCGCGTCTCATCGACCCAGACATGCACCGGGATCCCGGCGTCGTGGGCGGCGTAGATCGGCGCCAGGGCGGTGCCCCAGTCGACGGTGGCGAGCCAGCCCGCGTTGCAGTGGGTGAGCACCTGCACCGGCGCGCCGCGGCCCTTGCGCTCCCAGGCCTCACGCAGCAAGGGGAGCCCGTGGCGCGCGAGGCCCTGGTTGATGGCGACGTCCTCGTCGCAGATGGCGCAGGCCAGGGCGAGGGAGGCCGCGGCGCGCTCGCCCGGAGGCAGGGGCGCCAGGGCGGTTCGCACGCGATCGATGGCCCAGCGGAGGTTGATGGCGGTGGGCCGGGTCGAGGCAAGCAAGGTCGAGGCCTCGTCGAGGGATCGATCCGAGGGGTCGGCGGCCATCGCCAGGGCGACGCCGTGGGCCGCGGTGGCGCCGATCAGCGGGGCGCCGCGCACCTGCATGGCCCGGATCGCGTGGGCCGCGCCCTCCACGTCAAGGAGGCGGACTGTATGGAATTCATGGGGGAGCCGGGTCTGGTCGATGATCCAGACCTCGTCGTGCTCGACCCACAGGGTGCGGGTGGGCTTGCCGTGGACGTTCATCGGCGGAGCACGCGGCCAGCGACCGCGTCGAGGGTGTGCATCAGGATAGGGTCGCGGGCCTCGGGGGCGGTGATGAGGGCGGCGTCCAGGCTGGTCTGGCAGCCCTGACGGCAGGGGCCCTGGTGGGTCGCCACGAGGGGGACCACCTGGCGGATGAGGGCGCGGGCATGCCTGGCGTTCTGCTGGAGCACGGCGATCACCTGGTCGACGGTGACTGCGTCGTGATCCGGGTGCCAGCAATCGAAATCGGTCACCATCGCCACGGTCGCGTAGCAGATCTCGGCCTCCCTGGAGAGCTTGGCCTCGGGCATGTTGGTCATACCGATCACGTCGCACCCCCAGCTCCGGTACAGGCGGCTCTCGGCCAGCGTGGAGAACTGGGGCCCTTCCATGACCAGGTAGGTGCCCCCCTGGCGCAGCGGCAGGTCGATCTGCCGGGCCGCCTCCGTGACCAGCTCGCCCAGCCTGCCGCAGACCGGGTGCGCCATCGAGACATGGGCCACGCAGCCCGCCGTGAAGAACGTTTTTTGCCGGGCGAAGGTCCGGTCAATGAACTGATCGACCAGCACGAAGGAGCCCGGAGGCAGGTCTTCTCGCAGGCTACCGACCGCCGAGAGCGACAGGATGTCGGTGACGCCGCTGCGCTTGAGGGCGTCGATGTTGGCCCGGTAATTCAGCTCGGTCGGCGGGATCCGGTGGCCGCGACCGTGGCGGGGCAGGAACACCACCGGCTGGCCGTCCAGCTTGCCAAAACACAGCTCATCGGACGGCTCGCCAAAGGGCGATGTCACGCGCCGCCAGGCCACATCGGTCATGCCTTCGATCTGGTAAACACCGCTACCGCCCAGGATCCCGAGGAGGGGAGGAGTCATGGGCGGCGATGCTACCCTGGCTTCACCCCTGGCGTCGCGTTACGAACGTGCCATGAGCAAGCGAACGATCTGCGTCTTCTGCGGCGGCAACCCGGGCTCGGACCCAACCTTCCTGGAGGCCGCGCGGGGGCTGGGGCTCGCGCTGGGGCGTCGGGGCTGGGGCCTTGTCTATGGAGGTTCCACAACAGGATTGATGGGAGCAGTGGCGGACGCGGCGCTGGAGGCAGGGGCGGAGGTGCACGGGGTTATCCCGGCGTCGCTGGTGGAGCGAGAGATCGCCCACACGGGCCTCACCCGGAACGTCCAGGTGGAGACGCTGGCGCAGCGCAAGGAGCAGATGTTCGCCGCCTCCGACGCTTTCGTGGCGCTGCCCGGGGGGTTTGGCACCCTGGACGAGCTCTTCGAGGCCCTCACGCTGGGTCAGCTGGGGGAGCAACCGCTCAAGCCGTGCCTGCTGCTCAACGTGGGGGGTTACTACGACCACCTGCTGCGTTTCCTGGAGCATGCGACGGCGACGGGCCTGCTGCTCCCTCGTTACCGGGCGATGCTGCTGGATGCACCGAGCGTCGAGGGGGCCCTGGGGCTGCTGGAAGGGGCCCTGGGGTGAGGCGAAGAAAAGGCCTGGGTGGTGCGCAATATCTGCGCCAATGACCCTATTTTAGGGGAGAAAACGGGGCGTATCCCCCGGGCACGGTTTGCGCTACGACCGGCGCCACCATGGTGAACGTCGCAATCAACGGGTTCGGTCGCATCGGTCGTCAGGTCATCAGCGCGATGGTCGAGAAGGGGGTCTGGGGGAAGGAGCTCACCGTCGTCGCGGTGGTGGATGTATCGACGGATGCGGATTATTTCGCGTACCAGCTGAAGTACGACTCGGTGCACGGGCGATTCCGGGGTGAGATCTCGACGGAGAAGAGCAGCCCGGACCGGAAAGAGAACGACGTGCTGGTGGTGAACGGGCACAAGATCCGGTGCCTGCCTGCGGCGAAGGATCTATCGCTGCTGCCATGGAGGGCGATGAACGTGGGGATCGTGATCGAGTCCACGGGGCTGTTCACCGAGGCGGACCTGGCGCGAGGGCACCTGGCGGCGGGGGCGAAGAAGGTGCTGATCTCGGCCCCGGGCAAGGGGGTCGACGTGAAGACCATCGTGATGGGGGTGAACGACGAGGAGTACAGCCCGGCGAAGCACCACATCGTGTCCAACGCGTCCTGCACGACCAACTGCCTGGCGCCGGTGGTGCATGTGCTGATGAAGGAGGGGATCGGCATCGAGTCGGGGCTGATGACGACGATCCACGCGTACACGGCGACGCAGAAGACGGTGGATGGCCCCTCGAAGAAGGACTGGCGTGGCGGGCGAGCGGCGGCGATCAACATCATCCCGAGCAGCACCGGCGCGGCCAAGGCGGTGGGCGAGGTGATCCCGGCGACGAAGGGCAAGCTGACCGGCATGTCGTTCCGGGTGCCGGTCGCCAACGTATCGGTGGTCGATCTGACCTTCCGGGCGGCCCGCGACACCTCGATCCAGGAGATCGATCAGCTGCTGCGGAAGGCGTCGACCGGCTACCTCCAGGGGGTCCTCGGGGTCAGCGACGAAGAGATGGTCTCGACCGACTTCATCCACGATGATCGGTCGTCGATTTACGATGCGAGGGCCACGCTCGAGAACAACCTCAAGGGCGAGAAGCGCTTCTTCAAGATCGTCGCCTGGTACGACAACGAGTGGGGGTACTCGGTGCGGGTGGTCGATCTGGCGCTGAAGATGGCCCGGATGGGCATCGACCGCGGCGACAAGCTGGCGCTCAAGGGCCTCGACCAGGCCGACCTCAAGGGCAAGCGGGTGTTCATGCGCGTCGATTTCAACGTGCCGATGGAGGGCGGGAAGATCACCGATGACTTCCGCATTGCCTCCGCTCTTGTCTCGATCCGCAAGGCCCTCGACGGGGGGGCCCGGCTGGTGCTCGCGTCGCACCTGGGTCGCCCCGCCGAGAAGGGGTACGAGGCCGAGTTCTCCCTCAAGCCGGTCGCTGACCGGCTCGCCGAGCTGCTGGGCAAGCCGGTGACCTTTGTGCCGGACTGCGTGGGCCCGGGGGCTCGCGAGGCGGTCGCGGCGCTCAAGGATGGCGAGGTCGCCCTGCTGGAAAATCTCAGGTTTTACCCGGGGGAGGCCGCCAACGACGGCGCCTTCTCGGCCCAGCTCGCGGCGCTGGCGGACGTCTACGTCAACGACGCCTTTGGCACCTCGCACCGGGACGCGGCCTCCATGACCGGGGTGCCCCGGGCGCTGGGCGGTGGGCTGGCAGGCGAGCTGGTCAAGAAGGAGGTCGAGATCATCCATCGCGCCCTCAAGAGCCCGGCGCGCCCCTTCGTCGCGGTGCTGGGTGGGGCGAAGGTGAGCGACAAGGTCTTTGTCGTCCGGAACCTGCTTGACCTGGTGGACGAGGTGCTGGTCGGCGGCGCCATGGCCTACACCTTCATGAAGGCCGCGGGCCTCCCGGTGGGGTCGTCCCGCGTGGAGACCGTGGTGCTGGACAAGAAGGGCAACGAGAAGCCGGTGCTCAGGATGGCCCAGGAGATCCTGGAGCTGGCCCGCGCCAAGGGGAAGACCCTGGTGCTGCCGATCGATCACGTGGTTGTGCAGAAGGTCGAGGCGGGCGCCACCTCGCGCGTCGTCGAATCCCTCGAAGACGGCTGGATGGGCGTCGACATCGGCCCCCGCACCCGCGAGCTCTACGCCCAGAAGATCGCCGCTGCCAGGACCGCCCTCTGGAACGGTCCCATGGGGATCTTCGAGATGAAGGGCTTCGACGAGGGGACCCTCGCCGTCGCTCACGCCTTCGCCCGCTCCACCAGCCAGGGGGGCCTCACCATCGTCGGCGGGGGCGACTCCGCCGCGGCGGTTCGCCAGCTCGGCTTCGACGACAAGGTCTCCCATGTGTCCACCGGCGGCGGCGCGTCTCTGGAGATGTTCGAGGGCAAATTCCTCCCTGGCATCGCCGCCCTCGATCTGCTCGAAGGCTGAACCCCGCGGTAAGGGGATCGCCTGGGGGCGAGGGGACGTGAGCAGCTCCTCGGGGGAGGGGAGCATGATGAGCTCGATGCGCTGGTTACGCTGGGCCAGATCCGGCTGGTCGTCGCCGAAGATCGGGTCGGTCACGCCGCGACCTGCGGCCGCCCAACGGGTGGGCATCAGGCCGCCCTGGCGCCCCACCAGCAGCTCGCGGACCGCATCCGCGCGGCCCTGGGTGCGGGCGATGGCCCCCTCCTCGTTCTTCCCCGGGACGTCGTGGGCGGCGATGAGGAAGTACCGGGCCAGCATCCGGTCATCCGCCTGGATCGCCTCGGCGACGACGCGCAGGGCCTTGCGCCCCCGGGGGGTGAGGGTCGCGTTCTTGCCTTCGAACAGCAGCGAGGCCGGCAGACCGATGGTGAGCTGCCCCTTGCGCATGCTCACCGTCACGCCGTCGCTGGCGAGGGATTCGAGGCGTGTGCGGAGCAGATCCGACTGGACCCGGCTCTGCTCCAGCACCGTGCGCTCGCTCCGCAGCCGCTCGGTGCAGGCCTGCTCCGTCGCGCGGGAGGTGGTGCGGGTGGCAAGCTCGGCCTTGAGGGCGTTGTTCTCGTCCTGGAGTCGGTTGAGATCCTCGTCGAGCCTGGCGCGCTCCAGGTTCTGCTTGGCGACGCGGCCGCTGAGGGCCTCGACTTCCCGTACCTTCTGGTCCCACTCGAATTCGGTACGACCGCAGGCGGACACGCCGAGGGTCAGGGACACAAGCACGGTCAAGGGCAGCTTCTTCACGGCGGCGGACTCTGCCCGAGGCCCCGCGGCAGCGCAACACCGCTGCGCCGTGGTAGCTTCCGCCAGGATGACCGATCCCTTTGTGCTCCCCGAGGGGGCGGTGTCGAGGCTGCGCCTCGCGGATCCGGCGCTGGGTCGATGGATCGAGCGGATCGGCCCCTGCACGCTCGTGCCCGGTCAGGACGAAGGGCCCCTGGATGCGCTGGTGCGCGCCCTCCTGTCCCAGCAGATTTCTGGCAAGGCGGCGGCGACCATCCAGAGGCGGTTTCGCCTGCTGTTCGCTGCCGATCGGTTCCCGGAGGCGGCCCGGATCCTGGCGCTCGATCCGGCGCAGCTCCGGGCCTGCGGCGTATCGGAGCAGAAGGCAGGTTACCTGCGCTCGCTCTGCGAGCGGGTCGCGAGCGGGGCGCTGGCGCTGGATCGGCTGGGCGAGCAGGACGACGAGGAGATCGTGGGCGAGCTGACCCCGGTGAAGGGGTTTGGCCGCTGGACGGCCCAGATGTTCCTGATCTTTCATCTGGGCCGTCTGGATGTGTGGCCCTGCGATGATCTGGGGGTGCGCAAGGGGCTGGCCCGGGTTCACGGCGTCATGCCAACCCCGGCGCAGATGGGTCCGCTTGGCGAGCGCTACCGCCCCTACCGATCGGTGGCTGCGTGGTACCTGTGGCGGGCCTCCGAGCTCCCGGAAGATCCATAATTTCAGGGGTCGTGCGGGGCGCTGGGCTAGACTGGCCACGACATGGCAAAGACGCCGCTTTTCAACCGACTTCTCCGGCTCTTTTACGAGCGCAAGGCGGGGCTCTCCCGTCGTGATTTTCTCGTGGGTTCCAGCCTCATGACCCTGGGGGCAGGGGCCTGCACGGACGACGAGTTCACCTTTGTCCCTCCTGACACGCCATCAGGCGCCGGGGGCTCGGGCGGTGCGGGCGCCGGTGGGGCCGGGGCCGGGGGCGCGGCTGGGACCGGCGGCGAGGGCGGCTCGGCGGGGCAGTCCGGTCAAGGCGGCGAGGGCGGCGGTGGGCCCGGCAAGGACGCGAAGGTCGTGATCGTCGGGGCAGGGCTGGCGGGCCTGCACTGCGCGGTGCGCCTGGGGGAGCTGGGGGTCGAGGCCACCGTGTACGAGGGGTCCAAGCGCGCAGGGGGTCGCATCTTCTCGGAGCGGACGATCTTCCCGGATGGCATGAGCTGCGAGCTGGGGGGCGAGCTGATCGACACCGGGCACATCACGATGATCGATCTGTGCAAGGAATTCTCCCTGGACTTGCTCGATTATCAGACCGACGACGCAGCGCTGCGCAAGAGCTGGCCCTACTTTGACGGCAAGACCCTCACCGATCAGGAAGTGCTGGCCGCCTTCGAGCCCATCGCCGCCGAGATCGACAAGGCGCTGGCGACGCTGACGGACCAGGAAGACCTCTGGGTCTATCATGACAAGCCGAACGGCGGCGAGGCGCTCGACGCCATGTCGCTGGGCCAGTGGCTCGACAAGATCAACGCGACAGGGCCCATCCGGAAGCTACTTGAGGTGGCTTACCTGATCGAATTTGGCCTGGAAGTCGACGAGACCAATGCCCTCAACATGCTGTTCCTGATCTCGACCGAGCTGGAGAAATTCGAGATCTTCGGCGTGTCGGACGAGCGCTTCCGGGTGGCCAAGGGCAACGACGCGCTCACCGACGCGCTCGCGGCGAAGCTCAGCCCCGGGCAGCTTGTCTTCGAGCACCGCCTCACCGCGCTCAAGCTGCTGGAGGACAAGCGCTACCAGCTCACCTTTGACAAGGGGGGCTCGGTCGTCCAGGTCGAGGCGGATCGGGTGGTGCTCGCGCTGCCGTTCACCACCCTGCGGGAGGTGCAGATCGATGCGCCCCTCTCGGAGCCCAAGAAGAAGGCCATCGCCGAGCTGGGCTACGGGACCAACGCCAAGCTGATGGTCGGCTTCTCCTCGCGGGTGTGGCGTGACAAGGGCTCGAACGGCGAGACCTTCGTGGACCTCGCTTACCAGAGCTCCTGGGAGACCAGCCGGCTGCAGCCGGGCCCCTCTGGCATCATCACCAACTTCACCGGCGGCGACCAGGGCGTCGCCGTGGGCAACGGGACGCCCGAGTCCCAGCGGGATGCCTTTGTTGACGAGTTCGACAAGGTATTCCCCGGGGTGAAGGCCGCCTCCAACGGGAAGGTCGCCCGCATGCACTGGCCCACCGTGCCCCTGGCCAAGGGTAGCTACGCCGCCTACCGCGTCGGTCAGTACACCCAGCTGTGCGGCGCCGAAGGCCTCCCCGAGGAGGGGATCTTCTTCTGCGGCGAGCACACCAGCCTGGAGGCCCAGGGGTACATGGAGGGCGCCGCCGAGTCCGGTGCTCGCGCCGCCGTCGAGGTCGCCGAGGCCCTGGGCCTCCAGGTCGCCCAGATGAAGCTGCTCTCGGCCTCGATGGCGCTGCCGTCTTCCCGCGAGGGCTCCCCGTCCCAGCGCATCCTGGCGCGCGCCCTGCTGCAGAAGCGCCATCGCCGCTACGTAGCTGCGCTCCGCCGGATGAAGCGCCGCTGACGCGTCAGGCCGGGGGCGGCGGAGGTTCACCGCCGGGGTCGGGGGCATAGGGATCTTCCGTCGATGGAACATCCATAGACGGAACTTCCGTGGATGAAGAGGAGGAAGCGACCTCCTGCTCGTCGAGGGCCTGGGAGAAGGCGACGAAGAGGGAGAAGGCGAGGGGGCCGAGGATGACGCCGGAGACACCGAAGAGGGAGACGCCGCTGGTGAGGGCGACGAGGAGCCAGAGGGTGCTGAGCTCGGCCTTGGAGGAGCGCATGAAGAGGGGGCGGAGCACGTTATCGACGGAGCCGACGACGACGGCGACGACGATCATGGCGATGGCGCCGCCGGTCTTGCCCTGGGAGAAGCACCACAGGGCGGAGCCGAGGGTGATGGGGAGGGTGCCGAAGATGGGGACGAAGGAGAGGAAGAAGGAGAGGACGGCCCAGACCAGGGCCCGCGGGACGCCGAGGAGCACGAGGGGGATGCCGCAGACGAGGGACTGGACCGCGGAGACCAGGATGTTGGCGATGATGACGCTCTCGATGACCTCGGCTGTGGTCTCGCGGAGGATCTTGAGGATCGGAGGCCAGGGGACGATCCGCGGGAGCACCCGGTCGCGGGTCTCGCGGCCGGTGGTGGCGAAGACAAACCATCCAAGCAGGGTGATGATGGCGTTGAAGAGGGCCTCCGGGGTGTAAGAGAGGGCGGCCCCGACGAAGCCCGCGACGGCGCCGGCGCTTCCGGCGACCAGCTCGGTGGCCTTGCTGCGCACCTGATCGACGGGCACCTCGACGCCGAGGCTGGCCAGCTTGTCGAGGATGGGGGTGCCGAAGCGCTCGGCCCACTGGGTTGCGTGGGCCCAGTCGACGCGAGCGATGAGGCGGATCAGATCCTGGAGGGCGACGTAGACCGCGATACCGACCGGGAGGAAGACGAGCAGCAGGGCGCCGAGGATGAAGGCGCCGGTGAGGCCCTCACGCCACCGGGGCTGCCCCTGTTTGTCGAGGCGATCCAGCAGGTGAGACACGCGCTTTTCGGTGATGTACCCCAGCACCGCGCCGACCCCGAGGGGGAGGGCCAGGCCGTACGACACCGCGATGGAGAGGGCGAAAGCCCCGAGGAAGAACCAGCGCAGGGGGGCAGGAGGGGGCGGGAGAGGAGTGGTTGGCACGGCGTCAGGGGCCGGTCTGGAGCTCTCCGACCAGGGCATCGAGGCGTTGTTGGTCAAGGCCGAGGCCCTCGGCGAGGGCTTCCAGGATGCTCTGCTCCTCGGGCACCACGGTGTCGTCGGCGGCGGCAACGGCCGCGGCGAGGACGTAGGAGATCTCGGCGCGGGTGGGGGTCTCGCGCAGGGTCGCGATGACGCTATCGAGGCGGTTCTTGAGGCCGTGCTCGGCGACGTTGCGGGCCGCCGCGTCGAGCATCGACTCGATGTGGGTCGAGCGGACCCGGTTGTTGGAGATGACGCGCAGGGCGCCCCGGAGCACGTCCCGCTCGACGTTCTTCACCCGGCCGTCGGCCAGCATCACCAGGAACATCGCCTCGCAGATGGCGCCAAACTCGCCCACCACCTGCACCGCCTCGATCAGGTCTGCGCGCCCCTGGGCCCCCTGCGGTAGCACGAGGGACGGGCGTTCACCCTGGTTGCGGAGCCGGTCGCGCAGGCGCTCCAGTGCTGCTTCAGTGAGCCGGACCACGGAGACACCCTACCAGCTTTCAGGCCGGGTACGCCATAACTTGGCTACTTGTCCCGGGCCGGGGGGGCTGCAATGCTCTGCGCCTCGCGGGCCTCCGGTGGTCTGCGCTTCGAGGAACGAATGCAACGGATTCGAGTGGTCGATGCCCTCTCGGGCAAGAGCGAGGTCGGGGCCGAGGTGGAGGTGGCGGGCTGGGTAAGGACCCGCCGGGACTCCAAGGCCGGGATCTCTTTTGTGCACGTGCACGACGGTTCTTGCTTCGCCCCCTTGCAGGCGGTGGCTGGCCAGGGCCTCGCCAATTACGAGAGCGAGGTGCTCAAGCTCTCGGCGGGCTGCGCGGTGCGGGTCCGGGGGACGCTGGTGGCCTCGCAAGGCAAGGGGCAGAGCGTCGAGCTGCAGGCGACAGCGATCGAGGTGGTCGGCTGGGTGGACGACCCGGAGACCTACCCGATCCAGCCCAAGAAGCACTCGCTGGAGTACCTCCGCGAGGTGGCTCACCTGCGCCCGCGTACCAACACCCTCGGGGCCATCGCCCGGGTGCGCCACTGCCTCGCCCAGGCGGTGCATCGCTTCTTCCACGAGCGCGGGTTCTTCTGGATCCACACCCCGATCATCACCGCCAGCGACTGCGAGGGCGCCGGCGAGATGTTCCGCGTCTCGACCCTCGATCTGGCCAACCCCCCTCGGACCCAGGAAGGGAAGATCGATTTCTCCCAGGATTTCTTCGGTCGCGAGGCGCACCTCACGGTCTCCGGTCAGCTCAACGTCGAGGCGTATTGCCTGGCCCTCAGCCAGGTCTACACCTTCGGGCCCACCTTCCGCGCCGAGAACTCGAACACCCGGCGCCACCTCGCCGAATTCTGGATGATCGAGCCCGAGATCGCCTTCGCCTCCCTCGATGATGACATCACCCTCGCCGAGGCCTTCCTCAAGTACATCTTCCGCGCCCTCCTCGACGAGCGCGCCGACGACATGGCCTTCTTCGCCCAGCACGTCGACAAGGAGTGCGTCTCTCGCCTGGAGCGCTTCGTCCAGACGCCCTTCGCCCGCATGACCTACACCGAGGCCATCGACCGCCTCGAGAAGAGCAAGGAGCGCTTCGAATTCCCGGTGCGCTGGGGCATGGACCTCCAGTCGGAGCACGAGCGGTTCCTCGCAGAAAAGCTCGTCGGCGGCCCCGTCGCCGTGACCAATTACCCCAGGGAGATCAAGGCCTTCTACATGCGCCTCGACGAGGGCGAGCGCACCGTCTCCGCCATGGACGTCCTCGCCCCCGGGATCGGCGAGATCATCGGCGGCAGCCAGCGCGAGGAGCGCCTCGACGTGCTGGACCGTCGCCTCGAATCCCTCGGCCTGCCGAAGGAAGATTACTGGTGGTACCGCGACCTGCGGCGCTACGGCACCGTCCCCCACGCCGGCTTTGGCCTCGGCTTCGAGCGCGCCATCCAGTACGCCACCGGCGTCGACAACATCCGTGACGTGATCCCCTTCCCCCGGGCCCCCCGCCAGGCCGACTTCTGATGCTCCCTCGCCGCCCCTTGCTGCTCGGGGCAGGGGGCTGGCTCGCTGCCTGCGGCGCACCCCCTCGCGCCCCGGTCTCGACCCTCTCTTCCGTCGATGACCTCGCGGCCGAGCTCGACGCCCTCGTGGCCCGGCAGGGCGCCGCCGCCTGGTCCCGCGCCGTGGGGCGCTCCCACGAGCTCCACGACGAGGCCGCCCTGGCCGACCTGCTCCGGCGCCAGCAGGCCACGGTGAGCGCCCTGGTCCGCGCCTGCAGGGCCGAGGCCGATCGCCTTGACCCCCGGGAGGTCGAGCTCTGGATCAGGGCCGAACGGGGCCTGCGGCTCCTCGCCGATCCGGCCTCTGTCGCCCTCTGCGCTCGCCTCGACCGGACCCTGCGAGAGCACCCCTTCGAGGCCGACGGAGCCCGGGTCTCCCGGCAGAAGCTCGACGAGCTCGCGCAGAGCGGCTACCTCGACGAGCGCAGGGCGGCGTACCGGGCCTGGGCCGCGCTCCACCGGGAGATGGCCCCGGTGATCCGCGAGCTCTTCCTGCGCCGCAGAGCCCTCGCCGCGGAGGCGGGCCTCCCGGTGGGCTTCTACGAGGCCCTCCTCGAGCTCCGGGGCCTCTCCTTCGAGCGGCTCCGGGGCCTCCTGGGTCGCCTCGAAGAGCGCACCCGGGGCCCCTTCATCGACCTGATGGTCGACCTCCGCAACCTCTTCGAAAAAGACCTGACCCTCCGGGATCTTGACTGGCTTCAGCGCTCCATCCGCGGCTCTTTTGACGACGATTTCCCCCCGGACCGCGCCCTGCCCCTCGCGCGAGAAATCTGGGCATCTCTCGGCCTCGACCTCGACGCTTCCGGTATACATTTTGACCGGAGCGAGCAACCTTTTGGTGCTCAAACCTTCATGGTTCGCCCCCCGGAGGAGATCCGGGTGGTGCTGGGTTCCTGCAAGGACCAGCGCCTCCACCCGTCCCTGCTGCGTGCCCTGGGGCACGGGCTGTTTGCCCTGAAGAATCAGGAAAAAAGGGCCGCCTTTCGCCTCTCCCCGTCGATCCTTGGGCTGGGTGAGATGGCGCTCCTGGATGGAGTCGCCGAGACCTTCGCCCGCCTGCTCGATGAGCCCGAGCTGCTCGCCTTGTTCCTGCCGGGCATGAACACCTCCCGGCGCGCCTCGTTCCTTCGCGGCAGACGCTGGAGCGAGCTCCTCGGGCTGCGCCGATCGCTCCTCCTGATCGCCTTCGAGCGAGCGGCCCTCGCCGATCCCTCCCAGGACCTGGATGCCCTCTGGTTCCAGCTTCACCGGGATCTGCTCGGGATCGAGCGTGCGGGTAAAGAAGAACCTACCTGGGCCATCTCGCCCTTTCTGGGAGCCTCTCCGGTGCTTGCCCCCTCGCCGTTGCTGGCCGCGATGGTGTCATGCCAGGTGCGGTCCGAGCTACGAGCGCGCTTCGGTGGCGCCTGGGCATCACCTCGCGCGGGGGCGGTGCTGGTGGCAGAGCTGGTGGCGGACGGAGGGCGGCGTCGCCTGGAGGAGAAGCTGCGCAAGCTGACGGGGAAGGCCCTCGACGCCGAGGCGTATGGCGCGTGGTTGACGGAGTCGTGAGCGAGGCGGACGATATCGACCGCCGGGGTCTTGCGTGGTGCCCGGTTCATGCCCAGAACTTCAATACTCACGAGCCGGGGGCACCGGGCGTGAAAAGGAGAACGGAACGTCGATGGCGCAACCTCCCTTCGGTTATGGAGGCCCTCCCGGGGGCAATCAAGGCGGCTTCACCCCACCCCCCGGGGGGTACGGGGCACCCCCGCCGGGTGGGTTTGGTGGCCCGATGGGCCCCGGGGCCATCGTCCCCTATTCGGACAAGGAGGCGAGCACGGCCTTCCTGCTGTCGTACTTCGCCGGGGTGTTCGGCG
>JALOQB010000478.1 GCA_025453595.1 Polyangiaceae bacterium
CGAGATCGCGCCAGGCCTGCGACCATGAGGCGTCGAGCGACATCACGGCCGCAGTCTCGACCGCCGCTCCAGCCCGCCGCGGATCATCAGGGCCACGAGGAAACCGAACGCGAATCCCGACAGGTGCGCCCACCACGCCACCGCGCCGAAGCTCGGTCCGGCCCAGGTGAACAGCACTTGCAGCACCACCCACAAACTGATCAGCGCGACGGCCGGCATGCGCACGAACTGCAGCCAGAGACCCAGCGGCAGCACCACGCCGAGGCGGGCGTTGGGGAACAGCGCGAGGTAGGCCCCGATCAGCGTCGACACCGCCCCGGAGGTCGCCAACATCGAGAGCTACGCCCGTGTGGTCCGGGAGAAATGGCGCCTGCGCGCCCTCATCCAGACCTGCCAGCGCGTCTCGGCAGAAGGCTACGGCGACGTCGGCCACGTGCAGACCTTCATCGACACCGCCGAGCAGGCCATCTACGACCTCGCCCGCACCCCCGAGTCCTCCACCGTCTCCCAGCTCGGCGACGTCATCCGCACGGTCTTCACCAAGCTCGAGGACATCGCCGGCCGAGGCACCGCCATCACCGGCTTCCCCACCGGGTACAAGAAGCTCGACGAGCTCACCTCGGGCTTGCACCCGACCGACCTCGTCATCGTCGCCGCTCGCCCCGGCATGGGCAAGACCAGCTTCGTGCTCAACATCGCCATCAACGTCGCCCAGCCGCTCATCATCGGCACCGACCCTTCCGGCGAGCAGACCACCGAGCAGCCCGGCGGTGCATGCGCCATCTTCTCCCTCGAAATGCCCCGCGAGCAGATCGCCTCCCGCATGGTCAGCAGCGAGGCTCGGGTCGATGTGCAGCGCATGCGCAGCGGCAAGCTCTCCAACGAGGACTGGCACAACCTCACCCAGGCCGCCTCCTTCCTCTCGAACCTCCCCGTTTACATCGACGACACCCCGGGCATCACGGTCCTCGACGTGCGCTCCAAGGTGCGCCGTATCCAGGCAGAGCTGCAGCGGGCCTCCCAGGCCCAGGGCTTCGAGCGCAAGGTCGGTCTGGTCGTCATCGACTACCTCCAGCTGATGCGAGGCAGCGACAAGGCGGGCAGCCGCGAGCAGGAGATCAGCGAGATCTCCCGCGGGCTCAAGCACCTCGCCAAGGAGCTCCGGGTCCCGGTGGTCGCCCTCTCCCAGCTCAACCGCTCCGTCGAGACCCGGAGCGAGAAGAGCAAGCGGCCCCAGATCAGCGACCTCCGTGAGTGCGTCGTCGGGGATACCCTCGTGTGCCTCGCGGACGGGCGGCGCGTCCCTATCCGTGAGCTGGTCGGGCAGACCCCCGAGGTCCTCGCGGTCGACCCCGAGGGGCGCATCCTCTCCGCCCGGGCGGACAAGGTCTGGTGCGTGGGGGAGCGCGAGGTCTTCGATGTGGTCCTCGAGAGCGGCAGGCAGCTCCGGGTCACCGGCCGCCATCGCCTGCTGGGCCCCGACGGGTGGGTGCGTGTCGAGCAGCTCGTACCCGGAGATCGCCTCGCCCTGGCGCGCCACCTCCCGGAGCCCCCCAGCGCCACCTCCTGGCCCGAGGCGCACCTCGCCTTGCTGGGTCACCTGGTGGGCGACGGCAGCTACCTCTCTCACCAGCCCCTGCGCTACACCACCGCCTCCGAGGAGAACAGCCAGGTCGTCGCCGACGCCGCGCGCACCTTCGGCGTCGAGGTCCACCGTCATGAGGGCAAGGGCAACTGGCACCAGCTTGTCTTCAGCGGCAACGGCAACCGCTGGCACCCGGCGGGCATCAACCGCTGGCTCCGCGAGCTCGGCATCTACGGCCAGCGTTCCCACGAGAAGCGCCTCCCCGGGGCCGTCTTCTCCCTCGACAACACCAGCATCGCCACGCTTCTGCGCCACCTCTGGGCCACCGACGGCTGCATCTTCACCCGTCACCAGGGGCGCGGCAGCAACCGCGTCTTCTTCGCCACCTGCAGCCAGGGCCTCGCCTCCGACGTCGCCGCGCTCCTGCTGCGCCTCGGCATCGTCGCCAGGCTCCGCGTCACCCTCGGCAAGGGGCGCCCTCTCCACAGCGTCGATGTCTCCGGCGCCCTCGACCAGCGGCGCTTCCTTGACCTCGTCGGCGCCTTCGGGCCCCGTGTTGAACCCGCGCGCAAGCTCGCCCAGGCCCTCGATGGCGTCACCTCCAACACCAACGTCGATACGCTTCCTAGGGAGGTTTTTGGCATCATATCATCCATCATGAAAGAGCAAGGTGTGACGCACAAAATGATGGCAAAAATGAGGGGAAAATCTTATGCCTTGGGGGCCAGTTCGATGAAAGCTCCTTCGCGAAAAGCCGTTCACGACATGGCTGTTATATTGAACAGTGAGCGACTCATGGCAATGGTTAACAGCGATATTTTCTGGGATTCGGTCTCTCATGTTACCCGTGCTGAAAGAGAATGTGTTTACGATATATCCGTTCCAGGTCCTGAAAGTTGGATTGCTGACGCTGTGTTTAGCCACAACTCTGGAGCCATAGAGCAGGATGCGGATATGATTATGTTTATTTATCGAGATGACTACTACAACAAAGAAACGGCGTTGAAGGGGATAGCGGAGATCATCGTGGCCAAGCAGCGAAACGGGCCGACGGGCAAGGCGATGCTGCGGTGGGACAGCGCATGCACCCGCTTTCTTGACCTGGATCCGAGCGAGATTCCGGAAGGGATCGGGGACGAATGAGCGAGAAGAAACCGAGGCGCCCGCTGCCTGCGAGGATCCAGGCGGTGGTGTTCGACATGGACGGTCTACTGATCGACTCGGAGCCGGTCTGGGACGAGGCGATCGATGCTTTTTGCAGGGCGCGAGGTGCCCGTTACACCCGGGAAGATGCGGCGGCTTGCATGGGGCGCGGTATTCCGTTTGTTGCCGAGCACCTGGCGGCGCGGTGGGGCTGGCCCCTGGAGCGGGAGGCGCAGGTGCAGGCGATCTGCGAGGAGTTCGCGGGGCGGGTGCCGTCTGCCTCTGCTTGCGAGGGGGCGGAGCGGTTGCTGCGCGCGTTCCAGGGGGTCTACCCGCTGGGGCTGGCGACGTCCTCGCCCCGGTGGCTGGCGGAGGCCGCCCTGAAGCCCCGCGGGTGGTGGGAATTTTTTGCGCAGACGGTGACCGGGAGCGACGTGGCTCGCCACAAGCCAGCCCCCGACATCTACCTGGAGGCCGTGCGGAGGCTGGGCGCCGAGGCGACAGCCTGCCTGGCCTTCGAGGACTCTCCAGTGGGCTGCGAGGCGGCGGCGGCGGCAGGGTTGTTCGTGGTGGCGGTCCCTGGGGCCCATGGAGGCCACCCCCCCGCGGCCGACCTGATCGCCCCGTCCCTCACCGCGGCCGCCCGGACGCTGGGGTTGCCCGGGGGCCTGTGAAGATGTTGTAGGCCCCTGGCACGCGAGATGCACTATGCTTAGCTTGCATCAACACCGCAGGAGACGCCTCTGCAAGGGCTGCTGATGGGCGCCGTACGCCGCAGCGCAGAGGGCAACAAGCCACGCACCAAGAGGTCCGCATGTCAGAGAAGAAAAGCCCCCCCTTGCCCCCTCGCAACGACGAGGAAATTCACTTCGGGGAGGAGCTTCCTGTTCTGCCGATACGTAACGCCGTGCTGTTCCCGGGGGCCGTCGCGCCCTTCGACGTGGGTCGCGAGAAGTCGGTGGCGCTCGTCGAGGACATCGACAACTTCCCCACGCCGGTCATCGCCATCTTCGCCCAGCGCGATCCGAGCACCGATGACCCTGGCGAGAACGATCTTCACCCGGTCGGTTGCGCCGCCCGCGTGCTCAAGGCGCTCAAGCACAGCTCGGGCAACTACAGCCTGATCCTCCAGGGGCTGGTCCGGATCCGGCTCGAAGGGGTGACCGGTACCGCGCCTTACCTCAAGGCCCGCATCCGCCGCATCGACGAGGATTCCTCGGCCGATGTCGAGGCCGAGGCCCTGGCCCTCAGCCTCC
>JALOQB010000479.1 GCA_025453595.1 Polyangiaceae bacterium
CGTGCAGCAGATGCACCCGTTGCTCATCTCCACCAGCTTCTCCTCCGACCGGCTCAGCGCCCCCTCCCCGCTCGCCACCAGCCGCGCGTCCACGTTCACCTCCCCCATGTCGTTCACGATCACCGCCACCCGCCTCCCCTCCCGGTTGTTCAGCACATGATTCAGCAGCGTCGTCTTCCCCGCCCCAAGGAACCCCGACAGCACCGTCACCGGCAATTTCTTCGTCTCGCTCATCCCCCTGTTCTTTCACCAAAGCAACTCAGTTGCAACAACACACGAGATGCAATAGAACCCAGGGCGAACCCAAGGAGAAGGACCGATGAGAGACGCGATCCAGCTGGTATCGACCGCCGGGACGGGCTACGCCTACGTGACGACGAAGAACAAGAAGACGATGCAGGGCAAGCTGGAGCTGAAGAAGTACGACCCCATCGCCCGCAAGCACGTGCTGTTCGTCGAGAAGAAGATCTCGCGGGGTTGAAGAGGCTGCAGGCAGGAGCTGGCCCCCCGTCCCCTGCCTCCGGTCTCCTGCCTCCCCTGACCGGCGCGCAGACCCTTGTTAAGGCGACGACGAGGTTGATGATGCGCCCCGGGACGTAGAGGAATTTCTTCTCGGTCTTGCCGTCGGTGAAGGGCTTGAGGGCGGGGTCATCGGCGATGGCAGCGCGGGCCTCGGCCTCGGAGGCGGTCTTCTTGAGGAGGACGCGGCTGCGGACCTTGCCGTTGACCTGGACGGCCAGCTCGACCACATCATCGACGACCAGGGCGGGGTCGAAGGTGGGCCAGGGGGCGAGGGCGAGGAGCTCGGCGTGGCCGAGGGAGGACCAGATCTCCTCGGCCAGGTGGGGGGCGAAGGGGGCGAGGAGGAGGGCGAATTTCTCGGCGGCGTCGGCGGGGATCTGGGGGATCTCGGCGAGGCGGTTGGCGAGGATCATCATGGCGGAGACGGCGGTGTTGAAGCGCATCGCCTCGATGTCCTCGGTGACCTTCTGGATGGTCTTGTGGACGAGCTTGAGCGCATCCTCGGGGAGCGCGGGGGCTGCGTGGGACGCGGAGGTACAGAGGCTCCATACGCGATCGAGGAAGCGGAAGACGCCGACGACGCCGTTGGTTTGCCAGGGCTTCACGGCCTCGAGGGGGCCCATGAACATCTCGTAAACGCGGAGGGCGTCGGCCCCGTACTGCTGGACGATGCTGTCGGGGTTGACGACGTTCCCCCGGGATTTGCTCATCTTGAAGGAGCGAGCGTCGACGACGACGGAGGGCTGGGCGGCGAGGACGAATTTCTTGTCGACCTTCTGGAGGGCGGATTCGGCGAGCTTCTCGCGCTGGAGGGGCTTGTTGAGGCCCTTGAGGGTGGGGGCATCCTCGTCGGTGAGGTCGACCTGCTCGAAGGAGACCGGGTTACCGTCCTCGTCGCGGAAGGTGGAGAACTCGAGCTCGCCCAGGATCAGGCCCTGGTGGACCAGCCTGGTGAAGGGCTCCTTGTGCTTCACGTGGCCCGCGTCAAAGAGCACCTTGTGCCAGAAGCGGGCGTAGAGCAGGTGGAGCACGGCATGCTCGCTGCCGCCGACGTAGAGGTCGACGGGCATCCAGTCGTCGTAGGCCTGCTGGGAGAAGGCGGCGTCGCTGTTCTTGGGGTCGAGGAAGCGGAGGTAATACCAGCAGGACCCGGCCCACTGGGGCATGGTATTGGTCTCGCGGGCGAACCACCGGCCATCGCGCTGGAAGAAGCGCCAGTCGAGGGCGCGAGCGAGGGGGCCCGAGGGGTCGTCGGAGGGCTTGTAGTCGTCGAGGACCGGGAGCCGGAGGGGCAGCTCGTGCTCGTCGACCGGGAGGGGCTGGTCGTAGCGGATGGTGTGGGGGCCCGTGCGGGGGTCGGTGGTGCCCTCGTGGAGCTCGACCGGGAAATAGATCGGGATGGGCTCGCCCCAGTAACGCTGGCGGGAGAACACCCAGTCGCGGAGCTTGTAGTTAACCTTGCGCTTGCCGATCCCCAGCCCTTCGAGGTGGTCGATCATGGCGGTCTTGGCCTGGGGGGTGCGCTTGCCATCGAGGAAGCCGGAGCGCACCGCGACGCCCTCGTCATCGAAGGCTTTTTTCCAGGTGGAAGCGTCGTGGAGGGCACCGTCCGGGCTGACCACCTCGACGATGGGCAGGCCGAACTGGCGGGCGAACTCGAAGTCGCGCTGGTCGTGGCCGGGGACGCTCATGATGGCGCCGGTGCCGTAGGAGGCGAGGACGAAGTCGGCGATCCAGATGGGGATACGCTCGCCGGAGATCGGGTTCCTGGCGTGGGCGCCGGTGAAGACCCCGGTCTTGGTCTTGCTGAGGGCGGTGCGGGCCATGTCGCTCTTGGAGGCGACCTCGGTGCGATACGCGAGGACCTGCGCCCGCTGCTCGTCGGTGGTGAGCACGTCGACGAGGGCATGCTCGGGGGCGAGCACCATGTACGTGGCGCCGAAGAGGGTGTCGGGGCGCGTGGTGAAGATCTCGATCTGCCCCTCTCGATCGGCGAGGGGGAAGAAGACCGTGGCGCCCTCGCTGCGGCCGATCCAGTCCTCCTGCTTCTTCTTCGTCTCGGGCCAGTCGAGCCCCTCGAGGTCAGCGATGAGCTGCTCGGCGTAGGCCGTGATCTTCAAGGTCCACTGGCGCAGCGGCATGCGCACCACCGGGTGGTTGCCGCGCTCGCTCTTGCCGTCGATGACCTCCTCGTTCGCCAGCACCGTGCCCAGGGCCGGGCACCAGTTGACCGGGGTCTCGGACTGGAAGGCGAGGCCCCGCTTGAACAGGGTCAGGAAGATCCACTGGGTCCAGCGGACGTAGCCCTCGTCCGTCGTGCTCACCTCCCGGGACCAGTCGTAGGAGAAGCCCAGGCTCCGGAGCTGCCGCTTGAAGGTCTCGATGTTCTTCGCGGTGGTCTCGGCGGGGTGAACGCCGTGCTGGATCGCGTACTGCTCGGCGGGCAGACCGAAGGCGTCCCAGCCCATCGGGTGCAGCACGTCGAAGCCCTGCATGCGCTTGTAGCGGGCCACGATGTCGGTGGCGGTGTACCCCTCCGGATGGCCCACGTGAAGCCCGGCGCCGGACGGGTACGGGAACATGTCGAGCACGTACAGCTTGGGCCTGCCGGGCCGGCGGAGGGCGGTGAACACCCCCTCCTGTTCCCAGCGTTGCTGCCATTTCTGCTCGATCTCGGCGGGGTTGTAGCGCGGGCGTTCGTTGGCCATGGGGCTTGCGTCTTTACCATGACGCGGCGCGCTCCTCACCCCTGACCTTGCCCCCTCCCGGGGCTCACTTGCGGATCAGGACCGTGAGCCGTTTTTCCTGCGGGAGCTCGGCGCCCAGCCAGCCCTCCGGCACCTCGCCGCCCACCCAGCGCCAGAGCCACCGGGCGTCCCCGGGGGCGAGGAGCACGTGGCCCGTACCGTGGGCGATGCCGAAGCGAGGCACCCAGTACCCCGCCGCGAGGAACTGCCCGGAGGACAGCCGCAGGGCCCAGGGCACGTCGCGCACCTCGGCCTGCGTGTCGAAGGGGCCCGAACCCGGCGGCGTCAGCAGGAACTTCGCGTCCACCGTGAAGGTGCCCTGCTGCGTCGCGTTTGTACCCCCGGTCCGGTCCATGCCGGTGTTGATCAGCGTCGCGAACACCGGCCTCTTCCCCTCGTAGGCCACCAGCGTCGACGCCACCACGCTCACGTCGATCCACCGGGTATCGTCCCGCACACACTCCGGGAACTTCTCCCGCCGGTGGATCATCGTCAGGTCCCGGTTCCGCACGTAGCTCCCGTCCTTCAGGGCCCAGTAGCGCTCGTTGTTCCTCGTATGGAACTTCCCTGTAAGCTCGGCGCGACCGCGGTCGATGGGCTCCTGGGGCTCGACCTTGCGATCCACCAGCCGGATCGGGATCACACCGTCCTTGACCAGGAACCCGAGGGGGAGCTCCTTCGGGTCGCGCAGCTCGACCCCGGGCGCCTCG
>JALOQB010000480.1 GCA_025453595.1 Polyangiaceae bacterium
TGCCCGCCCACCCCCGGGCAAGGGGGCCGATGGGGCTGCGCCCCGCGCGGCCCCCTTGCATCCCCCGGCTCCCCCCACGGTGTGAAGAGGGGCTTCCACTCAAGACGTGAAGAACCTCCTCGATCTCAGAAACGCCCCTTGCCCATCCCTTCGGGACGGGACCCGCGGGGCTCGATCCTTGGTGCACCAATCGTCGCACACGCCCGTCACTCCCCGAGACGATTTGAGCACAAACGAACGGCAGAGACGGAGAGGTACGAGCCCCGCGGGTCCCGTCCCGAAGGGATGGGCAAGGGGCGCTTTGGAGATCGTCACGTTGCTCCCCGTCTCGCCCGGATGCCTGCTTATGAAGGGGGAGCCGGGGGATGCAAGGGGGCCGCGCGGGGCGCTAGCCCCATCGGCCCCCTTGCCGCGGGGGTGGGCTGCGCAAGCCCACCGTTCCCGCGAAGCGCCCGGGGCGCAGCCCCCTCCACCCCCTTGCCGCGGGCGTGGGCCGCGAAGGCCCACCGTTCCCCCAAAGCCCCCGGGGCGCGGGCCCAGATCCTCTTAAGAAGCACTCCCCCTTGATCTTGACGATCTCCCCGCTGATGACCGGGTACCGCTGGGTCTCGCGGACCACGATGAGGTTATGAATGCGGAGGGACGGGCAAGCCTTCATCAGGTCATCCTGGAGCCGGTCTGCGTAGGTATCGTTGAAGACCGTGTTGCCGGTCTTGGGGCCAGTCTGGAAGAGGGCCATGATGCTCTCGATGTCGCTCGCCTTCTGGCGCCCCTGGGGGGTAGCGCTCATCGAGCGAGCCAGGGAGGCGGCCTCGCCGAGGTTCACGCCGGTCTCGCTGACCTTGAGCTCGAAGGGCCGACCTCGTACGGCCTCGGCCTCACCGTAAGCCACATGATGCAGCTCGGCGCAGCCCGAGCCGAGCACTGCCACCACCAGAAGCAACCACCGCATGAGTCACCTCTAGCATGGGCGATGCGCCAGGAGGAGGCTCAGAACTTCCCGGAGACGGACAGGAACGTCAGCTTCTCGTTGGTCTCGCGGAGGCGTCCGGTCAGCATGCGGACGATGTTCCAGAGGACCTCGTAGGCCAGGTCCTTGTGCAGGAAGAGCAGGTCATCGAAGGCGTCCTTGGAGAGGACCAGCAGGCGACAGCGCTCGTGGACCACCGCGTCGGCGCTCCGGGGGGACTCGTCCAGCAAGGACATCTCGCCGAACACGTTGCCGGGGCCCAGCACCGCGAGGGCTTCCTCGCCCATGCCAGGTACCTCTCGACTGATGCGCACTTTACCCTCGACGAGGACGTAGAGCTTGTCCCCCGCCTCGCCGTGCTGAAAGATCTTGGTCCCCAGCCCGTGCCGCTCCTCGGAGGTGGCCTCGGCGATGAGCGCGAGAGCGTCCGGGGTCAGTCCGTGGAAGAGAGAGATTTTGCTGAGCTGCTCCAGCCGTTCCTGGCTCACGAGGGACATGGTAGCAAGGGCGCCCATGCCAGGGAAAAAGGATGGTTGAACCGACGATCGAGCGGGCCCGTGAGGCCCAGAAACGCTGGGCAGCGACGCCTCTGAACGCCCGGATCCAGGCGCTGCTCCCGCTGCGCCGGCGCATCCTGACGCGCGCCGAGGAGATCGCCGCGACCCTCGCCGACGAGCTGGGGAAGCCCGTGGAAGAGGCCCTGCTGGCGGAGGTTCTCCCCAACGCGGACCTGGTGGCCTACTGGCTGGACCATATCGAAGCGCTTCTTGAACCGGACGAGCAGCACTACGATCTGCTGCAATTTCCCGGGAAGGTAGGCAGGGTTTACCGGGACCCATGCGGGGTGATCGGCCTGATCACGCCGTGGAATTACCCGGTGGCCATCCCGCTGAGGTCGCTGGTGCCGGCCTTGCTATCTGGGAACGCGGTGGTGTTCAAGCCGAGCGAGGTGACGCCGCGGACGGGGGCGCTGGTGGCGTCGCTGTTCGAGGGGCTGGTGCCGTACGGGGTGCTGGGGCTGCTGCAGGGGGACCGGGCGGTGGGGAAGGAGCTGGTGCGGGGGGGGCTGGATCGGGTGATCTTCACGGGGAGCGTGCGAGGAGGGCGGGAGGTGGCGCTTGCGTGCGCGGAGCAGCTGATCCCGTGCTCGCTGGAGCTCGGGGGCAAGGACGCGGCGCTGGTGCTGGCGGACGCGGAGCTGGAGCGGACGGCGCGGGGGGTGGTGTGGGGGGCGTTCACCAACGCGGGGCAGAACTGCGCGTCGATCGAGCGGGTGTACGTGGAGAGCGCGGTGGCGGAGGCGTTCGTGGCGCGGGTGGTGGAGCTGACGCGGGGGCTGCGGCCCGGGGAGGACGTGGGGCGGCTGGCGACGCCGGAGCAGCTGCGGGTGGTGCAACGGCAGGTGCAGCAGGCGGTGGAGGACGGGGCCGAGGTGCTGGCGGGGGGGGTGGCCCCGGAGGAGGGCTCGTTGCTGTACCCGCCCACGGTGCTGCGGCTGAAGGACGAGGCGACGCCGCTGATGCACGACGAGACCTTCGGGCCGGTGCTGCCGATCCTGGTGGTGGGGTCGGCGGACGAGGCGGTGGCGCGGGCGAACAAGAGCCGCTACGGGCTGACGGCGAGCATCTGGAGCAGGCACCTGCCGCGGGCCCAGGAGCTGGCCCGCCAGCTCCGGGTGGGGGTGGTGACGATCAACAACCACGGCTTCACCGCGGCGCTGGCGTCGGCCCCCTGGAGCGGCCACGGGGAGACGGGCCACGGCGTCACCAACGGCCCCCACGCGCTGGCCGAGATGACGAGGCCACGGCTGGTGCTCACGGACCGCGGTCCAGGTCGTCAGGAGCTCTGGTGGTACCCTTACACCCCGGCGCTGCGTTCCCTGGCGCTGGCGCTGGCGACCCTGCAGAGCGGCTCCCTGGCGGCGCGGCTCCGGGCGCTGGTGGCGCTGCTGGTGAGCTTCCCGAGGCGGCTTCGCGAGCAGCGGTGATGCACTTGTTGCGGTCGCCTCCGGCGGGAGGGTGCATACTGCGGGGCCATGCGTCGCCTCCTGTTCCCCTCCCTCGCCCTGCTCGCGCTGGCCTGTAGCTCCGACGACACAGCCCCCTCGCCCTCCGGGCCTGCGGCGATCGCGGGGGTCCAGGCGCGCTTCAACCTCGAGGCTGACCTCGGCACGCAGGAGGCCTTCTTCGACTTCCCCTACCCGTCCAACCTGCGCCTCCAGGGGGGCTCCCCGGACGTGCGCGGCTGGCCCAACCCACGCAACCTCTCCCTGGTCGAGGGGCTGCGCGCCCTCGCCGCCGAACGCAAGGGCTTCCCGGTGCTCCCGGCGGCCTATTTCCGCTTTGACGCTCCCCTCGCCGAGCGCAACCCGGAGCAGGTGATCCCCCCCGGCAAGGACAGCCCGGTGATGCTCGTCGACATCGACGCCACCTCGCCGGAGCAGGGGCGCCTCTTCCCCATGGTGGCCTCCACCCTCCCGCCGGACGGCTACACCCCCGAGAACACCCTCGCGGTGGCCCCGCGCCCGGGCTTTGTCCTGGCCCCGAACCGCACCTACGCCTTCGTGCTGCTGCGCTCCCTCAACGACGCCAGCGGTGCCCCCCTCGGCGTCCCTCTGGCCATGGAGCAGCTCAAGGCCGGCGTCGCCCCCGCGGGCCCCCGCGGCCAGGAGACCCTCGACCTCTACGCGCCCCTCTGGCCGGTCCTCGACAAGCTCGGCGTGGAGCGGGCCCAGGTCGCCGCCGCCACCGTGTTCTCCACCACCGATGTTGTCCAGGACCTCCATACGATCTCAGAGAAGGTGCGTGGCCAGCACAAGATCGAGATCACGGGGCTCCAGGTGGATCCGACGGACGGGGCGAAGCACCCGCGCTACTGCGAGCTCCGGGGCAAGGTGGTGTACCCCCAGTTCCAGCGCGGGACGCCCCCCTTCAACAAGGAGGGGTCCTTCGATTTTTCCCAGGGAGACTTGCCGGTCAAGCAGCGGGACGAGGAGGCGCC
>JALOQB010000481.1 GCA_025453595.1 Polyangiaceae bacterium
CCTGCTGCACCAGGCCGCCGAGGCCCTCGGCGCGCTCCATGCGCTGGGTCACCTCCACGGCGATCTCTCCCCCGCCAACCTGATGATCACCGGCGCCCACCGCGATCGCGTGGTGCTCATCGACCTCGGCGTGGCGCGCCCGTTTTTCTCCCCCGATGCGCCCCCGGGGACCCCCGGCTACCTGGCCCCCGAGCAGGCCGCCGGGGGCACCGCGGACGCCCGCTCCGACGTCTTTGCCCTCGGTTGCCTGCTCTTCCGCGCCATCGCTGGCCGCAACCCGTTCCCCGGGGCCACCGCCGCGGCCCTTCTGGCCCAGGTCCTCACCGAGCAGGCCCCTCGCCTCTCCTCGCTTCACCAGGGCCTCGACCCTGCCCTCGACGCGCTGCTCGCTGACCTCCTCGCTCGCGACCCGGCCCTGCGCCCCCCCGACGCTCGCTCCGTTGCCCTCGCCCTGCGGCCCTTCCTCCCCCCGGTGCTCCACCCCCTCCCGCGGCGCCTCACCGCCCGCGAGCGTCGCTCCCGCGCGGCCCTGCTCCCCTTGCTCCCGGCCCCCTCGCTCCCACCGCTGGCCCGCGCCGCCGGCGCCTCGCCTCTCCTCCTGCCCTCCTCCCGCTCCCTCTGGCTCTTCGACGAGGACAGCGCCGCCTTCGAGCGCGCCGCTCGTCTCGCCCTCTCCCTCCACCGCCAGGGCCTCCGCGGGCTGCTCCTCTTCTCCCTGCACACCGACGCTCCTCCCTCCTCCCTCGACCCCTCCGACCTCCTCCGCCTCGACGCCTCCTCCCCCGCCGCCCTCGCCCCCGATGCCCCCGGACCTCTCCTCGACGAGGCCGCCGCCGCCCTCCTCGCCGCTCGCTTCTCCCTCCTCGCTCACCCCGCCGGATGGTGGCTCCTCGGCGAGCGCTCCGGGCCCGGTTCTCTCCTCGGGCGACCCGCCCCCTTCGTCGGTCGAACCCTCGAACTCGCCTACCTCTCCTCCTCGGCCCGGCGCGTCCTCTCCTCCCGCTCCCCCCTCGCCCTCCTGGTGCTCGGCGATACCGGCGCCGGAAAAACACGCTTCGCCCGCGAGGGGCTCGCCCGGATAGGTGTCGATTTTGACACCTATGTGGCCCGCGGAGATCCGCTGACCGCGGGGTCTCCCTTCGGGTTGCTCCAGCAGCTCCTCGCCCAGGTCGGCGCCTTCTCCGACGGCCTGCCGCTGGCCGAGCGGTTTGCCCGCCTGGAGCAGCGCGTGCTGGCCGCGGTGGGGGAGGGGGAGGGCCACCGCGTGGCGGGGTTTCTGGGGGCCTTGCTCGGGCTCCCGGTGCCGGACTCGGTGCAGCTGCTGGCCGCGCGCGAGGACCCGGTGCTGATGGGCGACCAGCTGCTGCGCGCCTTCCTCGACTGGATCGCCGCCGAGGCCCGGCGCCGCCCTGTGCTGCTGGTGCTCGACGATCTGCACTGGGGCGACCTGCCCTCGCTTCGCTTCCTCGATGCGGCGCTGGGGCTCGCCGGGACGCCCCTGCTGGTGCTGGGCCTCGCCGACGCAGAGCTTGACCTGAATTTCCCCAGGCTCTGGGCGGAGCGAAGGCCCCAGCGCCTCCACCTGCCGCCGCTCTCGCCGGACGAGGGCATCACCCTGGCGCGCAGCGTGCTTCAGGCCCCGGCGGACGAAGACGAGCTGAAGGGCCTGGTGGAGCAGGCCGAGGGGCACCCTTTTTTCCTGGAAGAGCTGCTCCGGACCCGCGCCCGTGGAGCCCCGCAGGAGGCACCGCTCTCCGCCCTCGCGGTGCTGGAGCAGCGGCTCTCCGGGCTGTCCGCGGGGGCGCGGCGGGCCCTCCGGGCGGCGAGCTGTTTTGGCCGTATCTTCTGGGAGGATGGAGTGCGCGAGCTGCTGGGGTCAGACCCGCGGGCCGCGCTGGACGAGCTCCTGGAGGAAGAGCTGGTGGTGCGCCGCCCTCGCAGCCGCCTCGCCGGGGAGCAGGAGTACGGCTTCCGTCAGGCCCTGGTCCGCAGCGCCGCCTACGCCATGCTGACCGGGGAGGACGTGCTGCGAGGCCACGCGCTGGCGGCCCGGTGGCTGGAGCGCCGCGGCGAGCGGGACGCGGCGGTCCTCGCCGAGCACTTCGAGCGCGGCGGCGAGCACCAGGCCGCCGCGCGCTGCTTCCGCGCAGCGGCTGCCCAGGCGCTGGAGGGCAACGACCTGGTGGGCGCCGTCGCCCAGGCCGAGCGCGGGCTCCGGTCCGGTCCGGACGGGATGCTGGGCGGCGAGCTCCGGCTGCTCCAGGCCGAGGCGCTGGGCTGGCAGGGCGAGCTGGACCACGCCGCGAGCTGCGCGGAGGAGGCCCTGGAGCGCCTCGAGCCGGGGACCGCGGGCTGGTACCAGGCCGCGGGCCTCCTCGCCTCCCTCAGCGCCCGCAGCGCGCGGTTTCACCGGCTCAACGAGCTGAACCTGCTGCTGCTCGCGAGCCCTCTTGCTCCGGGCTGCGAGCCTCGCCCCGTCGCCCTGGCGCAGATGGCCATCCACCAGCGCTTCGCCGGGCACATCCGGGCGGCGGAGGCCCTGGTCGCCCGGCTGGGGGAGCCTGACCGCCCAGGCCGCCCCGGCGTCCTCGCCTGGACGCTCCGGGCCCGGTCCCACCTGGCCGCAGCCCAGGGGCACCCCGCCCTCGCGCTTCGCTTCTCCGAGGAGGCCGCGCGCCACCACCGCGCCGCCGGTGACCTCCGCAACGCCGCCATCCAGCTGGTGCACGCGGGCTCCTTGCGCTGCGAGCTGGGCTGCTTCCCCCAGGCCACCGCGATGCTGGAAGAGGCCTCCCGCATGGCCGAACAGCTCCGGCTCCGGCTGGTGCATGCGGCCGCGCGCCTCGCCCGGGGCAAGGTGCTGCTCGCCCGCGGGCTCCTGGATGAAGCAGAGCCTCTGGTGCGCTCCGCCCTCGACGAGCTCGACGCCATGGCCCACCGCCGCCTCGCGCTCAACGCCCGGGCGACCCTCGCCCGCGTCGCCTTGCTCCGGGGAGATCCTCGCTCCGCAGCCCGGATCCAGCCCTCCGTCGAGCGCCCCGACGAGGCCCCGGGCGCCCTGGCCCTGGCCTGGACCGTCCTCTCCTCGGCTCGCCTGGCCCTCGGAGACCCCCTCGCGGCCCTCGTCGCCAGCCGCAACGCCTGGGCCCTGCGCCAGCGCCTCGGCCACCTCGAAGAGGGCGAGATCTCCCTCCTCCGGGCCCACGCCGAGGCCCTCCTCGCGGTCGGCCTCCACCCCCAGGCCCGGCACCTGCTGGCCCAGGCTCGCTCCTGGATCCTCTGCAACGCCGCCTCCAGCGAGCCCGACCTCCGTCGCTGCCTCCTGGTCCGGTCCCCGGATGGCAAACCCCTGCTCCGTCTCGCCCATCGAACCCTGGGTGAGTATTTTTAAACCCCTTTGCTCATTTGAAATATGCTGTTGATTCTTTTTTTACAGAACTTATAAACAGCTCATGACGATGGGTGTGGATGAGCTGAGGCGGCGGGCGGAAGAGGTGAGGGCGCGGCTGGTGGGTGCGATCCCGCGGGGGTACAGCCCGTGGGTGCACCTGGGGGCGACGACGGGGGTGGGGTTGGTGGCGCTGGGGTTCGGGGTGAGCGGGGTGGGGGGGGTGAAGGCGGTCGAGTGGCTGGTGATCCCGGCGACGGTGGTGGTGGCGAACGGGGTCGAGTGGTGGGCGCACAAGCACCTGCTGCACCGGCGCCGCTGGCCCATGGAAGTTCTCTACGACCGCCACACCCCGGAGCACCACGCGGTCTACCACGAGGGGGAGATGGCGGTGCGGGGCTACCGTGAGCTGAAGCTGGTGCTGATGCCGGCGCTGGGGGTGGCCGGGGCGGTGGCGGCGATGGCGCCGCTGTCCTGGTTGTTCGGGGCGCTGCTGTCGGCGAACGCGGGCTGGCTGTTCCTGACGACCTCGGCGGTCTACATGGTGAGCTACGAGCTGATGCACACGGCCT
>JALOQB010000482.1 GCA_025453595.1 Polyangiaceae bacterium
TCCTGGCCGAAGCCAGGTAGTTCCGGCGGAACCCCGGCAAGTAGCTCAGCAGCCGTGAGGCTTCTGAGAAGCCCCTCCGTTCACGGAGGGGAGGTTCACATCATCCTCTCCGAGATCCTCTTCGACTCCAGCGCCGTCAACGATGACAACGGGGAGTGGTTCGAGGTCTACAACACCACCTCGAACAAGACCTTCGACCTCCGCACCCTGCGCCTCAACTCCGACGATGGTTCCGGCCAGTTCGTCCAGACTCACCAGGTCGCTGGCCCTGACCTCATCGAGCTCAAACCCGGCTCCTTTTTTGTGTTTGCAGTCAAGTCTGACCCTTCCGTCAACGGCGGCATCAACGGCGCCTACGGTTATGGCTCCAACCCCAAGCTGTCCAACGGCGGTGATGCGCTCCGCATCGAGGTTGTCGACGGCAACAACGTCACGGTCATCGATGAGGTCAAGTACCCGGGCGGCGCCGGGTACAAGGGGGTTTCGTACAGCCTGAGCCCCGACAAGCTGAGCGCCACCAGCAACGATGACCCTGCCAACTGGTGCGCCGCGACATCGACCTACGGGCTGGGCGACAAGGGTACGCCGGGGCTGATGAACGATGCCTGCGGTGGTGGTGTGGGTGGGGCCTCGGGGTCCGGAGGTTCCGGACAGGCAGGGGAGTCCGGTCAGGCGGGCGAGGCTGGGCAGGCTGGCGAGGCGGGGCAAGGCGGTGGTGCGTCGGGGGAGGCAGGCGCTGCGGGGGAAGCGGGGTCCGGAGGTTCCGGACAGGCCGGAGAGGCGGGAGCCGCGGGGGAAGCGGGGGCTGGTGCCTCGGGCGAAGGAGGTGAGGCGGGGGAAGCTGGAGCCGCCGGCGTCGGGGAGGCGGGGCAGGCAGGGGAGGCAGGCGCCGCGGGCGAGGGGGGGCAGGGCGGTGGTGCGGGGACGGCGGGGCAAGCAGGGGTCGGGGGTTCCGGACAGGCGGGCGTGGGAGGGATGGGGGGGGCGGGGAGCGGCGGCGCAAATCCAGGCGGTGAGGGGGGGGCTACTGGTGTCGCAGGGAGCGCAGGGGCCGGCGGTTCTGGGCAGGCCGGCGCTGCTGGGGTGGGTGGTACAAGCGCAGGGGGCAGCGGCGCAGGGGCGGGAGGGTCATCGCCCGGGGGGGCGAGCGTCGCTCCGGAGGACGAAGGCGGTTGCAGCTGCCGCGCTGCGGGGACGAACCAGGGGTCGTCCGCAGCACTGCTGGCGGTGCTCGGGCTCTGCGCAGCCAGGGTGCGCCGCCGTCGCTGAGGCAGTGGGCCTGCCTGAACCTCCTGACGCTGCCCCCTGGTGGTGGACTGGCCCGCCTTGATCTCGAGTAAGCTCCTCCGGATGCGGTGGTGGATCGGACTCGCGGCGCTGTGGCTTGCCTCGTGCACTCCCCGGGCAAATTCCCCTGAAGAACAGGCGAGGCAGGTGCGAGCGCGGGCAACAGCGGTCTGCTCCCGTCTCTGCGAGCACGGACGCGCCGTGTCTTCCCAGCTCTCCTGCGAACCACCCCCTGTGGGCTGCGAGGAGAGCTGCCTGCTGGCCCTGCCGACCGCGGCTTCTCGTTGCATGGATGAGGTCGAGGTCCACGCTCGTTGCATGGCCTCCGTGCCAGCAAGCAAGTACCGGTGTTCTGGCGGAAGGGACCTCGAAAAGGTCGAAAAAACATGCCAGGCCGAGGGTCAGGCGGTCACAGCCTGCAGCCGGAAGCGGAAGGAGCAACCGGAAGCCCGGCGGGCTCCCCGTGAATTCCCTCCGCCTCCGCCGATCGACCCCTCGAAGCCGGATCAGATCTTCTGCACCTCTTTCCCCGGGGGAAGCAACTCCGACATCGGTGAGTACTTCCGTAAGCGCGCCGAACCTGCGGGCTGGATGTTCGACTCGGTGCGCCCCCAGACCCCGGACCCGTTGTATTGCTTTCGCCCCATCCCGCCCGGGGCGATCCGGTGATGCGCTCGGGTGGAGGAGGATGGTCTTGCCTCTTGCGTGCCCGGCAGGGATCGAACCTGCGACCGGGAGATTAGAAATCTCCTGCTCTTCCGGCTGAGCTACGAGCACCGAACGGCACGCAGGGTAGCGCACCTGCTCCGGTCGTCCAGTACGATGCGTCACAGGGCCGCCCCTTGCCTCGCAAAATACCTGGAAAAGAGCCCCTGAAGGGCCTGCCCTCGGTGCTCCAGAAAGCCCTCCGTGTCGCCCTCTTGCAGGGCCTGTCGGGCCTCTTCCGTGACCCCGTGGGAGGCGCAGACCTCGGGGCTCGCCGCGGCCAGCGCCCGGGCCATCATCCCTTCCCGCGGGTGCAGCAGCCGGTTGCTCACGCCGGAGGCCAGCGCCGCGCCGGTGGTCTCCGCCACCACGGGCGGCAGGTAGCCCGGGGTCGAGAGCAGCGCCGCCAGATCCAGCGGAGCGCCGCTCGTGTGCCGCGGGCGCAGCGAGGCCAGGGCGCAGAGCTGCAGCCGGCTACGAGCGTGGGCCGCGTGAAATCGATCCAGACGATGCACCTCGGCGGACGGTTGCTCCGGCGTGAGCGCCAGCAGCCGCCGCGCTGACCCCTCCTCGTCCCCGGGCTGGATGGCCTCCAGGTGCCGCTCGCCGTGCCCCCCCAGCGTCAGCCCCAGGCTCCCTCGCCAGAACCACTGGCGCAGCAGATCCCGGGTGTCCGCCTGGGGCCGGGGGAAATCATGGAAGAATCTCGCCAGCACCGCCAGCGGCAGCGCGTACGGCAGCAGCGACTCGTGCGGCACTCCCCCGTTCACCTGGAGAAAAACGATCGCACGGCGCAGGGCCGCCTCCGTCGACCGCAGCAGGACCGGCAGGTTGCCTCGCTCCTCGGCCCCGCGGGCCAGCGCCCGCAGCGCCCGCAGCACCGCATCGTCGTCCAGCAGCCCGAACCCCAGACCCTCCAGCGACCGCGCCACCTTCCCCAGGGACGCCGCCCCCTCGCCCTTCAACCCCTGGCGCAGGCTGAACCGGTCCACCGCATCCAGACGCGCCCCGTTGGCCCGCTCGAAGATCGTCGCCAGGATATCTGGATCTTCCATACTCACGAGGCGCACCGGGAAGCGATACCCGCGGAGCCCCTCGCACCAGGCCCAGAGACGCCGGGTGATCGGTTCTTCCTGGGGGTGCAGCCGCAGCCAGTCGAACAGCGCCATGGGCGTCGCCAGGGTCGCGAGGCGAAGGGCACGAGCGGTGGACAGACCCGGAAGCTCTCCCTGGAGGCTCTCCTCCGCGACGCCCTGGTGCAAGGCGCCGGTGGTCAGCTCCAGCAGCCAGGGCGCGCTGCCCGAGAGCGCGTCGAGCAGGGCCCCGAGGCGCTGCTGTCCGTCGACGACCCAGAAGGCCTCCGGCGTCTCGGCGGCGGCGCAGGACCAGGGGCCGATCCGCACCGCCGCCGCGGGCGCCGCGGCCCGCCCCAGCACCAGGGTGCCTGCAGGGAAATTGCGAAGAATGCTATCCAGAAATTCCATACACTGGGCCTCGCTCCAGCGGGTGCCCCGGGGGAGGGGCAGGGGGCGGAGCTGGCCGCTGATCGCCAGGGAGAGGAGGTCCGAGGCAGAGAGGGAGGTGAGGTCGCCCGGGCGCATCAAGGGCGTCCCTTGAGGGCTTTTTCCAGGAGCATGGGGCACCAGCGGAGGACGCGCTCGTAGTCCTCGGGGCAGGGGAGGGCGTCTTCCAGGTGGAGGACGAGCCCGCCCCGCATGATCTCGATGTGGCCCTCGAAGTTCCAGCCAAGGAGCAGCTTGCGGAGGGAGGGCGTGAACGCGCGCACCGCATCGAGGTGGGAAGCGGCGAGGGTGAGGGCGAGGTGGTCCCACTCGGTGTCGCCGGTGCTCTGCTCCGGGGGGCGGGGTTCCCCGAGGAAGGCAACGCGGGTGAGCTTGCTGGCGCCGATGCGCGCGGCAGCCCGGTGCCGGAGCCCCGGGTGGGCGAGGAAAGCGAGGAGCGAGCGAGAGCAGGGTCCAGAAGGGCTCCCAGGCCCGGTACCAGGGTTCGTCAGGGACGGCCCGGTAAGGGAACCCGCGGTGGAGCGCCCAGGCAGCGATTCGATCCGAGCCGGGGGGAGGCGAAGGCATGGCGCGATTATGCAGGCGCCCCGGGGTCGGATCGTTTTACAAAGCGACGCATGGGTCCAGGTCGCAAGAACGGTCTGCTGCTGCTGGGGTTGGTCTGGCTGTGCGGGTGCGCTGCGGGTGCGCCGGCGAGGCCTCACCCTGCTCCGGCCGAGGCTGCGGGCAAGCCTCTGTCCCTGGAGGAGGCAGAGGCGCAGCTGGAGCAGGGGGAGAAGCAGCTCCAGGGGGCGCTGGGCAAGCAGGCCTCCAGCGCCGGCGGAACGCCAGGCACAGCGCCGGCAGGGGCACCTCGCCCCGCGGTGGAGTCCCCCCTGGATCGGCCTGCCCAGGGGGCCCAGAGCGCACCTCCGGATTCGAGGGAGGCGACCTGCCAGGAAGCCTGCCGAGCCCTCGGGTCGATGCGCAGGGCCGCGGAGACCATCTGCAGGCTCGCGGGACCTGAGGACCCACGATGCCAGGGGGCGAGACGCCGCGTGCAGGAGGGGGAGACGAGAGCGACGCCCTGCGGTTGTTGAACCATGGAAAGCAAAAGCCCCGCGGGAGCGGGGCCAGAGCAAGAGCAGCAGCGCCGTGGATAAGACGGCGGCGGCTTCTTCGGCCTTGGGGGCCTCGACGATCTCGGCAGCCTTGGCGCCGCCGGCCACGAGCTCGATGTAGGCCATCGGAGCGTTGTCGCCGCGCCGGGGCCCGAGCTTGATGATGCGGGTGTAGCCGCCGGGGCGGGTGGCGAAGCGCTTGGCGAGGTCGACGAGGAGCTTCTCGACGAGGTCGACGCGCTTGTCCTTGCCGTCGCCGCCCTTGATGACGCCGAAGCGGGGGAGGAAGCTGGCGAGGAGACGCTGGACGTGGAGGCGGCGAGCCTTGTCCTGGGCGGAGAGCTTGTCCTGGGGGGTGTAAGCGACCTCACCGAGGCGCTTGGCCTTGGTGATGAGGCGCTCGGCGACGCGGCGGAGTTCCTTGGCCTTGGCCTCGGTGGTCTCGATGCGCTCGTGGGCGACGAGGTTGGCCGCGAGGTTGCGGAACATGGCCCGGCGGTGGCTGGTGTTGCGGCCGAACTTTCGGCCTGCGTTGAGGTGGCGCATGGCAGATTTTCTTACGTTGGAGGGGTCAACCGAGGCACCTGCGTGGAGAACCCAGCGCGGGGCCGAGAGGAGGAGAACGGGGGGGGGTCAGCCTGCGGCTTGCTGCTGGGCCATCCACCGGGACTTGAGCTGCTCCCAGTTGTCGATCTTGAGACCGAGGGAGAGGTTCATGGTCGCCAGGATTTCCTTGATTTCCTTGAGCGACTTGCGACCAAAATTCTTGGTCTTGAGCATGTCCTGCTCGGTGCGCTGGACCAGCTCGCCGATCAGGGTGATGTTGGCGTTCTGCAGGCAGTTGGCCGAGCGAACGGAGAGCTCGAGCTCGTCAACGGAACGGAAGAGGTTCTCGTTGAGGGGTTCGGACTCGGAGGACTCGCTCTGGTAGGGGGCCTCCTCGGTCTCCTCGAAGTTGATGAAGATCGAGAGCTGATCCTTGAGGATCTTGGCGGCGAAGGCCACGGCGTCGCTGGGGCGAACGGCGCCGTTGGTCCAGACATCGAGGACGAGCTTGTCGTAGTCGGTGACCTGACCGACGCGCGCGTTCTGGACGGTGTAGTTGACCTTGCGAATGGGGCTGAAGAGCGAGTCGATGGGGATGGTGCCGATGGGCATGGTGGCGGTCTTGTTCCGCTCGGCGGGGACGTAACCGCGGCCGACGCCGATGGTCAGCTCCATGCCCAGGGTGCCCTTCTTGTCGATGGTCGCGATGGGGTGCTTGGGGTTGAGCACCTCGAGGCCATCGGTGCAGACGATATCGCCGGCGGTGACGACGGCGGGCCCTTCCTTGTCGACGCGGACGGTGTACGTGCGCGGCGAGGGGGCCTTGAAGACGACCTGCTTGAGGTTGAGGATGATGTCTGCGACGTCTTCGACCACGTCGGGGACGGTGGTGAACTCGTGGAGGGCCCCATCGATACGCACCGCGGTGATGGCCGCCCCCTGCAGGGAGGAGAGCAGCACCCGACGGAGGCTGTTGCCGATGGTGATGCCGAAGCCGCGCTCGAGGGGCTCGCAGGTGAAGCGGCCGTGCGACTCGCTGTCCTGCTCGGTGGAGATTCCCTTGGGCCGGATGAGGTCGCGCCAGATACGGTTGGGGGGGGCTTGCGTCATGTCGAAGATCCTCCGTGGGTTGGGGCGGTGGGGACCGCGGTTGATCTGGAGGGGGCCCGGTGCTGGACCGAACCATCTCGGTGACCATCACCCGCCCCTCCAGGGGAAAGCAAGGAAAGCAAAAGCCGGCTGGGCGCCGGCGCAGGGAAGCCCCCCGAACCTGC
>JALOQB010000187.1 GCA_025453595.1 Polyangiaceae bacterium
GGGGTGCTTCTGGATGTGGTGGACGATGGAAATCAGGTGCGTGTTGGTTTTGTCGTGTCTCAAACCAACGTGACTGCCGTGGCCGATGAAGAGGGGAATGCGCTTCGAGCCTTTCGTTTCTCCGGGGCTTCGAATGCTCGTTTTAGCTTGATACGCATTCGAGGTGACCGATTTGTCATTCCAATCTTCAGCAATGGAGATTCCTACACTCCCCATGGATTGCTGGGTTCAGTGTTGAACAAGGAAGTAACGCTGTTCACGCCCAAGTGGCCTTCTCTTGCGCTGGGTTCAGGGACCCAGGGGTACGCCCTGACATCCAAGCGCTGGGGCATGTGGATCAACCAGGCTGCCATGGCCTCCGCCGATGCCTTTGTTGGAAACCCCATCGTTGCGTTCTCCACCAACGACTTCAAAATCACTTCTATTCGGTAGAGACATGGAGTGGTAGCGGGCAGTGGAAACCTCGGTTGGTGGTGTCCGATGGTCTGAAAGAAGCGAAGACGTTGTTGCCAGACGGTGACAAGACGGACGACGCCACACCAATGGCAGCGGATACGCATATCGCATGGGTGCGCGGCACGGGGTACAAGGACATCAACCAGTACGAAAAGACCGAGCTGTGGTCCTCCCCGCTGAACGAAAAGGGGGAGGCACTGAGCCCTGCCAGGGTGATGGACTTGGAAACCGAGATCATATCGATCACTCCCCTCGGGGTTCGAGGAGGCTGGGGTCGAGTTCTTCTGCCTGTTTTCCCACTGGAGAGCAGCAAAGTGCGGGTTGTCGACCTGACCAAGAAGCAGGAACCATCGCTGCTGGAGCTGGCGAAGAACTCTTACATGTCCCTTGCGTTCGGCGTGACAAGGAAGCACGTCTGGTTCGGCGTAAACAAGACCCCTTCGCGGCAGGTGATCCGATGGAAGCTGCCCCCGGGAGGGACCTCCCCTTGACCTCTTGACTTGCCTGGAGATGGCCAACCATCCTCCGGACCCCGACCGTCGTTCCCGTGTTCGTGTCCGGCGGATCGTGGGTGCGAGCGTGGCCTGCGCACCTGCTCGGGGGCCTTCTCCCTGGAGGTGCTGACCGGCTCCCTTTGCCTGCGCTAGTCTGCGTTCATCATGCGCGCTGCACCTCGCTGGCTCCTGCTTTCTGGCCTTGCTCTTCTCGCCCTTGCGGCCTGCGCCGGGGATGAAGCTCCGCCTCCGCAGGGGTTCGGCGCCAGCAACGCCGGCGGATTTGGCGGCACCCTCGCCGGAACTGGCGGCGGTGGGGGGCTGGCCGGCGGTGGTGGGCTGGCCGGTGGTGGCGGCGCCGGGGGTGGGGAGGCCGGAGCGGGGGCGGGAGGCGGCGGCAACGCAGGGACAGGCGGGGCAAGCCCCGGCGGGGCAGGGGGAGCAGGGGGAGGGGGCGCCGGGGCCGGTGCAGGAGGCACGGCCGGGGCCGGAGCAGGGGGCGGCGGCGCGGGCGGCTCCGGGATGGGCGGGATGAGCGGCGCCGGAGGGGGCGAAGGGTCCTGTCCGGTCGGCTTCTCGGTGGCGTTGCCGGCCGGCGTGCAGAACGTGAGGGTGGCGGGGGAATGGAACGGCTTTGATCTGGCCACCGCGACGAGCTTGCAGCCCGGGAGCGGCGGGAAATTCGAGGGGACCGTGGCGCTCCCGCCGGGGCTCCATGCGTACAAGGTGGTCTACGAGCAGGGGGGGCAGACAAACTGGGTGCTGGACCCGGGGCAAGGTCGCCGCAAGTACCTGGGGGGCATCGAGAACTCGGCGGTCAAGGTGAGCGACTGCTCCCTACCCTCCTTGCGCGTCGATTCTTTTGACGTCAAACGACCCTCGGCAGGCCAGGGGGTCTTCTCGGCGAAGCTGAGCTACGTGGCGGGGGTCGGTGGTGGGGCCGAGCCGGGGGCCTTCGAGGTGTCGCTGCGCTCGGGAGGGAAGACGAGCCCGCTGGCGCCGGGGGCGTACCAGGTGGACGCGCAGGGGAACGTGACGCTGAACGTGAGCGGGCTCGCCGACGGCAAGTACCGGGTGACGGTGGTGCCGGCGGCGAAGGGGGGGAAGAAGGGGGAGCCGGTGCTGCTGCCGTTCTGGGTGGAGCAGGAGCCATTCCAGTGGGAGGACGCGCTGGTCTACATGGTGATGACCGATCGGTTCCGGGATGGCGATCCCTCGAACAACGGGGTCCAGGCGCCCGGTGCAGAGCCCACGGGGGATTTCCAGGGCGGCGATCTGGAGGGGCTGCGGAAGGTGATCGCCGACGGGACCCTGGACAAGCTGGGGGTCCGGGCGATCTGGCTGACGCCGTTCCAGACCAACCCGCAGCAGGGCTACAAGGCCGCGGACGGGGTGCACACGGTGACGGGGTACCATGGCTACTGGCCGGTCAAGGCCCGGGAGGTGGACCCGAGGCTGGGGGGCGAGGCCGCGCTGCGTGCGATGGTGGAGGAGGCCCACAAGCACGGCATCCGGATCCTGCAGGATTACGTGGTGAACCATGTGCATGAGGACCACGAGTACTTCAAGCAGCACCCGGAGTGGTTCCGTACCGGCTGCGTCTGCGGCACCGCCGGCTGCGACTGGACCGAGAAGGCGCTGGAGTGCCTGTTTGCCCCGTACATGCCGGACATCAACCACATGGTCCCGGAGGCCAACGCGCAGTTCGTGGACGACGCGGTGTACTGGCTCGACGAGTTCGATCTGGACGGGCTCCGCGTGGACGCCGTCAAGCACGTGGAGGAGGTGGCCACCCTCAACCTGGCGGTCCAGGTCCGCGAGGTCTTCGAGCGCGCCGGGACCAAGTACTTCATGATGGGCGAGACCGCGATGGGCTGGAGCGACTGCGCGGACCCCTGCAACGACGGCAATTACGGCACCATCTCGAAGTACATCGGCCCCTACAACCTCGATGGCCAGTTTGACTTCGTGCTCTACCACGGGGTCTCGTACCGGGTCTTTGGCACCAGCGAGAAGGGCATGCTGCACGCCGACTACTGGACCGATCACGGGCAGAAGAAATGGCCCAAGGGGTCGGTGATGACCCCGTACATCGGGAGCCACGACACCCCGCGCTTCGTGACGCTGGCGGACAAGGACAACGCCTGGAAGGCGGGCAACCAGTGGGCTGACATCGCGCAGAAGCCGGGCAGCAGCGAGCCGATCCAGCGGTTGCGGGTGGCGATGGCGTGGATGCTGGGGTTGCCGGGGGCGCCGCTGCTTTATTACGGGGACGAGTACGGGCAGTGGGGCGGGGCGGATCCGAACAACCGGCTGTTCTGGCGGGACGAGGGGCAGCTCTCGGCGGAGGAGAAGGCGACGCTGGCCTTTGTGCAGAAGCTGGGGCAGGCGAGGCGAGCGGTGCCGGCGCTGCGCCGCGGGGCCTACGTGCCTTACGGGCAGGTGGTGGATCTGGGTGTGGTGAACCCGGACGTGAAGGAGAACGTGCTGGTGTTCGGGCGCAAGACGGCGCAGGGGGAGGCGGCGCTGGTGGGGGTGAACCGGAGCGGGACGGCGCAGGCGCTGGTGGCGCGGGCGCAGGAGGGGCTGGGCATCGCCCCCGGGACGACGCTGAAGGACGCGCTGGGCGGGGCCAGCGCGGTGGTCGACGCGGGGGGCAAGGTCAAGGTCGTGGTGCCCCCCTTCGGGGCGGTGATGCTGGCCCCGTGAAGGTGGATCCGCGCTGGTTCTGGGTCGGGGGCGCGGCGGGGGGTTTGCTGCTGCTCGTGGCGCTGTTCCTCGGGTTGCGCTGGCTCTGGAGGCGGTGGCGCGACGAGCGAGATCCGCTGCCGGAGCGGGACCCGAAGTGCGTCTGGTACAGCGAGGTGACGAGGCTGGATCGGGTGTACGATGGCGACACTTTTTATGCCCACGTCAAGGGGCACCAGACCATCGACGGCAAGCCCACGGCGATCCGGATCCGGGGGCTGGATACGCCGGAGATGAAGGACAAGAGGCCCGCGGTGCGGAAGAAGGCCGAGGCGGCGAAGGCGCTGCTGGAGGAGCGGCTACGGCGGGCGCGCAAGGTGCATCTCTACAACATCAGCCTGAACGACAAGTACGGGCGCATGCTGGCCACCGTCTTCTGCGATCACACGGACATGGCCCGGGAGATGAGGCGCAGGCGGCTGGGCAAGGCCTACGACGGCGGCACCAAGAAGGGCTGGTGAAGGGCCGCCGCCAGCCCGGAGGTCACTGACCGTTGCAGGCGGTCTGGGCTGCACAGGCGCCGTCGATGCAGCGATCGCTGAGGCAGTCCTGGTTCTGCTTGCAGGAGGACCCGTTCTTGGCAGGCGCCTTGCAGCTATCGTCGAGGCAGCGAAGCCCGCTGCTGCAGCCGTTCCCGGAGAACGCGTTTGCGCAAGGTTGCCCCTCCCCCGGGAGCGCCTTGCAGGTCCCCTCCAGCTTCGGAGGCTGGGCCTGGAGGTCGATCCCGTCGCAGTAGTCCCCATCGGGGCAGCTGTCCGGGATGGCGAGCTTGCAGGGCGCGCCGCTGGCGGACCGGGCGACGCACGAGAACTTGCTGTCAGCCCCGAGCTGGCAGCTCAGCCCCGGCTGGCAGAGCGTGAACGTGTTGGCGTCGCAGGCGGCGCCGCTGGTCCCCTTGAAGACCTCGGAGAAGGGGCGACAGGAGCCCGGCGTGGTGCCGTCCGGGGAAGCGCCGATGCACAGGGTGCCGGCGACGCACGTCGGCGTCTTGTCGCTGCACGCGGCGCCGGAAGCCACCGGCTTCGCGCAGACCTGCTTGTCGCAGACCAGGCCGCTCTGGCAGTCATCGTCCGCGCCACAGGCGGCGCCCTCGCTCTCGCGGGCCGTGCACTTCCCCGGGCAGGCCCCGCTCACCTTGCAGTAGCTGCCCGGCGCGCAGGCCACGTCGTCGGTGCAATCGCCGCCGACCTCGGTCTTGCCCACCAGCAGGTTCTTGCAGGCCTCGACGTCGGTGATCCGTGTGACCTGCAGGCTGCACCCCAGCGCCTGCACCCCCGCCACGCAGGCGTCGGCCCCCTCGCCGCTGTAGGTCGCCTCCCCCTTGTCGACCGCCGCCTGCAGCGTCGGCAGCGATGCCTCCCGGAACTGCGCGCCGGCCTGCGCCTCGCAATCGGCCAGGCCAAAGGCGCTCGCGCTCTCGCCCAGGCAGACCTTCTGGGAGGCGCAGATGGCCCCGATCAACCTGGTCCCGAACTCGTCCAGCGATGGGCCAGCGGCGCCCCCGCTGCCCGCGGTGCCCCCGCTGCCCCCGCCGCCCTCGCCCGCGGAGCCGCCGGCCCCGGCGCTGGCCCCGCCGCTGCCGCTGCCCCCCCCGCTGCTCCCTCCGTCGTCGTCCGAGCAGCCTGCCGCGGCGAGCAAGAGCCCCGCCGACAGGCCGAGAATCAAGAAACAGCGCGCCCCCTGGATACGATGGTGTTGGATCATCTGGTTGCTCCCGTTGTGGGTTGCTTTATACCCTCTTGCGAGGTGTTCAAGTGGGTGTGCGGAGGGTAAGACGGGCAACCCGAGCTGGCGCATCAAGGCCAGGGCATTTCCGGAGCGTAGCAAGCCGTCGCGCAGCCTGTAATCGAAGGTCATCTGGTCGCCCTCGTGCTGCTCCTGGAAGTGGACGAGGCGCACCTGGCCAGGGAGCCGATCGACCAGCTCGGCGAGGCCCAGGTCGTGGGTGGTGACGGCGCCGAGGGCGCCCTTTCGCAGGAGGTGGTCGACGACGGCGACGGCGCCGGTCTGGCGCTCGCGGCTGTTGGTGCCGTGGAGGATCTCGTCGAGGAGGAAGAAGACGGGGCCATCGTTGACCTCGTCGACCACGCGCTTGAGGGCGAGCAGCTCGGCGTAGAAGTGGGAGTAGCCGGAGGCGAGGGAGTCGCTGATGCGGATGCTGGTGCGTACCCGGAGCGGGGTCAGCTCGAAGCGCCGCGCGGCCACCGGCGCCCCGGCCTGGGCGAGCACCACCGCGATGCCCATGGCGCGCAGCAGGGTGCTCTTGCCGGACATGTTCGAGCCGGTGATCAGCAGGCCGTGGCCGGGGGCATCGAGGGTGACGTCGTTGGCGACGCGCTTGCTCCGGGGGAGCAGCGGGTGCGCCAGCTGGACGGCGGAGAGCCGCGGGGGGCCCTCCTGGAGCTCGGGGAAGGCGTGCTCCGGGTTGTCGAAGGCGTGGGTGGCCAGCCCCGCCAGGGCCAGCGCCTCGGTCAGGGCGGTGACCCAGCCCTTCACCTCGGCGCCGTGGGCCTTGCGCCACCGCTCCAGCGCCAGCCACAGGTGCAGGTCGTACATCACCGCGGGCCCCACCATCAGACGGAACAGCCCGTTCTCCCGGGCCTCGGCCCAGCTCGCGAGGAACTCGAGGCGCCGCAGCGCCGGCTCGGCCTGCGCCAGGGCCTGCTCGATGCTGGCCAGCCGTGGCGTCGTGAGCTGCTCGGCCCGGAGCCGCCCCAGCACCCCGCTGAAGGCCCCGAGCGCCGCCGCCCCGCGGCTCGCCTCGTCCAGACCCGAGGCCCCGAGCGCCCCCAGGCTCAGCGTCAGCACCCACTGGAGCGCCGCCGTCACCCCCCAGGCCCAGGGCGGTAGCCCCAGCGTCGCCCCCCCGAAGAACAGCACCGCCGTCGCCAGCGGCAGCGCCAGCCCCAGCGCCGTCAACCCCCCGGTGCTGGGCCCCCTCTCGGCGCTCCAGGCGAGGAATTTCGGCAGGTCCGGGTTCTTCGTCGCCACCGGCCGCGCGTGCACGAACAGCGCCTCGCGGAGCTCGCTCCGGGGCGTCAGCTCCCGCACCGCTTGCTGCCTCGCTCGCACCTCTTCCGGCGGCGCCGGTTGCAGGAGCCATGAGGTCAAGAGCGACTCGGACGGCTCGGTCTCCATGGCGTCCAGGCGGGCCAGCAAGGAGCGCTCGCCGAGGAGGTCAAGATCGCTGGCGTAGGGGTGATCGCGGAAGCGCCTGGGGTCGCCGCGCGGGGGCAGCTTGTCGAGGGCATCGGTGGCGCGGGCGAGGCCCCGCTCGCAGAAGAGGACCGCGGCCTTGAGCTGCTCCTCGCGCTGGACCACCCGGGCGTGGGCGAAGACCAGCGCGGTGAAGACGACCAGGAGGCCCAGCCCCAGCGGGAGGGCGCCGGAGGCCGAGCCGAAGGCGTGGGCCCCCAGGGCCGCGGAGCCCAGGAGGAAGGTCAGGACGCGGGCGGCGGAGATCCGGGCGGAGCGGGCCTGGACGGCGGTGAGCGCCTCGGACTGCTGGCGGCGGCGTGACTCGTAGAACGAGGCTGGATCCATGGTGGTTCGATCGGGACGCCCCGGGACGGGGCGCGGGCCCTTGCGCGTAGCATCACCCCGCCCGCGCTCAAGAAGAAGCGACCTCGCGCCGGTGCAGGCGCACCCGCAGCGCGCCCCGCGGCCGCAGGGTGATTGACGGCAGAGGGTCGAGGTTCTGCCCCGGGAGCAGCTCGAGGCGGAAGCGCCGGGCGATGGTGGCCAGCAGCAGCGTGGCCTCCATCATGGCGAAGCCGTTGCCGATGCACTGGCGCGGGCCGCCGCCGAAGGGGGCGTAGGCGAAGCGCGGCAGCTTCTTCGCCAGGCCGTCGAGCCAGCGCTCCGGCAGGAAGCGCTCTGGATCCGGGAAGAAGCGCGGGTCCCGGTGCAGCGACCACACGTTCAGGAACATCTGGTCGCCGGTCCGCACCTCGTAGCCTTGCACCTGCAGGGGCGCCGCCGCCTCCCGCCCGAGGGACCAGGCGGGCGGGTAGAGCCGGAGCGTCTCCATCACCACCGCCTCCGTATAGGGAAGTTCCGGGATGTCAGCGGGCGAGGGGGGGCGGTCGGGGAGGACGCGGCGCAGCTCGTCGCGGAGCCGGGCGTCGGCCGCCGGGTGGAGCGAGAGGAGGACGAAGATCCAGCTCAGGGCGAGGGCGGTGGTCTCGTGGCCCGCGAGGAAGAGGGTGATCACCTCGTCGCGGAGCTGCTGCTCGTCCATGGCGGAGCCGTCCTCGTCCCGGGCGTCGAGGAGCATCGCCAGCAGGTCCTCGCGGGGGGTCGCCTCGCGCTGCCGCTCCCGGATGATGCCCCGGACCAGCCGGTCCAGCTCGCCGGCGGCGCGGCGGAAGCGGAGGCTGCCAGGGAGCGGGTAGTCGACGAGGCTGGGGACCAGCAGGGCGACCGGATCGGTGTAGCGCTCCATGACGATCTCCATGGCGTCGCCGACGCGCTGGGCGATGGTCTCGGTGGGCGAGGAGAAGAGGGTCTGGCCGACGATGGCCAGCGTCAGCGTCATCATCTCGTCGCGCAGCTCGCGGAGCTGGCCGGACCCCCAGGGTCGCAGCGCCTCCTCGGTCAGCGCCACCATGGTCTCGCCGTACCCCTGGATCTTTTGCCGGTGAAAGGCCGGCTGCGCCAGGCGCCGCTGGCGCCTCCAGAAATCGCCCTCGCTGGTCAGCAACCCGTTGCCCACCACCCGGCGCAGGTCCTGCAGAAATTTGTCCTTGATGCAGTGGCGCGCGTCGCTCAGCAGCACCTGCTCCAGCCCCTCGGGATCGCTCAGCAGCAGGGTGCGCCCTGGCCCCAGCCGCAGCTCGACCACCGGGCCGTGGGTGCGCGCCATGTTCTGCAAAAACCGCAGCGGACGCCACAGGTAGTGGACCAGATGACCGACCAGCGGAAGGCCAGGAGGGGCAGGGGGGTGCACCGCGCCAGCATAGCGGACCAGGCTGCTCCTGGCTCGGCGGGCGTGGCCGCGGTAAGGTCCGTCCTCCATGCCCCCCGAGGTTGACAGGCTCCTGCTGGTCTGGCTCCGGACCCTCCGGCCCCCCACGCGCAGGTTGCTCCTGGCCTCCTCCCTCGCCGCCCTCTTCGGCGCCGCTCGCCTCGCCCGCGCCGGCACCGACCCCGGGCGCGCCGCCGCCCTCGCCCTGCTCTTCCTCGCCCTCTTTCTCCTTGTCCTCCGATCCTGGCAGGAGCGACGCCACGCCCGCGAGCTGCGCTGGGTCCTGCGGCGCGTCGTGGGCAGCGCCGACCCCGAGCAAGGCGCCCGCGCCGAGCGGGCCCTCGGGCTCCTGGAACGCGCCAAGGTCGATCCGACCTCCGGCTCCGCGGCCCTCGCCGAGCTGCATCTGACGCGGCAGGTGAGCAGGGTATCCATTGACTCGGTGCGGGCCGCCGCCGAGCGCCGGGCGCGGGTTCTTCAGGGGGTGGCCCTGGTCGCCGCGGCCCTCTCTCTGGGGCTGGTGGGCCTCGACCCGGTGCGGATCCTGGAGGGCCTCGACGTGCTGGCGGCGCGGCGCGGCGTGGCCCCCCTCGATCTCAGCTACCTCCACGCGATCCGGGTCGAGGTGCAGCCCCCGGACTACCTCAAGGAGAAGCCCCGGCAGTACGTCGACGAGCCGAAGATCCGGGCGCCCTACGGCAGCGTCATCACGGTCCGCGGTGGGCCGATGCACAGCGGGCGGCGCCTGGTGCTGACCGACGGGGCCCTGGAGATCCCGTTCATCGAGGACGGCGCGGGCCGCGTCGCCGCGCGGTGGCCCCTCAAGGAGAGCGCCACCCTCGACGTGGCCGCGCGCCTGGGGGATGTCCGCATCCTCCAGGGCGAACCGGTGCGAATCGAGAGCGTCCCCGATGCTCCTCCCGAGGTCATCGTCGAGGGCGCCCCGCGCACCCTCAAGATGCTCGAGGTCAGCGAGATCCCGGTCCTCTACCGCGCCAGCGACGACCACGGTCTCCGGGAGATCTCCCTCGTGCTGCGCGCCGGCTCCCGCGAGGAGCGCCGCGTCCTCGCTCGCCTCGACGGCGACACCAGGCAGGACCAGGGCGGCTACCAGCTTCGCTCCTCCGACCCCTTCCTGCGCGCCGCGTACCTCCCGGTCGAGGTCACCGTCGAGGCCCGCGACAACGACCCGCTCACCGGGCCCAAGTGGGGCAAGAGCTCCCCCCTGCTGCTCCTGCCTCCCGCCATCGGGGAGCCCGAGGCCCTCCGCTTCGAGGCCATGCTCCGCCTCCGGGGCGCCCTCGTTGACCTCCTCGCCGCCTCGCTCCAGGGGCCAACGCAGCCCTCCGGGGCCGAGCTCAAGGCCTGGCATGGGTCATGGATGACACCGATCCAGGGAGCCGCGGACGCGCTGCTGCAGGAGGGGGGAGGCATGGCGCCGGTGCCTGGGCGTTCGGCGATGTTCGTGCAGGGTCAGCTGAAGAAGATCCGGGAGGTGCTGGAGGCAGAGCAACGGTCGCCCGGCGCGGCGTCGCGAGGGGCGTCGATCCAGACGCTGGAGGGGGCGGTGCTGGCGGTGGATCGGGTGGCGCTGGCGCTGGCCGGTCGGGACGCGCGAGCGGTGTCGAAGCGGCTGGCGCGGGTGGCGCTGGACGCGGGGGATCAGCTGCAGCGGGTGAGGCTGGGGAGCCAGCGGGAGGTGGACGGTCGGGCGCGGGTGGACGCGGCGATGCAGGTGCTGGAGCCGAGCGGGAAGGCGCTGGCGAAGCTGGGGAGCCTGGGGGCTGATCTGGGTTCGATCGTGGCGAACGATCTGCGGCGGCTGCGGCGCGCGCTGGGGGCGCGGGATCTGCCTCATGCGGAGCTGGTGGCGTACGATCTTGGGCTGCGGTTGCTCAAGGCGAACCCCTCGTTTGCGGGGGGTGCGGGCGGCGTGGGGGAGGGCGACGGCCACGGCAAGGGGAGCCCGGCGGACGACGCGGCGAGCGGGGAAGGGGAGGGGAGCGAGAGCGGCGAGGAAGAGAAGTCCTTCGACGCGGAGCAGCAGGCGCTCCAGGAGCTGCTGCGCGAGCACGGGGGGAACCTGGAGAACACGCAGCAGGCCCTGCGCAAGGCCGCGGAGAACGCGCTCCAGGGAGATTTCCTGGAGGAGGCGCGCAAGCATGCGAAGTCCGTGCGGGACGCGGTGCAGGGGCTCCCGAGGGACGAGGACGACGCGGCGAGCAGCGCGAGGGAGCAGGCCGAGCATGCGGCGCAGGCGCTGGAGCGGGGGGACGTGCGGGGGGCGGTCGAGGCGATGCAGGCGGCGGAGCGGGCGCTGGCGGAGGGGGCCCAGGCGGCCCAGCGCTCCCTCGACCCGGCGGAGCGCAGCATGGCCCGGGGGCTGGAGGAAGCCCGCAAGGACCTGGGGCCGGAGCGCCGGTGGGCCGAGGACGCGCTGCAGCAGATGAAGCAGGCGATGCGCCAGGGGGCCGACCTCAAGGAGGCGGCGGAGCGGGAGGGGCGCATCGCCGAGAAGACCAGGGAGCTGCTCAAGGGTCAGGGGGAGCGCGGCTCCTTGCCCGAGCCGGTGTCGGAGCGCCTCTCCCAGGCCGAGCAGGCGATGCGGGACGCGGTGCGTGCCATGAAGCAAGGGGACGGGGAGGCCGCGCTGGAGCACCAGCGCAAGGCCCAGAACCTGCTGGACGGCACCACCCCGCGGGAGGACGAGACCCCCAAGGAGACCTCGAACCCCCGGGACGACGGCACCGGGCGCTCCCCGGCGCAAGGGCCCGCGGCCATCCCCAAGGCCGAGGATCACCAGGGGCCCAGCGAGTTCCGCCGCCGCGTCTCCGAGGGGTTGAAGCAGGGGCAAACGCCCGCCCTGCGGGACGCGATCCGCCGCTACGCCGAGAGGTTGCTGAAGTGAAAAAGCTGCTCCTTGCTGCCCTGACCCTCGGCGCGATCTGCGCGTCTGACCAGGCCCTCGCCGAGGGGCCTGGCCTGATGAACCCGCTGGTCCTCAAGGCCCACGAGGCCATCCTGGCCATGGAGCTGGACGAGGCGCGCAAGCTCCTCGACGCCGTCCCCTCCCGGGACCCGGACGGGATCTCCGAGCGCGCCCTCCTCGCGGTGTACGAGGGCGACTGCGACGCGGCCGTCGCGCTCCTCGAACGCCACGGGATGACAGGTCCGAAATCCCGCGCCGCTGACCTGGTCGACCTGGCCCGGGGCTGCGCCCGCGTCACCGCCGTGACCACCGTGCTCCGCGACGAGAAGCGGGGCTTCGTGATCCGCTTCAAGGACGAGGATGACCTCCCCCTCGCCCCCTTCCTCATGGATGTCGCCGAGCAGGCCCTCGTCGCCCTCGATCGTGACCTCCAGGTCCGCCTCCCCCGTCCTCTCCGCATCGACCTCGTGCGCGATCACTTCAGCCTCGCCGCCATGACCGGCCTCCCCGAGGAGTCGGCCCAGACCACCGGCACCGTCGCCATCGCCAAGTGGGGCCGCGTCACCATGCTCTCCCCCAGGGCCATGGCCCACGGCTACGGCTGGGCGGACACGCTCATGCACGAGCTCACCCACCTCGCCATCTCCCGCGCTTCCCACGACCGCGCACCCCTCTGGCTCCAGGAGGGCGTCGCCAAGTACCACGAGGTCCGCTGGCGTGCCCCGCTTCCGTTTGACCACCAACCATCTCCCGACGCGGTGGCGCGCCTGGGCTTCGAGCGGGGGCTGGGGCTGCCGCTGGACAAGCTGGGGCCCAGCATCGCCATGCTGCCGACGGCGGAGCAGGCCATGGTGGCCTTCGCCGAGGTCCACAGCTTCCTCCGGTACTGGCTGAAGGAGAACGGCAAGGACGCGCTGGGGCCCTTCCTGCACAGCCTGGCGACGGTCTCCTCGCAGGACGGCGTCGACGTGGTGCTGAAGCAGCGCACCGGGCAGGATCTGGCCGCCTGGAGCCAGCGCTGGCAGGCCTCCCTCGCCTCGGTCTCCACCGCGCTACCGCCGGACCTGATGCCACCGCTGCCGCCGCGCCCCGGGGAGCCTCCGCCGCCCTCCGCCGCGCCCTCCCCCCGCGCCCTCTACCGCTCCGCCCGCATCGCCGATCTCCTCGAGGAGCGAGGGCACCTCCTCCCCGCGGTCGATTACGCCAGGAAATCCCAGACCGCAGCGCCCCACGACCCGGCGGCCCGCGCCCGCCTGGCGCGGCCTCTCCGGGCCCTGGGCCGCCACGAGGAGGCGGACCCCCTGGTCGAGCAGCTCGACGCGGTGCGCGCCCCCCACGGCCTCTTCCTCGCGCTCCACGGCGCCTTGCTGCGGAAGAAGAACGACGACTCGGCGGCGCAGCAGGCCTTCACGCGCGCGGTCGAGCAGGACCCGCTCCGGGTCGAGGTGGCCTGCGAGCTGGTCGATGCCGGGCAGCTCCCCGCCGAAGCCCCCCGGGCCGCCCTCTGCCGTGCCGTCCGGGATCGCGCTCCCTGACCCCCTCGGGCCCGCGGGTCAGGGGGGCTCCTGCAGGTGCGGCGAGACCTGTGGCATCTTGTCGCGCGACCAAACGCACCCTTCTGCCTGACCTCGACTGGCCCTAGAGAGGGCCGGATGAACGCCACCCTCGACGAAATGCTGGTCGACCTGGTGCGCCTCTCCCCCGGGCATGTCCTGGGGCGCGCGGTGCTCTGGTCCCTCCTCCCGGCGTGCCTTGTGATCCTGTTCGGGGCGCTGGATCGGCTGCTCCTGCGCGGCGCTGGCGGTGCCCTGGCGCTCTTCCGGAAACGCTGGCGCAAGCGCCTCGGGGCGCTGCTGGTTCCCCTGGCGTTCCTGATGCCGATCCTCGCGGCCTCCTGGCTGGCGCCCTGGCAAGATTCGCTGCTCGAGGCATGGGTGATGATGGCCGTGGCCACCTTCTCCAGCGCCGTGACGTTGCTGCTGGTCCGCCGCGAGCTGACCGCGTTCCCTTCCAGGAGCCTGCTGCCCTGGGCCGGCGCCTCGCTGGTCGCCGCGTGGTTCAGCCTGATGCTCGGCGACGGCCTGACCAGCGGGTCACGGCTGCTCGCGCGCTTCCTCGCCGAGGAGGCCCGGGTGGCCGAGGAAGCCCGGAAGAACAGCAGCGATCCCGCGGTTCTCTTCGAGCAAAACTGCGCCGCCTGCCACGGCGTGAACACCCGGATCGTGGGCCCTGCGCTCACGGAGATCGCCTCGATTTACAAGGGGAACGCCGCGGGCATTGTGACCTGGGCCAAGGCCCCGGGCCGCAAGCGCCTCGATGGCGCCCCCATGCCCGCCATGGGCCACGTCGGGGAGGAGAGGCTCGCCAGGATCGCCGAGTACATGCTCAAGACCGGCGAGGCATCGCGCTGAACGGGCGCATCGGCCAGCGTGGCCGGTCAAACCCCGAGGACCAGGGGGCTCACGGCTTCCCGCAGAGCAAGCGAGCGGAGGCGCCGTCGTTGTTGCCCGGGTGGCAGTCGGCGATCTTCTTGTTCGGGTCGACGGAGACCAGCACGTCGCTGTCGGCCCCCAGCTCCCCGGTGCACGCGACCACGGTGCAGTCGCCGGGCTGCAGCAGCGTGTCGGTGACGGTGGCGCACAGGGCCGTCGGCTCCTCGCCCTTCTTGCCCTGCTGGAAGGCCACCTCGGCCCCGTCCTGCACCGGGTTGGTGCCCCGGTTGCAGACCTTGGCCTTCACCGCGAAGGTGCCCGCCTCCCCGCTGCACAGCTTGTCCGCGTCCTGGATCTCGACGGTCAGGTCCGCGAGCGCCAGCGCCTTGAGGGCCCCCTGGGTGTTCTGGCGGAAGTTGTTGAGCCCCGGCTGCTCCCAGTTTCGTTTGACCTCCGACGACTTGGGGATACG
>JALOQB010000188.1 GCA_025453595.1 Polyangiaceae bacterium
GCCCTCCCCCTGGCTGGGGGCAACCCCTTCCTTTCGCTCTTCGAGGCCAGCGATGACCTGGCAACCGATGAGACCCAGGAGAGCAAAGGCAAGCCACCCACGACGACCGTAAAGCATCACCTTGGTAGGATAGCCAGGTGAGGCGAGAAAGGAAATGCGGAGGCGTCAGAGGGAGCGCCAGCGGCGAGGGCGCGGGGTAGGCGGGGGGAGATCCTCGTCGCGGAGGGGGGGGCCGGGGCGGGCCCAGCCGCGGGCGCGGATGGCCTTGAGGGCGTGGTGGACCCGGTCACGCTCGAGGATGCAGGGCTCGCAGAGGATGGCCCAGAAGGAGATGAGGTAGGGGTCTGGCTCGGCCCACATGGGGGCGTGGAAGTGGGCCTGCCCCCCGCAGCCGTCGCAGCGAGCGGGAGCGCCGAGGCGGAAGCGATCAAGCGACGCCAGCACCGTGCGCCGGCTTGGCGCGCTGCTGGAGCGGCGCTTCTTTCGTGGCTTGGTGCGGGGCTTGCTCAAGGGTACCGGCCCCTATGCCAGCCCGCCCACGGCCAGGCAAGAGGGGCGTTTGGAGGCCGGGGGAATCCCGGGGGAAACGCCTGGGAAAAAGCAAAGCTGGGGGGCGCGGCGGAGAGGGTGGTAAGCGAGAGAGATGAGCGAATGGACGGCGATCATCCTGGCGGCGGGGCAAGGGAAGCGCATGAAGAGCGCGCTGCCCAAGGTGCTGCACCCGCTGGCGGGTCTTCCGATGATTCACTACGTGGTCGAGGCGGCGATGGGGGCCGGGGCCCGGGAGGTGGTGGTGGTGGTGGGCCACGGGCGCGAGCCGGTGGTGTCGTACCTGGAGGCGACCTTCGGGGGCCGGGTGCGGGTGGCGATCCAGGAGGAGCAGCTGGGCACCGGCCACGCGGCGCGGTGCGCGCTGCCGCAGCTTCCGCCGGAGGCCCGGGGCACCTTCCTGCTGTATGGAGATACCCCCCTGCTGGAGGCATCGCTGCTCCGGCGTCTGGCGCAGGCGTGGGAGGCGCGCCCTGGGGCGCCGCTGGCGATGGTGACCTGCCTGCTGGACGACGCGACGGGCTACGGGCGCGTGCTGCGGGGCGAGAGCGGCGACGTGAAGGCGATCCGGGAGCAGCGGGATTGCAGCGCGGAGGAGGCGGCGGTGCGGGAGGTGAACCCGGGGGTGTACCTGTTCTCGACCGACTTCTTGAGGGAGGCGCTGCCGTCGCTCAAGGCGCAGAACGCGCAGGGCGAGTACTACCTGACGGACACGATCGAGATGGCAGCGCCGCGGGGGCTGGCGACGGTGCTGGGCGACGCCGGGCAGCTGCGAGGGATCAACGATCGAGCGCAGCTGGATGAGGCCGAGGAGGAGCTGTACCAGCGGGTCGCGGCGCGGTGGCGCCGGGAGGGGTCGACGATCCGGCGAGGGGCGCGGATCGAGGCGACGGTGGAGCTGGCAGAGGACTGCACGGTGGAGCACGGCGCGGTGCTGCGGGGCAAGACGCGGCTCGGCGCCGGGGCGCGGATCGATGTGGGGTCGGTGGTGGAGGACAGCGAGGTGGGGGCCGGGGCCGTGGTGAAGCCCTACAGCGTGCTGGTGAAGGCGCGGGTGGGGGCCGGGGCCCAGATCGGCCCGATGGCGCACCTGAGGCCCGGGAGCGAGATCGGGGAGGAGGCGCACGTGGGCAACTTCGTCGAGACCAAGAACACGGTGATGCACCGGGGCGCCAAGGCGAACCACCTCGCGTACCTCGGCGATGGAGAGATCGGGGAGGGGTCGAACATCGGAGCAGGCACGATCTTCTGCAACTACGACGGCTTCCAGAAGCACCGGACCCGGCTGGGGGCGCGGGTGTTCATCGGCTCGGACTCGCAGCTGGTGGCGCCCATCACCATCGGCGATGGGGCCTACGTGGCCACGGGCACCACGGTCACCAGGGATGTCCCCGCCGACGGTCTGGCGATCGGCCGCACCCCGCAGCAGAACAAGGAGGGCTACGCGTCGAGGCTCCGGGGCCGGCTCCAGGCGCAGGCGCAGGCGGCGAAGGGCGCCAAGGGCGGTTGACCCGTCACTTCTTCTTCAACCGGGCCAGGAGCGTCTGGTAGGCCACCAGGAGCGCTCGATCCTTGCTCTGGGCGGGGTCCTCGGGCACGGACCGGGCGACCCCGCTGTCCGGGTCGAGGGGCGGGGGGGCCGGGGGCGCGGCCGAGGGGGGCACGGCAGGAGGGTCGTGGTCGCGGGGGGGCAGGTGGTTGTCCAGATCCTTCTCGCGCACGATGCGTGAGCCGGGGAGCCCGACCGGGGCTTCGACCCGGATTTCTGGCTGGATCCCGGAGGCCTGGATGACGCGCCCGAGGGGGGTGTAATAGCGCTGGGTGGTGAGCTTCATCCCGTTGCCTGCGCCGAGGTCGAGGATGGTCTGGACGCTGCCCTTGCCGAAGGTAGGTGCACCGACGACAGTGGCGCGCTGGTGGTCCTGGAGGGCGCCTGCCACCAGCTCGCTGGCGCTGGCGCTGTACTCGTTGACCAGGACCACGGTGGGCAGCTCGGCGAAGGCGCCGCCGCGGGTGGCGGAGACCTCTTCGGTGATCTTGCCGCGCTGGCGTGTGGAGTAGATGACGCCAGAGGTCAGGAATTCGTCCGCGACGGCGGTGGCCTGGTCGACGAGGCCCCCCGGGTTATTTCTCAGATCGAGAATAACCCCCTGGAGGGGTCGAGAATTCGACGAGCGCAATGAGGCGACCACCCGAAGGAATTCCTGGGAGGTGGTACCCTGGAACTGCTTGACGCGAAGGTATGCGATATCATCCAGTAGCCGACGACCTACCACACTGGACACCCTTATGATCTCACGTGTGAGCGTGATCTGGCGGGGGCTGGTGGCATCGGGGGGGAGGATGGCGAGTCGTACCTTGGAGCCAGGGGCGCCGCGCATCTTCTTGACGAGGCGATCGAGGGACTGGCCGCGGACGGGCTCGCCCTCGATGGAGACGATGCGCTCGCCGGGCTGGACGCCTGCGCGCTCGGCGGGGCCCCCCTCGATGGGAGCGACGATGATGACCTGCTCGTCGCGGAGCTCGACCTCGATGCCCACGCCGCCGAACTTTCCCTCGGTCTCGCTGAGAAAAAGCGCGTTTTCTTCGGGGGGGAGGTAGGCCGAGTGGGGGTCCAGCTCCGCGACCATGCCCTTGATGGCGCCGACGAGGAGGCGGTCACGTTCGACCGGATCGACGTACTCGTTCTCGACGAGGGTGAGGACGCGAGCGAGCTGTTCGAGGATGGCGTGAGGCCCCTGGTCGCCAGGGCGAGCGCGGGCGTTGCCAGCGAAGAAGACCCCGCCGACGAAGGACACCGCGCTCAGGGCGAAGGCGCCGAGAAAAACGCGCAGGCGAGGGCGTTTTCTCTGTGGTCGAAGGGGCCTGGATTGCGTATGGTGGGAGTCGTCACGTTTCATCCAGCTTTTTCTTCTTTCGCGGTCGTTCCCTAGCATTGTAAGAGCAACCATCCAAACCCGCGGAGGGGTATCCGTGTCCGACAAAGAGAGCTCGAAGCTGCCCATCGACAACAAGACCGACAAGCGCAAGCAGAGCCTGTACTTCCCTGAATCGATGCTCCAGGAAATCAAGGAGGAGGCCGCCCGTCTCGACCGCTCGCTGTCATGGATTGTACAGCGTGCGTGGAAGATCGCGAGGACCGAGATCAAGAAGCTTCCCAGCGTCAACGACGTGGAGGGTGGCGAGGACGACGACAGCGAGGGATGAGCACCCCAGGCGAGCTCCCGGCCGAGCAGTTTGTGCGGGCTCCAGACGAGACCAAGCTGTACCTGCGGTACCGGGCCCGTGGGGCCCCGTGGGAGCCCAAGCAAGCTGCGGGGTCGGTGAAGTTTCCGTCCTCCGGCCGCTGGAAGCTCGGGGGGGCTGACGAGGCCTCGACCGCGGTGCTGTGCGACGGCATCGCCTGCGATGGTTTCATCTGGAAGTACCTCTGGGATCTCCTGGGGGAGCGCATGGCGGTGGCCCACTGGCATTACCGGGGCCACGGCCGGTCCGGGTCGCCGGTGGACGAGCAGGCGATCGACATCCCCGCGCTGGCGCGGGACCTCTCCTCGGTGCGCGAGCACCTGGGGGGGCCTCCCGCGGTGCTTTTTGGCCACAGCATGGGGTGCCAGGTGGTGGTGGAGAACTACCTCCAGGCGCCCTCGCAGGTGCGAGGCATGGTGCTGCTGTGCGGCAGCCACGGGCGGATCACCGAGACGTTCCGGGGGACCAACCTGCTGGCGCAGGTGCTGCCCAAGGTGCTTGCGCGGGTCGAGCGGGCGCCGGAGGTGGCGAGGGCGCTGTGGAGCCGCATCCCTCACGAGGTGGCCTTGCGGGTCGCGCTGCTGTCGGGGGAGGTAGACCCGAGGACGCTCAAGCCCGAGGATCTGCTGCCGTATTTGCAGCACATGACCCACATCGATCTGCCGATGTTCCTGCGGATGCTGTGGTCCGCAGGGCAGCACTCGGTCAAGGAGCGGCTGGCCGAGGTGCGCTGTCCGGTGCTGGTGATCGCGGGGGAAAAAGATCAGTTTACCCCGGCGTACCTGGCGGAGGAGATGGCGCAGATGATGCCGGATGCCGAGCTGCTGGTCGTGCAGGGGGGCACCCATGTGGCCCCCCTGGAGCAGCGCGATCTGGTGCACCAGGCGATCTTCCGTTTTCTGCGGGAGCGCATCGAAGCGCGCTGACCATGGCGCCGGAGGGCCCCTGCAGGTGGCGCGTGGGGTGGGTGCTCGGGGTCCTTGCGGCGTGCCGTGGGGAGGCCGAGCTCCGTCCTGGCGAGGTCCTGGAGACGGGGGTCACGTCGGCGATGCCACCCGGAGGCGGTAGGCTGCAGGCGGGAGACTGGAGGGGAGAGCTGCCGTCAGCCTCACGCCTCCGGTCTTCCACCCCTCCTGACCTGCGCGCAGAACGCCTTGAATCCGCCGGGCCGCGGTGCGAGGGGCTGGAGCAGGACGGGGACCACCCCGGGTACCTGCGAGGGCGTTGCGGGGGCGAGGAGGTGCTGCTGCTGCTGGCCACGCGGGAGGCTCCGCAGCGCCACCGGGCGCCGGTCGCGCTGTTCCGGCTTGCGGAGGCGCTGGGGTTCCGGGTGGTGCCTCGCACGGAGGTGGGGGAATTTTCGTGGAAGCTGTTGCTGGAAGGGGCACGGGACGAGGAGACCCGCCGGTGGCTGGAGCGAGAGCTCGCGGTGAAACCTGGCGGGGGGGTGTCAGGGGCACGGGTGCGGTGGCCAGGGCCCACGAGGCCGCGCAACCTGCGGTGGAGCCAGGAGGAGCAGCGCTACAACCGCCTAGCCGCGTCGATGGAGCCGGTCGCCGCGGCCCAGGTCGAGGAGGTGGCCGACTGGATCGAGGTGCAAGTGCTGGACTACCTCTCGGCGTCGATCCTCCGGCGCACCTTCGATCAGGAGCCGGGGGGTCGGATCTGGCTGCTGGACAGCCAGGGGGCGTTCCTGGAGCACCCGGAGGCCTACGCGGTGGAGCAGCAGCTGGCGAAGCTGAAGCGCTACCGCCGGTGGCCCGGGGGGCTGGCCGGGCGGCTGACGGCGCTGGACGAGAGGGCGCTGGCGAGGCTGCTCCAGGCCGGGGGTTACGAGCAGTGGCTGGTGCACCCGAGGCCGCTGCGCGAGCTGGTAGTGCGGCGGCGAGCGCTGGCGACGTGGCTGACGTTCAGTGGTGGAGGATGACCAGGCGCCTGTTGTCGCGGTACTCGACGGAGCCCTGCTCTCCGGAGCACTCCCAGCAGGTGGACCAGAGGACGCGCTTCTTGTTGAACGAGGTGTACGAGAGGACGACGGGGCCGGCCTCGTCCTTGAGGACGAGGCTGGAGCCGAGGCGGTAGCGATCCTCGCCTAGGCGAAAGAGCGCGACGATGAGGGAAGCGTTCTTGGATTTGAGGGCGAGGACGACCACCTCCTCGGTGGGGACCGCGGACCACAGGATAGGGCTGGTGGTGAGGACAGGACCGGGCTTGGCGGCGCCGGCGTCGCCCCGCTGGAGCACGGCCTTGATGGCCTCTTCTTCCTTGAAGAAAGCGAGGTCGCGGGCGTAGGGGGCGAGGCGGGGGGAGGCCGAGAGGATCTTGCTGACGATCTTCAGATCGATCTCGGTCTTGCTGACGGTGGGCTCGCCGCTCCTGGGGGCGGGGATGGCGGCGGCGTTGGGGGGCCCCCAGCAGCAGCGAAAGCCCAGCTCAGGCCCGCGGGAGGAGGCGTCGAGGAGGGCCCGGCGGGCGCAGCGGTGGTTCGCGTCCTCCTCGGTGGGAGCAGCGCCGCGGGCGACGGCGACGCGGCGGTCTCCGCCCTCGGGCGCAGGGGCGTCGCTGTCGGTCCACTCGCGGAGCGCCGCCCCGAGCCCCAGCACCCCGAAGCCCGAGGCGCAGGAGGCCAGGTTCTGGGCGCAGGAGGGATCCCAGCGGTTGCCAGCGCCGTAGAGATCGCCCCCGGGGCCCTTGCAGGCTCGCTCCCACTCGATCTCGGTGCAGAGGCGCCCGCCCCGCTGCTGGCAGAGCGACCGCGCCTCGTCCCGGCTGATCGCGGCGCGGGGCGGTCTGGTCGGATCGTTGGGGAACGGCAGCTTGTCGATCTCGAAGGGGCCCAGCTCGACGGCCAGCAAGGTTGGCTCCAGGAGCGGGTCGCGCCCCTCGTCGCCCGGGGTGCTCCCGACGGTCATGGCCCCGCCCTCGATCTTGACCCGCTCGCCCGCGGCAGCCCCCTTTTCTGCCTTGCGCGTGGGCCCGGCGTCCACCTCCTCGGGGGGGAGCAAGGCGGCGCTGGTCGCGGGCGCGGAGCCGTGGGGAGCCCCCCCCGAGCCCTTGCCGCAGGCAGCGCAGAGCAGGAGGAAGCAGAGGGAGCTTCTGTAGATTTTTTCCATACAACGGTCCCACCGCGGAGGCGGCAGGGGCGTTGCGTAGCAGACCGGCGGGGCGGCTTCACGGGGAACCTGGCGACCGGGTCAGGGGGTGAGGAGGTGGGTCCTCGGGGGGCTGGCGCGAGGAGTTTTCCCGGGGCACACTGTCGAATAAAGTGGAGGCCAGGGCGTCCAAGAGAGAAGGGAAGCGGATGAGAAACCTTGTCGCGGGTCTGTTGGGGTTGCTGCTGGCGGGGGGGCTCGTGGCCCACGGGGCAGGGCTCGCGGACGCGCGGGGGTTGAACCCGGCGCCGGTGATCCCCGCGGTGGAAGGGGGGATAGCGCCGGCGGTGGCGCTGGCCGCGCAGGGGGTGGTGGTGCCGCCAGCGCTGGAGGACATCGAGGAGATGTGCGCGCTGCTGCTCGGGTGCCCGGAGGTGCCGCTGGTGCCGCCGAAGCGTGATTTTGGCGAGTGCGTGGCCTACGTGCAGTCGACGCTGTCGAGCGCGGAGGGGCTGAAGTTCTCGGTTCCGCTGCGGGAGTGCGGGCTCCAGTCGAACTCGTGCAAGGAGCTGCGGGAGTGCGCGCTCCGGGGGGCGTCGCAGGACAGCTGCAAGGGGCGCGGCAAGGGGAAGGCGGTGGGGTTCTGCGACGACGAGGGGCGGGCGCTCACCTGCCTGAACGAGAAGCTGGTGCAGATCCGGGATTGCCCTCGCTTCGGGGAGCAGTGCTCGGCGCGGCAAGGGCAGGCGACCTGCACCCTGGGGGATTGCCCGGCGGACCTCCCGGCAGACGGTACCCCGACCTGCTCGCCCAACGGGCAGAAGATCTTCTCCTGCGACCGGGGCAAGCTGGTCAGCATGGATTGCTCGGCCTTCGGGCTGAGCTGCGTCAAGCACGAGGGGAAGATCACCTGCGCCGCGGGGGCGGCCCCGGCCTGCGACGGCAAGAGCGCACCGCACTGCAAGGACGACGAGCAGGTGTCGTGCGTGAGCGGCCACGAGGTCAAGGTGCAGTGCGGGAAATCCGGCATGAAGTGCGCGACCGGGGCCGATCCGGGGGCGATCGGGGCCTGCGTGGCGCCCCCCTCCGACGCCGGGACATGCAACCCCAAGGCGCCCGCCAAGTGCGACGGTACCTCGATCGAGTACTGCATCGGGGGCAAGACGCGCAGCTACTTCTGCAAGGGCCTGGGGTTCTCGAAATGCGGGGGGAAGACGGGGCAGGTCAGCTGCTTGCCCTGAGCAGCGCTTGCCTCACGCGATACGCTGCCAGCCCTTCTTGATCTCCTCCCCCAGGAGGCGCTCGGCGATGGCGTTGGCGGATTCCTCGGAGGGGGCCGGGTGGACCTCGCGCTCCAGGGGCTCGCGCCGGCTCGGGTTGTAGTCGGTCCAGTGGACCACGTAGGGGGGGAAGAGGGGGTCGCCCTCCTTGTTGGTCTTCCAGGCCACGAGCTTGCGAACGGTCTTCTTGCCCTTGCTCTCCTTCACCCATACCTCGCGCCGGATCAGGACGCTGGGGCCACCGGAGGGTCGCCGGAGGGGTCGCTCCAGGCCATCGAGCCAGCAACGATCCGCGAGCTGGGCCATGCCCATCAGCGCCTTCATGGTCTCGTGAGGAGGGAGCACCCGGAGGACCCGGGCCGCCACCAGGCGGGCCGTGGGGGCCAGGGTGATGGAGGACCAGGAGCCGGCGTCAAAGGAGAGGGCCATGGAGCTGAGGGGCAGGCCGAGGGAGTCGTCCGCGACCGCGTCGTTGGCGCGGACCTCGACGGCGATCTCGGGCCGGACAAAGCGCACCAGCTCCCCGTGGGCGCCCGGGTGATGGAACGAGGAGGGGGCCGCGAGGGGGGCGAGGGTCCCGAGGAGCGAGCGACGAGCGTCCGCGTCGCCGAGGTGGGTGCAGAGCTCGACCGGCTGGAAGGCCCCGTCAGGGCGTCGAAGAGCGAGCAAGAGCGCGCCTGCCTCCCCGCCGCTGGCGCGCTCCGTGTAGCCCACGACGGAGGCGAAGAGGGTGAGCGTGGGCATCACCTTGAGCAGCCGATCCTGGGGGGAGCGCAGCAGCAACCCGCGGGCGCGGTGGGAGTCGACGAGATCGCGGTACAGCGAGGCGACGGCGTCCGGGCTGGCGACGCGGGCGATGGAGGCCGCGCGGGCGAGGGCGCCGCCGTCGAGGAGGCGCTGCAAGGTGCCGGCGCGGTCCTCGAAGGAAGCGAGAGGGGCGCGGGCCCGGGTGTCCCCGCCGGAGAGCAGGTCAAGGCCCACGAAGGAGAGCTGATCGAGGGGCGCCGAGGGGCCCGAGCGGAGCAACGCATCGAGGGGTTGCGCGCTGGAGACCAGCTCGCCGGCGATGACCGGCCGCCCCACGGCGCGAGGCAGCGCCGCGCGGACCTCGTCGAGCAAGGGCACGGGCCCCTCGATGACCTGTCCGGCGGGGCTCACCAGGGCAGGCTGCTCCGGGTCGAGGACCAGGAACCAGGGGCTACCGCCGGGGAGCGCGGTGGCGTGGAGCGCCCCCGGAGGCAGGAACGAGGGGAGCTCCCCGGGGCTCACGGTGAAGACCCCGGAGAGGACCCGGCGTCGGTAATTCCGGAGCTGCGCCGCGAGGGCCGGGTCGAGCAGCGAACCAGGAGGGTGGAGCCGGGCGGCGCCCAGCGGGGTCGCGGTGGTGGTGGTGATCATGGGTCGTTGGGGGCCACAGGGGCAGGTGGAGGGGTGAGCGCGTCCGGAGGGGGTGGTTTGAGTTCCATGTCGCTGAGGTGCAGGAGCAGCCGGTAACGCTCGGGGTTCGACGGGTCGATGCGCCCCGACAGGAAGCCCCGGTACGGGCGCCCGTTGGCCTCGAAGACCAGAGGCTCTGCCCCCCTGGGCCCGGCCCCGAGGAGCACCGCGCAGCGCTCTTCATCGAGCTGGCGCGCGGTCGCCAGGAGGAAATCGTAGGTCAGGCCGTCTGTATGGAAAATCTGGATAGTCCTGCGGAAAGTGAAGCGGCGGGCGAGATCGCGGAGGGGGATCTTGCGTCCCGTCCAGCGGAGGGGCTCCTCGTCGTGGACGTTGGCGGGGGCGTCGACGGGCTGGCGACGCTCGCGCTCGGCGCCGTCAGGGCCGAGGATGGCCTCGACGACGGCCGGGGAGGCGTGGAGCACGTCACCGCGCGAGGAGAGGAGGATGGAGACAGAGCCCGGGATGGTGCGGCCCACGGTCTCGCGGTCGATCTCCGGGTCCCCCTCGATGAGGGCCTGGCTGTAGTCCTCGCCCAGGCGCCGCGAGAGGGCCTCGTGGGAGGTCTCCTGGGTGCAGGCGACGTAGCGGCGGAAGGAGACCGGCCGGTTGCGCAGGCCAAGGCGCGGAGAGGTCTCGTGAGGGACGATGGCCATGGAGACCATGGCGTCGCGTCCGGAAGCGTTGGTGAGGTGGATGCGTCGGTACATGGCTCAGAACATCTCGAAGTCGAGGTCGCCGAGGTCGGAAGGTTCGTCGTAGACAGGGACGTCGTTGGGTTCGGCCCAGGAGGGCAACAGGGGGACACCGACCAGGCAGAAGGTGCCCTCGTCGTTGCGGACCAGGAGGGCGGTTTCTGCGTGAAAATCCGCCCCGTAATTGAAGGGGAAGCGGAGGATGGTGCCGCGGAGCAGCGCATCATCCAGCTCGGGATCCAGCGCATCAGGGGCGAGGAGGTGGACGCTGTTGACCTGGAATTCCAGGGCCTCCCACGGCTCGATGGGCGTTGCATCCTGGGGGACGCCGAGGGTGGACGGGACCAGTCGTACAGGCTCTCCCTGGGGGTCCAGGCCCAGCAGATCGCCCGTCGGGATCCACTCTCCCGCAGGATCAAAGTAGCCCTGGCTGACCATGCCAGGCCGGAGCACCAGGGCGCCGTCCTCGGAGAGCTGAGCCCGCTCGCAGGGGTACCCGTCCGGGTCCAGCGGCAGGCGGATCTTCTTGCCGTAGATCTTGCCTCGATCGATCTTGCGGTGTTCAAACGAGGAGGTCTTCCCTCGGAACTGGACCACGATGGGCTTGGCCATGGCCGGGTATGCTAGCATCCGGCCTCGCTCGCGATGTTTTTCTCACGCAGATCGTGGACGTTGCAGGGGCAATCCGGTTAGCCTTGGCGCCTCATGGATTTGCGGGCGAAGCGCGCCGCTGGCTTGTTTCTTCTCTCGTGGGCGGCGAACCTGCTCCCGGGCTGCTCCCCCGGGGCCTCCACCTGCTCCGCGGATCAGCTCGATGGCTGCCTCCCTGCCTGCGATCGAGGGGACGTGGTCGCTTGCCGTACCCTCGGGGTCGCCCTCGCTCAGCCGAAGAGCTCGACCCTGCGCGCAGGGGCGATGCTGCTGGAAGGGGCCTGCCTCAAGGGGGATCGCGCCTCCTGCGAGCGCCTCAGCTCGCTCCCCGTGAAGCAGGTGACCAGCGCCAGCGCCAGCGCGCCCCGGCCCCCCCCTGCTCCCCTGCCCTGCCCCTCGTTCGCTGCGCCCGCTGCCTCGACCGCTGCCTCGGCCCCCGCATCCTCCGGAGCCGGGGCGCCCGCTGCCCCTGTGGCGCCGCCCGTGCTGACCGTCGCCACCTTGCCTGCCGAAGCGAGCGAGGAGGCCCGAGGGCTGGAAGCTCGTTGCATCCGGGGCGAGGGCGCGGCCTGTACCCAGCTCGCCGCGCTCCTCGAGCTTGGCCTGGGGGTACCTCGCTCTCCGCGCCTCACCCGGGATGCGCTGGTGGCTGGCTGTGAGCGCAACGATCCGATGGCCTGCCGCCGCGCAGGTCGGCTGCTGCAACGCGAGCTACCCGCCCAGGCCCTGGCGCCTTTCCGGCGGGGGTGCATGGGCTCGGACCCGGGCTCCTGCGGTGCCCTCGGTGAACTTGCGCTCCAGCAGGTACACCCCGAGCTGACCCCACCGTACGGCGCCAACCAGCTCCGGAGCGCTTGCACCAACGCTTACGCCCCTGCCTGCAGGCACCTGGCCCGCCTGCTCCGGGAAGGCACGGTGCTCCCCAGAGATGAGGAGGCCGCAGCGCGCATGGAAGGGCGCTCCCTCGATCTGGCCCAGCAGAGCTGCACCGCCGGAGCTCAGCCCGACTGCCTGCTGCTGGGGCTCTGGCAGGAGCGCCCCGGCGTCCTGGGGGAAGAGGCCGGAGATAGCCCTCGTACGACCGACACCGCTTCCCTCGAAGGCGCCCTCGCGGTGTATCAAAAATCCTGCGAATCTCGCCACGCCCCCGCCTGTCGGCGCGCGATCGACCTCCTCGATTTCATGGCGCGGCAGGCCCCCGCCGAGGCCCTCTTCAAGCAGCTCGACGAGGTCTGTAGCAGCGGGGATGGCCCCTCCTGCGTCGAGCTGCTCGCCCTCAAGCGCTCCCCCTCCACCACCGCCCTCGAACGGGGCTGCGGGCTCGCCATCCACGCGGCCTGCCTCGCCCTCGCCCGGACCCCCACGGAAGGCCAGGAGGCTGCCCTCGACAAGGCCTGCAAGCTGGGCGAACCAGAGGGGTGCGATGCCCTGCTCGATCGCCTCGCCGCCGGGCCCCTCGACCAGCTCCAGAAGACACGCGCCGAGGTGTGCGAGCGCCTCGGCGGCCGCGCCTGTGTCGACCTCGCCCTCGCGGTACCCGAAGAAGGCTGCTCCAGAGCCCTCCTCGCCCGGGCCTGCCTCGATGCTCCCCTCCCCTCTGCCCAGGGCTGCGCCGCCGCCGCTTCCCTCGCCCAGCGCCAGGGCCAACCCGCCGAGGAGCTGCATCGACGCGCCTGCTCCCTCGCCCCCGCAGGCCACCTCCCCGAGAACGTCGGCGAGAGCTGCGCTCATGCCGCCCGTCTCCTCGCCTCCGAAGGGAAACCCACCGAGGCCCTCTCCATCGCACGGAAAACCTGCGAAAGCGGCGCCCCCAAAGGCTGCCTCGAACTCGCGCTCCTCTCCCGATCATCGGACCCCCAACTATCCCGGGAGTCCGCAGAAAAAGCCTGCCTGCGCGGCCAGCGAGAGGCATGCCAGCTCCGCTTTGGACCCCTCCCCAGCCCCTCCTCCTCTCCCCCGCGCTTGCCCTCGGCCCCTGACATCCCCCCACCAGGGTGTAGCTTGACCCACGAGCGCTCCCCGCGCCTCCCTGCGCTCCTTTCCCTCTGGGCGGTGGGGCTCCTGGCCCTCCGGAGGCGCCAGCGATGAGCTCCGCTCCGCGCCGCAGTGCCCGACGAAATCCCGTGCAGGAGTCCCTGCAAGCAGGGGCGCTCGTGGGTGGGTTGTTCCTGTCGCTCCTGGGCGTCCTGCGCGGAGCCATGCGGCTCCACCTGCTGCCCAGGAACGACCTGGCCGTGCTGCTCCCCGTCGCGATCCTGGTGGTGCTGCTCCCCCTCGGGGTCGGCTTGAAGCTGGGGTTCCGTGACGAGACACCGCCGGCCTTGCGCGCTTACCGCCACGCCTTGCCCTGGAGCCGCTCCCCTACCGAAGAGCTGCTGGGGGCCGTGCTCGGTGGCGCCTTCTGGGCAGCCATCGGGATGGGCCTCGGCGCCATCCTGGAACGAACGGTCCCGGTGGTGGCGATCGGCGCCATCGCCACCGCGATCGCTGGGCCCTCCCTCGCGGCCTGGTCCCTGGTCCAGGTGCATGGCCGTCGCTGGACCAAGGGGCGCGCCGCAGCGGTCCTCTTCGGGGTGACCCTGATCCTCGCCGCTCCCCAGCTCGCCGTGGGGCCGCGAGGTCCCCTCGGCTCCAGTGAAGGGTGGACCGTGCTGGCCAGAGAGCACTTCGATCTGGCCGAACGCTTCCCCGGGAACGAACAGCTCAAGCTCCGTGGCCTTGCGCTGGCGCTCCGAGGCTGCCAGGCCGGACAGGCCCGCGCCTGTGTCCTCGGAGCCTTCGCCCACACCACCAGGCCCAGGGCCCCGGAAGAGTCCGATGTGTTGCTCCGTCGAGCCTGCGATCTGACCTCCACCGACCTCGGCCTGTGCGCACGCTACGTCGGCGACGGCTTCTCGACCCAGAGCTCCTCCTGCTCCGTCGAGAGCCGCTGCACAGCAGGCCACGGGGTCGAATGCAGGGGCCTCCTGGCCTGTCAGCAGAGCATGGCCCCAGCCGGGCTCACCGCTGCCTGCGCTCGCCGCGAAGCCGGCCAGTGGCGCGAGGTCTGGTGCGGGATCGTCCAGCCCTGATGCTGGGGAAAGAGGGGGCTGCGCCCCGGGCGCTTCGCGGGAACGGTGGGCTTGCGCAGCCCACGCCCGCGGCAAGGGGATGGGTGGGGCTGCGCCCCGGGGGCTTCGCGGAAACGGTGGGCTTGCGCAGCCCACGCCCGCGGCAAGGGGGCCGAT
>JALOQB010000189.1 GCA_025453595.1 Polyangiaceae bacterium
CTGGTGGAAGAATACGAGAATCGGCTCCGCGAGGAGGCCCATCTCCTCGGCCTCGACAAGGGCAAGAAGCTGGGGCTCGACGAGGGAACGAGGGCGGGCAAGGTGGAAGAGGCGCGGCGAGCGGTGGGGCGGGTGCTGCGGCGTCGGGGCCTGCCGGTGAGCGAAGCGCAGGCGGCGCAGCTGGCGGCCTGCCACGACCTCGACACGCTGGAGCGCTGGCTCGACCTCGCCATCACCGCCGCCAGCGCCGACGAAGCCTTGCGCTGACTCACCCTGCCGGTCGCGTCAGCCGCCGCAGGTCGTGGCGCGTCATCGGCCCACGCAGCCAGCACAGCGTCGTCCTCGACTGCAGCAGCGCCAGGCCCGGCTTGCGGATCGCCTCGACGATGCGCTCCTGGTGCTCGCCTCCTCGTTCGCAAGGGGGCACCAGGCAGCCACCCCAGCGCGAGCGAGCACGGAGATCCTCCGTCGGGTCAGAGGCGACGAAAGCGCATGATGGGCCCGAAGCGGGTGCCCTGCCAGCCCTTGCCAGGGAGCGAACGGCGGGTGAGGGAGCGCTGCTCCTTGTCGAGGCGATCCCAGTCGAGATCGAGGGCCTTGAGGCGGGTCAGAGCGGCCAGCTCGTCGGGCAGGGAGGAGATGCGGTTGCCGGTGAGGTCAAGCTCTTCGAGCGAGGAGAGGAGGGCGATCTGCCGGGGGAGGCTGGTCAGCTCGCTGGTCCGCAGGTCGAGGCGCCGCAGCGAGGGCAGGCAGGCGATGACGGCGAAGAGCTGACCGAGGTCGATGGTGGGCTGGTTGTTGCGGAGGGCCAGCTCCTCGAGGGACACCAGGCCCGCGAGGGCGGCGGGGGGCTCCTCGAAACGGGTGAAGCCGAGGGACAGGCGGCGCAGGGCGCCGAGCTGGGCGAATTCCGGGGGGAGATCGGCCAGAGGGTTCTTCCAGAGCTCCAGGTCCTCCAGGTGGCGCAGTTCTCCCAGCTCCGCGGGGAGCGACGCCAGGTGGTTGAAGCTGAGGTTGAGGGAGCGCAGCTCGACCAGCGCCCCCAGCTCCCGGGGGAGCTGCTCCAGCCAGTTGCTCTCCAGCGACAGGGCGCGCAGCGCGGCGCAGCGCCCCAGCTCTGGCGGGAGCGCCATCAGCCGGTTGCCTCCGAGCAGCAGTCGCTCCACCTGGCGCAGCGCTCCGATGGACTCGGGGAGCCGGCCGAGGGCCAGCTCGCTCAGATCCACCAGGCGCAGGGACGCCAGCGCGCCCAGCTTGGGGAAGGCGTCGTCCAGGTCCAGGGCCGGGGTCCGCAGGTGCACCTCTTCGAGCCGCTGGAGGTGGCGGATCGAGGCCGGCAGCGCCCGCAGCTCCTTCAGGGAGAGGCGCAGGACGCGCAGCTGCTCCAGCGCCCGCATGTCGTCGGGCAATTGCCCTCGCTGGGCGTCGCTGATCTCCAGCTCGGTCAGCGCGGACATGCGGTCGAGGGAGAGGTCCGCCGCGGCCTCCGGGTCCAGGTTGTGGGCCAGGTCGACCTTCTCCAGGGCCGTGAGCTGGGACAGCTCGGGGGGGAGCCCCTTGAGCCGGTTGAAGCCGACATCCAGCCGCTTCAGGCCGGCCAGCTTGCCCAGCGCCGCGGGCAGGCGGGCGAGGCGGTTGCCGCGGAGGTCAAGCTCCTCCAGCGCCCCGAGGGCCGCCACCCGGGGCGACAGCTCCCGCAGGCGGTTCTGCCGCAGGTCGAGCACGCGCAGCCGCGCCAGCTCGAAGACCCCGTCCGGTAGCTCCCCCAGCACGTTGCCCTCGAGCACCAGCTCCTCCAGCGACGCCAGGCCCCCGATGGTCCGGGGCAGGGCCCGCAGCCCCACCTTGCAGATGTCGAGGCGCCGGAGCCCCGCCAGGCCCCCCAGGGCCCCGTGGAGCTCGTACAGCTTGCCCCGGATCTGCAGCTCCGTGAGGCCCTGGAGCAACCCCAGCTCTTCCGGCAAATCTTCCCGGAAATCCATCCGTAGCTCCAGGTACCGGAGCGCCGGCATCGCCGCCACCAGCCGGAGCGTCTCCCCCAGCGCCAGCCGCTGCCCCACCGCCAGCACCAGCCGCTCCACGGTGGCCAGCCCCGCGAGCCCCTCCGGCATCACCTCCCACGAGCTGTCCCCCAGCGCCAGCGACCGCAGGCCGCCCATCCTGGCCATCGTCGCGAAGGCATCTGGAAGTTCCATACAAGGGACGGCGAGGAGGCGCAGCTCGGAGAGGCGCTGGAGGCGGTCGAGCTCCCGGGGGAGGGAGCGGAGCTCCGGGTTGCGGGAGAGGTCGAGGGTCTGGAGGCTGGGGAGGGAGCCGATCTGGGGGGGGAGCGCCTCGAGAAAATTGTCGGAGAGGGAGAGGGTGCGTAGCTCGGTGAAACAGGCGATGGTGGGGGGTAGATCGCGGAGACGCTTGCGGGTGACGCTGCCGGCGAGGTTCAGCTCCGTGACCTCGGAGGCGACCCGGAGCGCGAGCCGCAGATCCCGCAGGGAGCGCCCCTGCGCGGAGCCAGTGTCGATCGGTGCGGAGGCCATGAGCGGGGGCCTATAGCGCATCCGGGACCCGGTTCGAGGGCGGGGGCTGGTCAGGAACCAGGATCCGATGGAGTCTGTGCGCGGACCACGATGACCTCCCTCCCCTCGTTCTGCGCCGTCTGCGGAGGAGCGCTCGAGCAGAAATCTCCACGCTGCGATCACCAGGCGATGCGCCGCGGGGAGGTCTCCTGGCAGCGGGACGAGGGGGGCGAGGCGCGCGGGCGGCAGGAGCAACGGAAGGACCTGCTCCGGCGCCTGTTCTTCCCGGCCTTGCTCCTGTTCTTTGTGCTCCGGCTCGTTGATCCCCGGGCCCACCTGCTCCCGCTCTGGTTCAAGGTGGTCCTGGCGCTCCTGGGGGGCGTCGCCGCGTCGTGGCTGCGCCTCTCCCGGCAAGAGGAGGGGCCGGCCCGCTTCAAGGTCAAGGATGACACCTGCGCCACCGAAGGTCAGCTCGAGCTGTGGCCGAAGGGCCAGGCGCAGGGGCGAGGTCGCGGGGAAGGCAAGGTGAGCGTGGCGGGGGGGTTCCGGAGCCCTTCGAGCCGGCAGATGCTGGAGACGAAGCGGCGTGCCTCGGCCTTCGTGCTGCTACGGGCGGCGTTGCTGCGGCTGATCGGGACCGGGAGCATCCGGGCGGAGGTGAGGCAGCGGCTAAACTGGAGCCGGTTCGGCACGCGCCACACGGTGCGCGCGGAGTCAGAGGCGCTGCTGCTGCTGTCGACGACGACGGGGGCCGCCGAGGAGGCGTTGCCATGGCTGGAGCGCCGCCTTCTTTCGACGCTGGAGGCCATCGGCGGAGGGAAGCCCGCGGGGGTGACGGGAGGGGCCGGGCCGTACCGAGGGGCCGAGCAGGAGCCCGGAGAGGCGGAGCGGTGGGTGTCGGTGGGGGAGCTCCTGCGGGCGTTTCACCGCCAGGAGCGGGCGCAGGCCTTTCATCGCCGCTGGTTCCACGAGCGGGTGGGCGCCGAGGGGCTCGCGGGGGAGGAGATCTTGTGGGACGAGGAGCCCGCGGAGCTGAAGTCGCTGCTGACCGGTCGAGACCTGAGGCGAGCGTTCGACCAGACGAGGGCGTGAGCCCGGGGTCAGCGCCAGGGCTCGAAGCCGCAGCGGGACTGGCGGACGGCGGTGCGGGTGCCCCCGGAAGAGCGTCGATCGGAGGAAGGAGGAGGGGTGGGGAAGAACCAGGCGTCGACCTCGTCGGGGAGGGCCCAGATGCGCTGCTCGGGGGGGAGCTTGCGGAGCGGCGGGGCCTGGGGCTGGGCCTGCCCGTAGGCGGTGTGCTCGATCCAGAAGCACTGGTCGCTCTCGCCCGGGGCGACGAGGTAATGGCCGTTGGGGTAGAGGTCCGGCTGGAGCTCGTCGAGAGGGGCCCCGGAGGCAGAGCGGAAGGTGAGCTTGTGGAGCCCCGGGGCGAGGCGGAGGGAGCGACCCGCCCCCGGGGTCTCGGTGGAGGAAGGGGGGATCCAGCCCCACTCCTTGCCGTCGATCAGCAGGAGTACAGGCTCGCCGTGGGGGTTGATCAGCCGCAAGGTGGGGGCCCGTCCGGCCCAGAGCAGGGCGCCGAGGAGGGTCACCGCGGCGAGGGCGAGGGCGACGCGTCGGTGGCGTTGCCACCGCTCGACCAGGGCGGTCCGGAGGCGCTGGAGCTTGGCCAAGGTTGCCGGGAGGGTGCGCTGTGCGCTAGCTTCAAAAATCGGGAAAAAGGGTTCGTGTGAGCCAGCGATTTGTCCGATGCGCCCACTGCGGTCTGCCGCATAACATAGCCGAAGCGACCTGTCCCCTGACGGGCCGTCCGGTGCGGCCCGCCCCCGCCCCCCGCCGAGGCGCCGAGCCCCGCCCCGCGCCGCCGCCCCTGCCTGCGGCCGCCGCGGCGCCGGCGAGGCCAGTGCGGGCATCGCCCGGAGTGCAGGCGCTGGTCGGCAAGGAGGTGGATCGGCGCTACCGGATCCGGGCGGTGCTGGGCGAGGGAGGCATGGGGGCGGTCTACGAGGCCGAGCACCTGGTGCTGGGGCGGCCCGTGGCGCTCAAGGTGCTGCACCCGTCCAACGCGGCCAAGCCCGAGGCGGTGAGCCGGTTCCAGCACGAGGCGCGCGTGGTCAGCTCGATCGGACACCCGAACATCTGCGAGCTCTACGACGTGGGGAAGCTCGAGGATGGAACGCCATTCCTGGTCATGGAGTGCCTCAGCGGGGACACCCTCGCGGAGCGTATCAACAAGGAGGGCGCCCTCGATCCGGAGGTGGTCTTCGAGACGATCTTGCCGATCCTGGGGGCGCTCGCCGCGGCCCACCGCAAGGGGATCGTGCACCGGGATCTGAAGCCCGAGAACATCTTCCTGGCGCGGACCCACGGGAGCGCCGAGCCCATACCGAAATTGCTTGACTTTGGCATATCCAAGGTCACCGCCCTCGACGCGGATCTGCACCTGACACGCACCGGGATGGTGATGGGGACGCCCTACTACATGGCCCCGGAGCAGGCCCGGGGGGAGCGCATCGATCACCGGGTGGATCTCTACGCGGTCGGCGTCATCCTGTACGAGTGCCTGGCGGGTCGGCGTCCCTTCCTCGCCCCCAACTACAACGCGCTGCTGGTGCAGATCCTTTCTGGCGAGCCGAAGCCCCTGCGCAGCCTGCGGCCTGCGCTCGCCGAGGACTTCGAGCCGGTGCTGCGGCGGGCCATGCACAAGCACCCCGGCCAGCGCTTCCAGAGCGCGGCCGAGCTCCAGGAGGCCCTTGTCCGTCTCCGCGCCGATCTGTCCCGGGCCTCCCGCAAGCTGGAGGCAGCGCGCCAGCTCGCCTCCGCCCCGCCCCCGCCCCCTGTTCCACCCGCGCCCCCTGCGCCGCCCGCGCCGCCTGCGCCGCGCCGCCCACCGGCCCCGGAAAAGAAGAAGCGAGAACCGATCCGCCCGCTGCCGCGCCTCAACCCGGACACCTACGTGGACGAGGGGGGCGGGCTGTTTGATGTCGAGGTGACCGAGGTCGCGCCGCCTCCGGTGCCGGTGGCGCCGGTGGTGATGGACGCGGAGTTCACGACCCCCTCGCGGCCGCTCGGGGAGGAAGAAGCCGAGGAGATCATCCGTGCGGCGCAGCGGAGGGCCCAGGCGGCGCCGCTACGGCAGAACCCGCTACAACCGCCCCCCTTGCTGCGAGGGTCAGCCCCGGCAGAGGTGCGGGCGCCGATCCCCCGGGAGGAGCCCACCGCTCCCAGGCCGTTCCCTGCGGCGAGGCCGGCGGTTCCGGCCCCTGCCCCGGCGCCCCCTGCGGGAGGGGCCGAAGCAGAGGAGTTCAGCGACAACGAGCCCACGCGGCTCTACCAGCCAGGGCAGACCAGGCTGCCGCCGGAGATCGAGCGGCTGCGCAAGGCCGCACCCAGGCCGCCCGGGACAAAGCCCCGGGGTTCCGGCTGAAGAGCTGCTCGCTGAGCGACCCGCGGGGGTAACGTCAGGAGCACATGCTCGCCGCCACCTCGCCCCGCTCGCTGTCCTTCGTCCTGCTGCTGCTGCTCACCTCGCTGGCGACGCCTGCCTGCGCCAAGCGAGAGGCGCCCTCGATGTCGGACATGGCGGCGGCGCCGGCGGCGGCCCCGGCGGTGGCCGGTGGGCAAGCCCAGGGCAGCAAGGGCACGGAGGCGATGCCCCGGAAGATCGTCAAGAACGCGACGCTGAACCTGGAGACCGGGGGCGCGAGGGCCTCGCGGGAGAAGGCGACGCAGGTGGCGGAGCGGCTCGGCGGGTACGTGGTCAGCTCGAGCGAGAGCGAGACCGGCGAGGGGAACGGCGTCAACGTGTCGATGACGCTGAAGGTCCCCTCGGAGAAGCTGAGCGAGGCGCTGGGGGCGCTCCGGGCGCTGGGGACCAAGGTCCGTCACGAGAGCGTGACCAGCGAGGACGTGAGCGCCGAGTTCTACGACCTCGAGGCGCGCCTCAAGGCGCAGCGCGCCATCGAGGCGCAGCTCCTCGAGATCGCCAAGGAGGCGAAGAACGTCACGGACCTGCTCGCGGTGCAGAAGCAGCTCGGGGAGATCCGGGGCGAGATCGAGCGCATGGAGGGGCGCCGCAACCTGCTCGACCGCCAGGCGAGCTTCTCCACCGTCCAGCTCTCGCTGCTGGAGGACGCCCCCGATCCGAGCCTGGGCACCACCCTGGTCAAGGCGAGCCGCGACGCCCGGGAGGTCACCTCGGCGGTGCTCCACGGCGGGATCCGCCTCGCCGGCGTCCTGCTCCCCGTCGGCCTGCTCCTCGGCCTCCCGGTCTTCGGCTTCGTCCGCCTGCTGCTGTGGCTCCAGCGTCGCCGGGTTGCTCGCTGAGTTTCACCCACGTTTCCGCCGCGTATCCGGTGAAAAAGGCGCGCGAGAGGGCTGCATCGAGGTCAAAAAAGCCGTTACGGTGGCGGGCTGTGCCAGGCGAAAACGACGCGTACAGACCGCTCCCGGGGGCCCACGATGAGCTGGTGGATGGCGGGGGGAGACCGAGGGCCGAGCTGGGGAAAATTCCGGGGAAATTCCTGGAAAAACCGGCGACCGAGCTGGCCCGGGCCCAGAGCCTGGCCGAGCTCTCGCTGCTGAACCAGGGGGTGACCTTCTCGGTGTACTCGGACAACCGCGGGACCGAGAAGATCTTCCCCTTCTGCCACGTGCCGCGGGTGATCTCGGCGGCGGACTGGTCGCGGCTCGAAGAGGGGCTGCTGCAGCGGCTCCAGGCCCTCGAGCTCTTCCTCGCCGATGTTTATGGAGAGCAGCGGTCCCTGGCCGCGGGCGTCGTGCCCCCCGAGCTGGTGCTGGGGGCCAAGCATTACCTGCCGGCGCTGCGGGGGGTGGTCCCGCCCGGCAAGGTGCGGATCCACATCGCCGGCATCGACCTGATCCGGGGGCCCGACGGCGCGTTCTGCGTCCTCGAAGACAACCTGCGGACGCCCTCGGGAGTCTCCTACGTGCTCGAGAACCGGATCGTCTCCAAGCGGGTCGTCCCGCAGGCGCTGAACGAGGCCCGGGTGCGCCCCGTCGACCACTACCCGACCAAGCTGGCCGAGGTGCTGCGCACGGTCTCCCCTGCCCCTCCGGAGGAGACCTGCGCCGTGCTGCTCACGCCGGGGCCCTACAATTCGGCCTACTTCGAGCACACCTTCCTGGCCCGCAGCGCCGGCATCGAGCTGGTGCAGCCGGCGGACCTCTACGTCGAGCAGCGCAAGGTGTACCTGCGCACCACCCGGGGGCCCCGCCGCGTCCACGTGATCTACCGCCGCATCGACGAGGCCTTCCTTGACCCCGCGGTCTTCCGGCCAGACAGCCTTCTGGGCGTCCGCGGCCTCATCGACGCCTACCGGAGCGGCCAGGTCGCCCTCGTCAACGCCCCCGGCAACGGCGTCGCCGACGACAAGGCCGTCTACGCCTTTGTGCCCGCGCTGATCCGCCACTTTCTCGGCGAGGAGCCGAAGCTGGCCCAGGTCCCCACCTACGTGTGCGCTCGACCGGAGGACCGCGCCTACGTCCTCGAGCACCTCCACGAGCTCGTCGTCAAGGCGGTGGACGAGGCCGGCGGCTACGGCATGCTGATGGGCCCCCAGTCCACCGCCGAGCAGCGCGAGGCCTTCCGCCGCCAGATCGAGGCGGAACCCCGGCGCTACATCGCCCAGCCCCGGGTCGAGCTGTCCACCTGCCCCACCCTCGATCCGGAGCGCCGCCGCCTGGTCCCCCGGCGCGTCGACCTGCGCCCCTACATCCTCACCGGACCCCGGGGCTCCTGGGTGCTCCCCGGCGGGCTCACCCGCGTCGCGCTCCAGGAAGGTTCTTACGTGGTCAACAGCAGCCAGGGCGGAGGATCGAAGGACACCTGGGTGCAGCAGGCGGAGGTGGCGTCGTGATCTCGAGGGTGGCCGATCATTGCTTCTGGTTCGGGCGTTACATCGAGCGCTCGGAGAGCACGGCGCGGGCCCTGAACGTGACCCGGGAGCTGGCGCTGGACGGGGATTTCAAGCCGCGACAGTGCTGGCAACCGCTGCTGATCGTGTGCGGCGAGGAGGCGTCGTTCAACCGGCGCTTCGGGGCGACGATGGCGGCGGACGGGGACACGGTGCAGGAGTACATGACGTGGGACGAGCAGAACCACAACGCGCTCCGGCGGACCGTGGGGGCCGCCCGGGAGAACGCGCGGGCGATGCGGGACCTGCTGCCGCTGGAGGTGTGGGAGACCTGCAACGAGCTGTACCTGTGGCTGGGCAGCGACGGGGCTCGCAACGATTTCAGCGGGGAACGCCACGAGTTTTACCGGACGATCCGCCACCAGTCGCAGCTGATGCTGGGGCTGATGCGGGGGGCCATGCTCCACGACACGCCGCTGGATTTCATCTGGCTGGGGGTGATGCTGGAGCGGCTGGGGCAGACGGCGCGGATGCTGGACATGCACCACCACCTGTTCCGCTCGCTGACGCCGGCGCAGGCGCACCCGGAGGTGGAGACGGCGCTGTGGCTGTCGCTGATGCGGGCCTGCTCGGCCCACGAGCCCTTCCTGCGGCGCCACCAGGGGCAGGTGACGGCGGAGGCGGCGGCCTCGTTCCTGGTGCGGGAGTCGCGCTTCCCCCGGTCGATCCGCTACTGCGCCCACGTCTCCTACGACCGCCTCTGCGACATCCGGGCCCCCTCCGAGCGGGACCTGCCCGGGCAGCGCTCGCTGGAGCGCATGCAGGCGCTGGACGAGTGGCTGGGGCAGCTGCCTCCGTCGCAGCTCGCGGCGGGGGCGATCCACGACGTGCTCACCCGGGTCGTGGACGAGGTGGCGGCGATCAGCGGGCTGATCGGGCAAGAATTCCTGGGCGGCCAGGCGAGGTAGGGCCGCCGGGGGGCCGGATACTTTACCGGAGGGCCCGGGCCCCGTAGGCTGCGCGCCCACGGTCGATGAAGGGCCTCCAGCCAAATAGCGTCATCGGCGGCAAATATCGCCTGGAGAAGCCCCTCGGGTCCGGCTCCATGGGGGCGGTCTGGGCCGCGCGCAACTGCCTGACGGACCGGGCATTTGCGGTGAAATTCATGCTGCCGCAGTTTGCCCGGGACCCGCTGCTGGTCCACCGCTTCCTCAACGAGGCCAAGGTCTGCGGCCGCCTCGAGCACCCGGCCATCGTCGAGATCTACGACCTGGGCGTGGCCAACGAGCTGGAAGGCGCCCCTTTCCTCGTCATGGAGCTCCTCCGGGGGGAGGGCCTCGACGCCCTCCTCGAGCGCTCTCCGCGCCTCGACCCCGCCCAGCTCTGCCCCCTGATCGTCGAGATCGCCAGCGCCCTCGACCAGGCCCACCAGCAGGGCGTGGTGCACCGGGACGTCAAGCCCTCCAACCTCTTTCTCCACCGCGAGCGCGCCGGCAACATCCAGCCCAAGCTCCTCGACTTCGGCGTCTCCAAGATCCTCGAAGGCAGGGACGGGGACGACGACATCACCCGCGTCGGCTCGGTGCTCGGTTCGCCCCTCTACATGTCCCCCGAGCAGGCCCGCGGCCAGTCCGACGTCGACGGCCGCAGCGACCTCTGGTCCCTCGGCGTCGTCCTCTACGAGGCCCTCTCCGGCGAGCTCCCCTTCCCTGCCGGCAACTACAACGCCGTGCTCGCCGCCATCCTCACCACGCGCCACCGCCCCCTCCGCGAGGTCGCCCCCCACGTCCCCGCGGCCCTCGCCGAGCTGGTCGAGCTCTGCCTCGTCAAGGAGCGCAACCGCCGCCTCTCCAGCGCCGCCCAGCTCGCCGAGCGCCTCGAAACCCTCCTCCTCGACCTGCCCGCTTCCCCCCTCTCCCGTCGCTCCCTCCCGTCCGTCGCTCCCACCTTCGACGAGTCCACCGAGGTCATGTCCCGCGAGGCCCTCCTCGCCCTGTTTCCCGCCGAGGATCGGGCCCCCAGGGGCGAAGATGACCCACCCCTCTCGCGGACCTCGTTGCTGCGCCGCGCGCTGCTGGCCGAGCTGGGCGCGGCGGTGAACACCTCGAAGACGGATGACATCTCGGAGAAGACCCTGCCGCGGCTGGAGGCTGCGCAGCGGAAGCAGCAGCTGGAGGAGCAGGTGCAGAGCTTTGCACAGCGGGTGTCCCAGCTGCCGCCGGAGCCGATCTCGAAGGGGCCGGTGGCGAGCGACGAGACGCCGCTGCAGACGGTGGAGCAGGCGACGGCGCTGCGGGAGGTGCGGGCGCAGCTGAAGCCGACGGCGGCGGAGGTCGAGGAGCCCACGCGGGTGCGCGAGGCGGCCCCGGTGGCGGCGCCGACGCCGCGCTCGCCGGTGGCCGAGGGGGCGCCCGGGCGCGGGGGCCGCAGGTGGCTGCTGGTGGTGCTGGTGGTGCTAGTCCTCGTGATCGTGGGAGGGCTGGCGAGGCGCTGAGCCCGGGGGGGTCAGGGCAGAGCGGCGCTCGTAGAGGTCAAAATCCTCGATGGTACGGGCGTACTCGTAGCCCTCGCGGACCAGGGCATCGAGCTCGTGAAAGGAGCGGAGGGCGGCGGCGCTGTCGTCGCGGTTGCCGGTGACGTGAGGGAAGACGTCGCGGCGCTCGACGACGACGACCTGGGGCGGGTCACGGCGCAGGTCGTCGAGGAGGACGCGCCGGCTGTCGTTGGCCCAGCTCACCCGCTGGGGGACGTTGTAGATGTAGCGGCTGGCCGGGCGGCGCCGGGCCAGGTCGTAGATCTCGGGCTCGAAGCCCCAGATGAAGATGGCAGCGTCCTCGCGGGTGACGCGGCGGATCCACTCGGCGACCTGGCGGTTGGCCCCGGCGTTGACGTCCGCGACGCTGTAGAGCTCGTCCTGGATCGCGTCCCGGCGCTCCGGGCTCAGGACGGCCTCGATCCGCAGCTTGCAGCGAGTCCAGAAGGTGTCCGCCAGGTCGCGGGTGGCGCCGCGGGCGTCCGCCAGCAGGTAGACGAAGGCGGCGAAGAAGGCGACCCGGGCCAGGTCCCCGCGGACGAGGAGCCACAGCTTCCAGAAGCCCCAGCCCGAGAGCAGCGCCGCGAAGGGCAGCGCCGCCCCGTAGTGGTAGGGGAAGAACTTGGCCTGGAGCGCCACCCCCGCGAGCTGCAGCGAGACCACGCCCATCACATGCAGCGCCCCCTCCCGCTCCCGCGGGGCCAGCGTCGGCAGGCCGATCCAGAGCAGCAGGCCCGCGCCAAAGAAGGCGGAGAAACCGACGAACCACTGCTCGAAGGCCAGGTACACGAACCCCCAGAACCACTCGGGCCGGAAGCCGAGCTTCGTGTAGTACGGGGTGAAGACGAAGAGGGTCTGGTGCAGATCGCCGAGGGCCCCCTTGGCGACGAAGTAGAGAAGGACCATACCCACGACGAGGGCGCCGCCGAGGGAGAAGGAGGCGCCCGCGGCGGCGAGGGCCCGGGGCCTGGCGTCGGGCTCGCTGCGGCGCCAGATGCGCCAGGAGACGGCGGCGAGGCTGACGAGGAAGCCGCCGCCGAGGGGGGGCTTGAGCATGGCGGCGGCGGCGTAGAGGGCGCCGCAGGCGACCCAGGCGGCGAGCTCCTTGCGGCGGGCGGCGGGGCCAGAGGGCTCGTAGGTGGCGCACACCAGGGCCCAGGCGAGGGCGACGGCGCCGAAGCTCTCGGGCTGACCGGTGTGCCAGAACTCGAGCTGGGCCTGGGTGCCGACGGCGAGGAGGCCCCCGAGGAGCCCCGGGCGTCCATCGGCCACCCAGCGCCGCGACAGGATCCAGAAGGCGCCCACGAGGGAGGCGAAGCCGGCGGCCTCCAGGATCCGGACGCCGTGCTCGCTGGCCCCGAAGAGCACCCGGGCGGCGGCGTAGACGGCGAAGATGCCGGGGGGCTTGAAGTCCCAGGCAGCCCGGTACGGGGCGCCGCCGCGCACCATCGCGTCCGCCACCACCGCGTAGATGCCCTGGTCCCGCCCGTAGCGGAAGGCCACGAGCTGCAGCAACAGGAACACCGTGGCCCCCACCGCGCCGGCGATCAGCACCCGATCCAGCAGCGTCGAGGGGGCCTCCTTCGGGGGCGCCACGGCGGGCGCGTCGTCTTGCTCTTGCACCCGCCGTTTGTACCGTTTCATTTTCTTGGTTGACAGTCGGGTTTTGGGTTCGTATAAGTGCACCTGTCGCGGCGCTGGAAGCCACGGCGCCCGTAGCTCAGCTGGATAGAGCATCGGACTTCGAATCCGCAGGTCGCCCGTTCGAATCGGGCCGGGCGCGCCCCGCGGGCACGTTGAAAACTCAGGGCTAATAGCTCAATTGGTAGAGCAGCGGACTCTTAATCCGTTGGCTGAAGGTTCAAGTCCTTCTTAGCCCACCACGAAAACCCGGTCAGCCGGGTTTTTTCGTTTTGTCTTCCGGTGTCTTCCGTGTGCTTCTGAGGTCCCGAGAGGCTGTGTTAGCTCTGGGGGGTGACGCAGTTGCAGCCGGATTCTTCCCCGGGCACCCGGAAGTACCACCCGATCCTTGAACTGGGGCGCGGTGGCATGGCCGAGGTGTACCTCGCGGTGACCCTGGGCCAGGGGGGGTTCACCAAGCTGGTCGTGCTGAAGAAGACGCGCGCCGAGTTCTCCCAGGATCCGGAGTTTGTGACCATGTTCCTGGACGAGGCGCGGCTGGCGGCGCGGCTCAACCACCCCAACGTGGTCCAGACCTACGAGGTCGGCCAGGAAGGGAACCAGTACTTCATCGCGATGGAGTACCTCGATGGTCAGCCCCTCAACCGGGCCCGGAACATCGGCACCAAGCGCGAGCCGATGCCGCTGCTGCTGCACCTCCAGGTGCTCTGCGGCGTGCTGGCGGGGCTGCACCACGCCCACGAGCTGTGCGACTTCGATGGCACGCCGCTGCAGGTGGTGCACCGCGACATCAGCCCCCACAACGTCTTCGTCACCTACGACGGGCACGTCAAGGTCGTCGACTTCGGCATCGCCAAGGCCGCCGGGGCCGCGGCGCAGACGCAGGCCGGCGCCATCAAGGGCAAGCTCGCCTACATGCCCCCGGAGCAGGCCACCGGGAAGCCCGTCGATCGCCGCACCGACATCTTCTCCGTCGGCGTCATGCTCTGGGAGGCCCTGGCGGGCGTCCGGATGTGGGCGGCCGTGCCGGACTCGGGGATCCTGTTCCGCCTGAGCAGCCGCGACCTCCCGGACCTCCGGGAGGCAGCCCCCAGCGCGCCCCCCGAGCTCCTCCGCATCGCCCTCCGCGCCCTCGCCCCGGACCCCGCCGAGCGCTACCCCACCGCCGCCGCCATGGAGGCCGACCTCACCGCCTACCTCGCCGCCCAGCCCCAGCGCGTCACCCCGGCCGACATCGGCCGCTACGTGAGCCAGCACTACGAGGAGCAGCGCGCCAGGATCCGCCGGGCCATCGAGGAGGAAGTCCGGAAGTTCCGGACAGGGGAGGCACAGCGGGAGATCCCGGCGCTGGCCCCTGCGTCCCTCGATGGCGCCTCGCTGCGGCCCTCGGTGGGGGCGCTGCAGGTCACTTTTTCTGGAAACCAACCCCCCCCCTCCGTCGTACCCGCGGCGCCGCTCCCCCCCCCGCCCGTGGCCTACCATATCGCCCCCACCCTCCAGAGCATGCCCAGCCCGCTGCAACAGCTGGCCCGGGGCGGCCTCGGGCCCAGGATGGCCCTGGTCGGGTTACGGGGTATGCGCGGTGGGGGGGCTCGTGGGTGGGGCGTTCCTGGCGCTCCGGACGCCGCAGACCGAGGCCGCGACGGCGGTGCCTGCGGCGCAGACCGGCGCCCCGGTGGGGTCATCGACCCCGACCACGACGGCTCGCCCGGCGGAGCCCGAGACCAGCGCCACCCCGACCCCCGCGGTCAGCGCCTCGAGCGCGACCCCCGCCCCCAGCGGCGCCGCCCCTGCACCCTCCCTGCCCCGGCTGGTTCCCGTCAAATCGCCCCCCTCTCGCCCGCCGACCGACGATCGCTCGGATTTTGGCGGCCGCAAGTGACCCCATGAGCAGCCTCTCCGCGCGTTCCCTGTCCCTCTTGCTCGCCCTCTCCACCTTCTCGTCCCACGCCGCGGGGCAGAGCCCCGAGGCCAAGGCCCAGGCCGAGGTCCTCTTTGAAGAGGGCGTCAAGAAGCTGGGCAGCAAGGAGATCGACGCGGCCTGCAAGGCCCTCGAGATGAGCCAGAAGCTCGACCCCGGCATCGGCACGCTGCTCTACCTGGCCGACTGCTACGAGCAACAGGGAAAGCTCGCCTCGGCCTGGGCCACCTTCCGCGAGGCGGCGTCCCTCGCCAAGGCCGCCAACCAGGGCAAGCGCGAGGCGACCGCGCTGCGGCGGGCCAGCGAGCTCTCGCCGCGGGTGCCGCGTATCACGCTGCTCCCCCCCTCCGGAGACAGCCCGGAGCTGACCGCCACCCGCAACGGCGCCCCGATCGCCCGCGAGCTCTGGGGCAGGCCCATGCCCATCGACCCGGGCTTGCACACCTTCGAGGTGACAGGCCCCGGGAAAAAGGCCGTCCGGATCGAGCTGACCATCAAGCAGGGCGAGGAGCCCCAGTCGCTCCAGCTCCCCACCCCCGAGCCCCTGCCCCGCGCCGCCTCCAGCGCGCCACCCCCCGCGACCTCCGCCCCTCCTCCGGATCCTCCGGCCTCGGCTCCACCCCTCGCCCCTCCTCCTTCCGGAGCCCAGAAGACCGCCGGCCTTGTCCTGGCCGGGGTGGGGGTCCTCGGGGTGGGCCTCGGCTCGTACCTCGGGCTCCAGGCCCGCAGCGATAGCAAGGAAGCGGACCGCCTCTGCAACCCGGCGGATCGCACCCGCTGCAACGCCGATGCAGCCAGGCTCGGCAACGACGCCAGGAGCACCGCCAACATCGCCACCGTCGTCTTCACCTCCGGCGGAGCCTTGCTCCTGGGCGGCGCGCTCCTCTACCTCCTCGCCCCCTCGACCGCGCCCTCCTCCGGGCGTACTCACCTCATCCCGGCCGTGGGCCCCTCCCACGCCGGCCTCTCCCTCGGGGGTACCTTCTGATGCGCCTCTCCCCCCTCGCCCTCGCCCTGACCCTCGCGGGTTGCGCCCAGATCTTCGACATCCCCGCACGCCAGGAGGAACCATCAGGTGCCGGCGGCGCCGGACAGGCCGGAACCTCCGGACAGGCCGGAACCTCCGGACAGGCCGGAACCTCCGGACAGGGTGGGGAAGGCGTGGCTCCGCTGAAGGTCCCGACCTGCGAGGAGTTCTGCGATCTGTCGGCCGAGGTCTGTGCGGACAGCTCCTCCCCCCCCCGATCGGTCAAGGCTTACCCGAGCAAGAGCTCGTGCAGGGAGATATGCGCCACCTACCCTCCTGGCTCCCTCGACGACCCGACCTCGCTGGAGGACGACACCCTCCTGTGCCGCTACGATCAGCTACGCAAGGCGCAGCAAGGCGGCGATCTGCCGCTGCGCTGCATGGCGGCCAGCCTGGGAGGGTTCGACAACGCCGAGGGCGGGCCTTGCTCGAAGGAGCTTCGTTCCCCCCAGGAAGTCTACTGCGCCCGCCTCCAGCAGATCTGCCCCGTGCATTTCGGGGAGCAGTTCACGGACATCGACGCCTGCATGCTCGCCGCCCAGAGCATCCCCCTGATGCTGGACCCCTCCCAGGACGTGGCCTTCGGCAACTCGCTCCGCTGTCGCCTCTATCACACCATGGCCGCCATCCAGCAGTCCGTCCACTGCCCCCACGCCCTCGGGCAGTACCCTTGCTGCGATCTCGACCCGCTCTCCGGCGAGTGCAAGCCCTGAATCCCGGCCGTCTGGGGCTCAAAAGCCGCAGAAATCAGGGGAGAGCGCGCCGCAGGTGTCGGGGCAGGCCTGGCAGATGTAACAGTCGGCCAGGTTAATGTACCCCTGCTGCCCCTGAGGGTTCTGCTCGAAGCACTGCTGGGGGCAGAAGTCGTCGTCTGGCGGGCAAAGGTTGAAGCAATCGAACAGCGCGACGCAGGAGGGGTTGTCGAGGCACTGCTGGACCTGGACCTGACAGATCTCGGGGGCCACGTTCTCCTGGCACAGGCCGCACTGCTCCTCCAGCGAGCCGCCCCCCGCGCCGCTCGACCCCCCGCTGCCGGCCACGCCCCCGCACTGGTTCGGGTTGATCGGACAGGTATCCTGGCAGGCGCTGCAGGTCAGGCAGGTGGCCAGCTCCCGGAACGCCTGCCGCGCCTGCTGGGAGCCCTGGCAGCCCGCCTGCTGCGCGCAGGCCTGGGGGTTCTGGGCCCCGAAGCAGCCCGCCTGCCAGAAGCAAAGCCCGTAGCTCTCGCACCCGTTGACGTCCAAACAATCTGACCGTTGCTCGGGGCAGAAACCCACATCGAGGGCCTCCTGGACGCAGGAGCCGCAGACCCCAGGGCCGCCGCCCTGGCCCCCGCCGCCCTGACCCCCGCCGCCGATCCCGCCGCCGCCCTGGCCCCCTGGGTCGCAGGGCAGGTTGCAGCCGTCCTGGCAGTAGCAGGACGAGCAGGTGAGGTAAGGGATGTAGAGCTCGAAGGCGGCGGCGAAGCTGGGGCAGCTGGTCTTGAGGCAGACGCCGACCTCGTCGAGCGATCCGCCGGAGAGGCAGTTGTTGTTGATGGCGCAGGCGTTGAGGGCCGCGCAGCTCGTGTCCTCGACGCACTGCTGGAAGGGCTGGAAGCAGACCTCCGGGCCGATGGCAGACACGCAGGACTCGCAGACCCCGGTCTTGCCGCTGCTGCCGCCGGCACCGGAGCCACCGCCGGTGCCGCCGATGCCTGCCAGCCCCCCCGAACCCGCCGCGCCGCCGGTGTTGATGCCCCCCGAGCCCGCCGCACCGCCGGTGTTGATGCCGCCGGTGCCGGAGACGCCGGTGCCGCCGGTGCCGGAGACGCCGGTGCCGCCGGTGCCTGCCAGCCCGGCGAAGCCGCCGACGCCGGAGCTACCGGCGACCCCCCCGGAGCCGCCGAAGGTCCCCACGGGGAACAGCTCGTCTTCGTCGGTTTGCGAACCGGGGAACGATCGCCCCCCGCACGCCGACAGGAGGCCCATCACCACAAGTCCGAAGCCAAAGGAGGAAGTCAGGTGCCGCATCAGGCCAGGGAATCTCGCATGATCCGCCCCTTTCGCAAGAATTCGTTGCGCCCGCCTCGCTTGACAGCGGCCGGACCCTGGCGATTACATCCGGACGATGACCAACGCAGGGCCCCCACTCCCCCTGGTCTCGGCGCCCTGGCTCCTGGCCAACCTCTCCACGGTGATCCCGGTCGACACGCGCTGGTACCTTGATGGGCGGGTCGGCCTGGAGGCCTTCCGTGCGGGCCACATCCCCGGGGCCGTGCACCTCGACGTCGATCGCCACCTCGCCTCCCCTCGGGGGGCCGGGCGCCCCGGGCGGCACCCGCTCCCCGACCCGCAGCGCTTCGCCTCCGACCTCGCCAGCGCAGGCATCTCCCCCGGCTCCACCCTGGTCCTCTACGACGACGAGGGCGGCGCCATCGCCGCTCGCCTCTGGTGGCTGCTTCGCTACCTGCGCCACCCCGCCCGCGCCCTCCTCCTCGACGGCGGGATCCAGGCCTGGCAGGCCGCCAACGGCCCCCTTTCCCGGGGCGATTCCACGCGCCCACCTGTCCAGGACTTCCCTGCGCTGAGCCCGGACCCTTCCCTGGTCCTCGACCGCGAGCAGGTCCGCCAGCGCAGCGAGGCCGGCGTCGGCGTGCTCCTCGACGCCCGCGCGTTGCCCCGGTACCGCGGCGACGTCGAGCCCATCGACCCCCGGGCCGGCCACATCCCCGGGGCCCGCAGCGCGCCTTTCTCCGGCAACCTCCGGGAGCCGAAGGGGGTATTTCTTGACCCCGATGCGCTCCGGCAGCGCTACGAGCAGCTGGGGGTGAGCGAGGGGAGCGACGTGGTGGTGTACTGCGGCTCCGGGGTGACCGCCTGCCACGCGCTGCTGGCGCTGGAGCTGATCGGGGTACGGGGGCGGCTCTACGAGGGCTCCTGGAGCGACTGGAGCAGCGATCCGGGGCTCCCCGCCCGCACCGGCGACGATCCTTGAGGGGGCATCGGTTCTGGGGGGCGCTGCTGATCCTCGGGGCCACGACCGCGCAGGCCGCGGAGCCGGAAGAGAGCGAGGTCGACGTGCCGACCATCCTCCCCCCGCGGGAGGACACGAACGCTGGCCGGATCGTGCGCCGGGTCGAGCTGCGGAACGCGGCGCCGGGCTGGGATCTGCCGAAGCTGACCCCGAGCCTGAAGGTGGGGTCGCTGTTCGAGCCGGGGCTGGCGAGGAAGGCCGCGCGGGAGCTGGCGGAGACCGGCGGCGTGGCGGAGGTGACGATCGAGACCGAGGCGGAGGGGGACGGGGTGGTGGTGCGGCTGATCGCGATGCCACAGCGGGTGATCCGTGCGGTGCGGGTGCAGAGCGCGCTCGACCTGGGGGACTCGCTGCGGGCCCTGGGGCTGGAGGCGGGCCGGGGCGTGACGCCGGCGACGCTGGAGGCCGCGCGCAGCGCGCTGCAAGGGAGGGCCAGGGCGCGCGGGTACCCGCAGGCGAGGGTGCAGCTCACCACCCGCGACACGGACAACCCGCTGGCGGTGCTGGTGCTGGTCGAGCTGAGCGCCGGGGAGCCAAGGCGCGTCGATGGGATCCGGACCGAGGTGCACGGGGCCGAGCTGAGGGATGAGCTGCGGGAGCTGCTCCGGGGCTACCCGCTGCGGGCCGGCGTGATCCTGGACGAGGAGGTGCTGCGGGAGCAGGACCGGGTGCTCCAGGGGCGGCTGCAGGCCGGGGGCTTCCACCAGGCGCAGGTGGAGCACCGGGTCTACGAGCTGGGGACCGCCACCTACGTGCTGCTGAGCGTGCGCCCCGGGCCCCTGTTTCGCCTGCGCTTCGAGGGGAACAAGCTCCTCGACGGCGATCACCTGGCGGAGACCCTCGACCTGGAGCACGAGTCGGAGCGCAGCCTGGCCCGGGCGACCCAGAAGATCCGTGAGGAGTACCAGCGGCTGGGGTTTCTGGACGCGGAGGTCACGGGGCAAGAGCTGGGGGCGCCGGAAGATCCGGTGCACGACCTGTTCTTCCAGGTGCGAGAGAACCAGCGAACCCGGGTCGTGGCCCGCCGCTACCCGTGCCTGCCGGCAGGCGAAGGGCGCACCCCGCGGGAGCTGGACCGGGAGATCGATAGCTTCCTGGAGGAGGAGCTCCCCGGCGCCACGCTGCTGGGCGCCGTCAACCCGGGCCTCCTGGACCGCGCCCTCGGCCCCACCGGCGTCACCGGCGCCCGCCCTTCTCCCCTGCCCCTCGACCCCTCCCGGGTCTACGTGGCCGACGTCTACGACCGCGCCATGAAGCACCTGCGGGACCTCTACCGCTCGGAAGGCTACCTGGCCGCCTCCGTGGGCCCCGTGCAGGTGCTCCGGGCCC
>JALOQB010000483.1 GCA_025453595.1 Polyangiaceae bacterium
GCGTGATGAACGAGGCCTGGCGCGGCTTCGAGCGGCTCTCCAGCGTCGCCTACGATCTGCCCCAGCAGACCCGCGAGATCCTCGAAGATCTGCGCCTCGGCCGCCTTCAGATGAAGGCCAGCACCCCCGAGCTCCCCCTCGCCTTTGACCGCCTCGGGCGCCGCGCCTTCTCGGGTCTGGTGGTCGCCGCCTTCACCGTGGGCGGCAGCCTCCTCGCCGATCACGACAGGACCGCCATCCTGGGTCTGGTCATGCTCGGCGTCGGCGTCATCACCCTCGCCCTGCACCTGCTCCGAGACTTTCGCACCTGAACCCAGGCCCCCGGGGGCTCGCCGGTGAATTCGTTGACATCGGTTGGCCTACAAGGGTACTTTTCTCGCCGTATGCCCAGCATTTTTGATCGCAAGCGCGAGACCCTCGGGCGCAGCCTGATCGCCGCATCGGTTCTTGCCTCCATGGCCGTCACCTCGTTGCTGGGGCCGAGCGGCGCCATGGCCCAGCCCAAGGGGGCGGTCGGTGCAGGGTCTGGCAGCGCGGCCCCTGCTGGCCCCGTGACCGACGAGAAACGGAAAGAGGCCGCCGAGCGCTTCAAGCGCGGCGTGCAGCTCCAGGCCGACGGCAACCTCGACGCGGCGGTCATCGAGTTCGAGCGGGCCTACGAGCTCGCCCCTGCCTACCAGGTTCTCTACAACATCGCCGTCGTCTATCGCGACAAGAACGACCGGGCCAGCGCCCTCCGCGCCTTCGAGCGGTTCCTCCACGATGGCGGCGCCAAGGTCGACGCCAAGAAGCGCAAGGACGTCGAGACCGAGATCGCCAAGCTCAAGGAGGTCGTCGCCAGCATCACCATCAAGTCAAACGTGGTGGGCGCCGAGGTGATGCTCGACGATTTCCCCATCGGCAAGACCCCGATCGCCCAGCCTATCCTGGTCAACGTCGGGCGCCACAAGATCGAGGCCTCCAAGGAGGGCTACAAGAGCGACTCCCAGCTCTTCGCCCTCGCCGGGAAGGACGAGCGGGTCATCGAGTTCAACCTCAAGGAGATCAAGAAAGATCCTCCTCCCCCTCCTCCTCCCACCGCGACCACCCAGCCCACCTCCACCGCGACCGCCGCCCCCACCCCGGCCCCCACCCCCATCCGGGTCACCCCCGAGAGCGCCAACACCAAGCCTCTCGGTTATGGCCTCGCCATCGGTGGCATCCTCGGCGTTGGCCTCGGTAGCTACTTTGGCCTCTCCGCCATGAGCAAGCGCGATGAGGCGGGGTGCAGTACGCAAAATGGGCGCTACGTCTGTGAAGACCTGAAAAAAGTAGAAATCGCCCGTGACGCTCGCTCCCAGGGCAATCTGTCGACCCTGAGCTTTGGCCTCGGGGGCGTGGCGCTGGTCGCTGGTATCGCCTTTATCCTGACCTCCGGTCCCTCCGACGCACCCAAGAAGACGGGCGTCCAGGTTGTACCGTCCGTGGGCCAGAAAGAGGGCGGTCTCAACGTCCTCGGCCGCTTCTGAGCTCTCCCCGCGGGCGCGGTCAGCAAGCCCTTCCGCCTTGCGGATGCACCAGTAACGAGAGCTCGCTCAGCAAGGCTTCGGGGGCGCTGAGCACCTGCTCCGCGATGCGGAAGAACCGCTCCTGGAAGCCCTCCACGGTCGCGCGCTTGAACAGGTCGATGTTGTACTTGAACTCGACGAAGAGGGCGTCGTTGATATCGTACACATGCACCGCCAGCTCGAGCTGCCCCTCCTGCTGAGGGAGCGGCACGGTGCCCACCTGCAGCGTCCCGATGGTTTCCTGGTGAGAGGAAGGCATCGGCAGGAAGAACGAGAGCCGCTCCGGGCGCTGACCGAGGCGCTGGAGGGTAAAGTAGGTCTGGAAGATCGGGGTGCGGCTTGTATCCCGGGGGATGCGCAGCTTCTCGACCAGCAGCGGGAAGGGATAATCCTGGTTCTTGCGCGCATCCTTGAGGGTCTGGGTCACCTGGCCCAGCAGCGCGCGGAACGAGGTGGAAGGCTCGATGGAGACCCGCAGGGGCATCACGTTGACGAAGGTGCCCATGACGCGCTCGAAGCGGCTCTGGCCGCGGCGCCCTGGCACCGGTGTCCCCACGATCAGATCGTGCTGTCCGCTGATGCGATGGACGGTGGCGTAAAACATGCTGAGCAGCACGGAGAAGAAGGTGGCCTTCTCGCTGCTGGCCATGGCCTTGATGCGGGCCGTATGGTCCGCGGGCAGGGCGGCCACCAGCATCGCTCCGTTGTGGCTCTGGACCCGGGGGCGGACGAAATCAGGCCGTAGATCGAGCCTGGGGAGCGGCTCCTGGAGGCAGGAGGACCAGTAAGCCCACTGGCGTTGCCCTTCCTCGCTCTCCAGAAAGGATTGCTGCTCGGTCACGTGCTCGGCGAAGGTCGCCTCCACCGGCAGGAGCGGTTCGTTCTCTGGATCGGCGGAGGCGTAGAGCGTGAACAGCTCCTCCATGAACTGGGTGATGGAGAAGAGGTCGCCGTTGATATGGTGCGTGGAGAAAAGAAAAACGTGATCGTTCTCGGCGATCTTGAACAGGAAGACGCGAAAGACCGGCGCCTTGTCCAGCTCGAAGACCCGGTGGCTGTAGCGGCTCACCGTGGCGTTGAGCTCTTCGTCCGAGAGGGTGGGGGACAGCGAGATCCGCTGCAACTCCCAGCTCACCGACGGCAGGATCTCGTACCCGAGCTGACGCCCATCAAAGACGTACCGGGCCCGCAGCATCTCGTGGCGCTCCAGGAGGCGCCGCAAGCACCGCACCAGGTGCCCCTCGTCGCAGGCCGATCGGATGCGGAGCGGGATGTTGACGTTGTACGCTCCCCCCTCGGGGGCAAACTGATGCAGCAACCAGAGGGAGCGCTGGGCGTAAGAAAGGGGCAGGAGCGCCATGGGATCAGCGCGGGAGCATCAGGATTGTGTGGAAGGCCCCCGGAGCAAGCACGAGCCCCCCCTGGCTCACGAGGGTGCCTTCTGTGTTGGTGGACGACACGCTGTACTCCAGACCCGCCTGGAGGAAGAGCGTCCCTCCGAGACCACTGGCGTCCGTCGCGGTTGCTGTCACCGATGCGGTCCCGTTGCGGAAATACCAGGGGATCGATTTTGGCGGCGGCTCTGTGGTGTTGGGGAGCAGGATCTTCAGGCTCACGTTGGCTGCGGGGGCACCGTCGCAATCCACCGTGGTCGCCGAGATGTGGTTCAATCCCGCATCGGTCCCGTCAGCTCCAGCGCTTGCTGCAAGACCGTTCACGTCTGCCTGGGTCACAACCACCGAATCAGGCACCTTCAGGTCTGCAAACAATGCGTTGGAAAAGAAATAATAGAACGGTACCAGAGGCTCTTTCTTCTTTTCCTCCTCGGAACGCTCATCGAGGATGCGGATATGGCCGACGAAGCCGTTGGGGCCCGTTGTCACGGGGAAGGTGGTCGTGCCGCTGGCGTCGGTGGTCCCCTTGCCGACATCGGTGCAGCCCTGGATGCTGTTTGCCTGCGCGCAGGCCTGGAAGGTGATGCCAGCGCGGGTTGTGAAGTCACTGTAATACCGGGCGGTCATCGTGAGGTTGATGGTGGGCGGGATGGTGGCGGGGGGCACCAGGTTCTGTCCCGTCACGCACCGCCACGGGCCGGTCTTGGGCGGTTCGACCGGGGTGGTGCTCTCGGTTACAGGTTCCCCGATGTCGAGCACCTGGTTGCAGGAGAGAGAGGCAAGGACCGCCAGGAGCAGGGCAACGCGCTTCATGAAAGATCGATAGCTTAGCCCAGCAAGAACCCGGTAGGGAAGTTCCAAGTCGGTCCCCTTTGGGCAGGGGCAAGGTGTGTCAGGAGGTGAGAGCCTCACCCCCACCTCTCCCGACAGGAGAGGGGGGTAGGGGGTGAGGCTTTTTAGACCATGGTCCCCTCTCCCTTG
>JALOQB010000190.1 GCA_025453595.1 Polyangiaceae bacterium
AGCTGGAAGCCAGCCGCAAGCCCTGATCCGTGGGCGGGCGCGGGTGGGTCGAGCGGCGGGGCCGGCAGGGGCTCGGCGCGGGGGGAGATCTGTAGGGAAGTTCCGGATGATTTAGCCGACCGGTGGCGTGGGGGTGGCCGGGTCTTCCGGCTCGTGGAGGAGCGCGTCGATCGCCGTGCAGGCCTGCTCGAAGCGTTGATCCCAGGGGCCCCGGAGCACCAGGTACGGCCTCCCTGCCTGCTGCAATGCGCGCTCGCAGCGCTCGAAGAAGGGGCGCCGGTCGTCGGGCAGGTACCGCACCGGATCGGCGACCCAGGGGACGTCCACGTCCGTGAGCAGGGTCAGGTCGTAGCGACGGGCGGCCTGGGCCTCGATCCAGGGGTCAGAAGTTCCATACAGGGTATGGGCCCAGATCGAGGTGAGGAGGGGGTCGGTGTCGCAGAAGAGGACGCGGTTGCAGTTGAGGAGGAGGGCCTCTTCGCTGGCGAGCTGTCCCCGGGCGATGGGCAGGAGGTCCTGGGCCTCCAGGCGCCCCTGGCGGGCCTCGAGGAAGGAGCGAGCGTACTCGGGGACCCAGGAGGTGTGGTAGTGCCGGGCGAGCCTTGCGGCGAGGGTGCTCTTGCCGGTGGATTCGGGGCCGAAGAGGCTGATTTTTCTGGCGAAGTAGGGTCGAACGCAGCGGGGCAAGAAGGGCCAGTGGGAGAGAGGGCGCTGGCGGATCCGGGTGCCGCTGACGGGGACGACGTGGCGCCCGATGTCGACCTCGACGAACTCGGCGCCCAGCTCGCGGGCGAGGCGGTGGCCGTAGGGTTCGGAGGCAAAGACGCGGTGGGGAGGTGCGGGCAAGAGGTCGAGGAGGGCGTGGCGCCAGAGGTGCCAGAAGTCCGGGTGTTCGGAGGGGTCCTGGGGCAATTCGCGGGTGAGGTGGAGGACCCGGACCCCGGGGAGGAGCTGCTGCATCCATTGAAACCGGAGCTGGCCCGGGATGGGCTCGCGCTGGAGGGAGCAGACCACCACGGTCATGTCGTCCACGTGGTTGCGACCGAACTCGGTGAGGTACAGGTGGCCGAGGTGAGGGGGCATGAATTTGCCCAGAGCCATGCCGCGCAGCATCGTCGATCTCCGTGGTCCCGGGGTCATCTGGCGGGGTGCCGGGCCAGTGCTGCGCGTACGTAGCGCCGCAGCAGCGCGGCGTCGATCGCGGGGGCAGGGAGGCCGGTGAGGGCCTCGGTGGCGGAGCAATCGAGGGCCCGGTCGGAGAGCAGGAAGAGATCGGCGCCGCGGCGTTCCTGGCCCAGGAGCCGGCCCAGCGAGAGGGTGGCCATGGCGGCAGACCAGCCGCCGTGGGCCCGGGCCCGCCGGTAGAATTCCGCGGGCGGCACCGCCTCGCAGGGGGCCCCCTCGGCCTGCAAGGCCGCCACCAGCGCGGCGAGGGACGCCCCGCGCTGGCTCGCCACGTGGTGCACCCTGGCGCCCCCCGGGGTCGCCACGATCCGGGCGAGGGCCCGCGCTGCGTGATCCACCGGCGTCACCACCTGGTGCTCCACCGGGCCCAGCAGCTCCTCTGCCGCCCACTTGCTCTGTGCATAACCTCCATACAGGTGGGTCGACAGGCCCCGATCGCTGCCCTCGTGCAGCGTCCTTCCGGGGTGATCGGACGCCACCAGCACCGAGAGCGTGGACACGTGGATCAGCCGCTTGGGTGAGCCGGCCCGGCCCAGCTCGCGGACCTGGGCCGCGGCCCCCACGTTGGCGCGCCACAGGGTGTCGAGGGGGGCCAGCAGGTGCACCCGGGCGGCCCCGTGGACCACGGTGCGCACGCGGTGGCAGAGGTCCTCCCACTCGGCGGGGCGGAGGCCGAACGCGGCGCGCTCGGCGTCCCCGGGCCAGACCTCGACGGGGCAGGGCAGCGCGTCGACGGGGCGGCCCAGGGCCTGCTCGAGGCGTGCCCGGGCGGCCCACCGGTCGGGCGCTCGTACGAGCACGTGGAGGGTGGTGAGGGTCGGGAGCCTTGCCAGCTCCAGCAGCAGCCGGGACCCGAGGAAGCCGGTGCCGCCGGTCAGCAGCAGCTCGCCGCCGGTGGCCTCGCAGGTCCAGCGGTCCGGCTCCTCCCGCAGGGCGCGCTCGTGGGCCACCCTGGCCCGCAGCTCCTCGTTGCTGCGGGGGTACGCCTGGGTCGCGGCCAGGGCCGCCGGGGTCCCCTCGCGGTACAGGGCCTCCAGCGGTATCCAGAGCCCCCGCTGCTCCGCCGCCGCCAGCAGCTCCAGCGCCGAGAGCGAGTCGCCGCCCAGCTCGAAGAAATCCTCGTGGGTCTCCACGCCTCCCAGCCCGAGGATCTCGCCGAACAGCTCGCAGAGGGCCCCCGCCGCGGTGGCCTCCGGGGGGCTCTCCTGCTGCGGGGGTCGTGCCTCTTGCAGGGCCTTCAGATCGACCTTCCCGCTGACGCCGCGGGGCAGGGTCTCCAGGGCCAGCAGCCGTGGGCAGAGGGCCCGGGGCAGGTGGGCTCGCAGGTGCGCCTGGAGCTCCGGCAACGCCTCCGGTCGCCGCAGGGAGACAAAGGCAACGAGGGCGAGGAAGGGGGGGCGGCCAGGGCGGGGGCGTGTCTGCTCCACCACCGCGGCCTCGCGCACCGCCGGGTGCTCCCGGAGCCGGGCCTCGATCTCCTCCGGCGCCACGAGCTGGCCCCGGCGCTTGATCTGCCGGTCGATGCGCCCCAGGAATTCATAGGCTCCATCGGGCAGCCTGCGCACCCGATCGCCGGTGCGGTACCAGCGCTCCTGGCCTCGCTCCACGAAGCGCGCGGCCTCCAGCTCGGGCTGCCCCACGTACCCGAGGGCCAGGGCGTCGCCCCCGATGCAGAGCTCCCCTTCCAGGGCCTCCGCGCCCTGCTCGTCCTCGATCCGGTAGCGCACGTGGGGCAGCGGCTGGCCGAGGAGCGGGCGGCTCCAGGTCTCATCGCAGGGGCCCATGCTGGTGCAGATCGTGGCCTCGGTCGGCCCGTAGACGTTGATCACCCGGCGGCGTCGCGCGTGGTAGCGCACCGCCTCCGGGGCGCAGACCTCGCCGCCGATAACCAGAACTTCCATACAATCGGGGAGCCGTTGCAGCAGGGGGAGCAGGGAAGGGGGGAGGTCGGCGTGGGAGATGCGTTCGGCGGAGCAGAAGGCGGAGAGGTCGTCCGGGGTGAGGTCGTGGGGAGGGATGCAGAGGGTGGCGCCGGAGAGGAGAGCGGTGCCGATGTCGGAGAGGGAGGCGTCGAAGGCCGGGGAGAGGAGCCAGAGGGCGCGCTTGCCTGGGCCGAGGCCGAAGGCCTGGATCTGGGCGTCGAGGACGGGGACGAGGCCCGGGTGGCCGACGCGGACGCCCTTGGGGTATCCGGAAGATCCGGAGGTGTAGATCAGGTAGGCGGCGGCGCCGGGCCCCTGGGCGGCGGCCTGGGCGCGGATGGCGGCGCGTCGAGCGGGCGGGGTGGCGGGGTCGAGGGGCAGGAAGGCGCCGCCGGCCTCCCAGCAGGCGAGCGCCTCGATGACGAAGGCGATGGAGCGAGGGCGCTCCAGGATGCGCAGGGAGCCGGGGGCAAAGCCGCGGTCGCGGAGGGCTGCGGCCTCCTGGCGGAGGGCCTGAGCCAGGGCCTCGTAGGAGAGGCAGGCGCCGGGCTCCTGGAGGGCGATCTGCCGTGGGTGTTGGGCCACGATGGCGTCGAGGCGCTGGAGGAAGAGGGGGCGCGTCATCGTCGTTCGAGGAGGCGAAGGTTCACGAGAGGCAGGGGCAGGGGGGTGGCAAGGTGGAGCTCGTTGACGCCGACGCGGGGGAGCTGCGGTGGGAGGTCGAACCGGGCGCGGGGGGATCCGTCGGTGACGGTGGCCTCTCCGAGCAGGCGTTCACCCCAGCGTAGCCGGTGGGGGGGGGGCTGCTGGGGGAGGGCCTCGACCTCGACGGCGGCGATCCCGGTGTCGAAGAGGGGGAGGAGGATCCGGCCTTCGCCCAGGAGGGTCCGGCCTCGCAGCGGGGGGGATCCGCGGGCCGGGGAGAAGCCATCGGGGAAGAACTCGTCGGGCGCGGTGAAGTCGAGGAGGTCGCTCCCTGGTTCGAGCCGCAGGTCGTTGTAACGCTTGCGAAAGAGGCCCTCCCCGACCAGCCGGTCGAAGGCCCGGGGGTGCACCCGGTAGCGCAGCGCAAAGGGGAGGCTTGCGGGCCAGGCGAGGGGGTTCCCGGCGTGTTTCCAGAGATGCTGGCCGGTGAAATTCATGACCGGTGTCCAGCGTTCGGGGGCCGGGCGTGCGCCGATCTGCCGGGTGCGCCCCTCGGCCTCGGAGATCATGGCGCCCTGGTTCCAGAGCCCGCCCAGCAGGATCCCGAGGGCCCCGGCGCTCGCGGCGACCCGGGTCGGCGCCCGCTCGGCGAGGCGGAAGAGGGCGGCGGCGACCAGCGCCGTGGCGAGGGCGAAGGGGGCGGAAAAATCCGTGAGGCGCCGCGAGGAGAAGCTCGCCTCCCCCCACCAGTCCCAGACCGCGCCGTTGATGTAGAGCGCCGCCAGGAACAGCACGGTGAGCGGCCAGAGGCGGCGGTGGCGCGGCCAGAAGGGCAACAGCAGCAGCGCCAGGACCCCGGGGTAGAGCAGCGGCGTGGTGGTGAGCAGCCCGTTGTAGGACGAGAAGAGCAGGCCCGCCGGGTTGCTGTGGGCCCAGCGCCCCAGGGCCCGGCCGCGCTCGCCGGCGGGCGTCCGCGCCACAAGCTCCACGGCGCCAAGGAAGGGCAGCAAGCCCAGGATCGCGCTCTGCGTCCGCATCAGCATCGCCACCCCCAGCAGCGCCCCGAGGAGCAACCCGCGGCGAGGCGTGGGCTCGTCCCGGTACCGATCCCAGCGCTCCACGAACAGGGCCCCGGAGAGCGCCGTCGCCGCGTGGGAGTAGCTCGGCAGGTACACCGCGTAGTACGGCAGCATCGAGGCCAGCCCCACCAGCAGCACCCCCAGGGCCAGGGCCCCTCTCGGCAGATCGTGGCGCCGCCCCATGCGCACCGCCAGGGCCAGCGATGCGGCCCCGGCCAGGGCGCTCCCGTACATCGCCGCCTCGGCCCAGGACCCGCGGCAGGCAGGCGCCGCCCCCGGCAGCAACCACCGCGCGAGCTGGAGCAACGGCGCCCACAGCAGCGCCGGCCCCAGGGGCCACTGGTTGAGCGCGTGGCCCGTTGGCCCCAGACCCCGGCGCCAGGGATCGCCGCAGAGCCTCGCGTCGTTGTCCAGGTCGATGTCGTGATCGAAGACCAGCGACCGGGCCCACAGCCAGGTGTAGTGGCCATCCCCGTCGATCGCCGGGTAAGGCGACCGCGCCCGGCCCACCAGGTACAGCGCCAGGATCAACCCCACCGCCGCCTGATCCGGGTTCTCGCCCAGCCACCTTCGCCCCCGCGCCCACCCCGCGGTCAACCGTTCAACCATGCAGGCCGGCGGGGTGCACGTAGTCCACCACCGCGGACCCGGTGCAGCGCCGGTCCACCGAGGGGGCCCCGCGCCCTGCCTCCAGATCGCCCAGGTGAACCACCCGGAAATCCAGGCTGAAGCGCGTGCGGCCGGTGCTCTGCGCCAGCGTCTGGTGGTAGTGAGCCCCGGCAAACAGCAGGGTCTCCCCCCGCTGGCAGGAGAAGCCCACCGCGGGCCCCGGGTCCGGCGCCCCCAGCGTCCCCGGGTAGTGCGCCCGCTCCCCGTCCCGCTCCCCCTGCCAGCCGATCTTCAGGCCCCAGTCTTTCTTGACCCAGGTGGGGTAATCAAAGCGCTCGGAGTCGTTGGGGATCTCGGAGCGCAGGCGTTCTGGATAGAAGACGAAGGTCTCGTCGGGGAGGAGGTCGTGGAGGGGGATCCAGAAGGCGATGACGGAAGGGGGGTGGGCGTACCAGGTGTCGCGATGGGGGTAGTAGACGGCCCGGGCGAGGGGGTTCTTGTGGCCATCGTGGAGGACGACGCGGAGGCGCATCGGATCGAAGGCGCAGCGCCCGGGGTCGAGGCCGACGGCGTCGATGAGCTCGCGGGTGCGCTGGTGGAAGTGGGGGTCGAGGAAGAAGAGGCGGCGGAGCTCGCCGACGCGGGCGAAGATCTGCTCGTTGGAGAGGTGTTGATGGACGGCGCGAGGGTCGGGCCCGAGCCTGTCTTCAAGGAGGGCGAGGACCTCGCGGGTGAGCAGGAGGGAGGCCCGGGTGGGGGCGAGGAGGAAGACCTCGCCCTGGTAGAGGGCATCGCGGAGGGGGCCGTCGGGGAGGGGGTGGCGGCGAAGCTCCATCAGGCGGGCCTCCGGGCGCGGAGGATGAGGCGGGGGCTATCGAGGAGGAGGGGGTTGCCCTGCTCGTCCCCGTACATCTCGATGTCGGAGAAGCCGACCTCAGCGAGGAGGCGGGCCACCTCGTGGGGCATGTAGAGGCGCACCGAGCTGGGCCAGGAGCGGCGCTGGCCATCGGGGAGGAAGTAGGCCCATCGTTTCTCGAGGGTGCCCCGGGCGAGGTCCACCGAGCTCTCGCGGTGGAGGACGACCTCGCCGCGGGGGGTGGCGCGGCGCAGCACGACGTCTTTCTGGAGGCCCCGGAGCACGCCGGGGACGTTCATGAAGTCGAGGAGGAAGAGGCCGCGGGGGCGCAGGGCTTCGAGGGCGCGGCGGAGCATGCGGGCGTTGCCCTCGTCGTGGGGGAGGTAGCCGAAGCTGGTCCACCAGTTGAAGGCGCCGTCGACGGGTCGTTCGGGCACGAACTCGAGGGCATCCGCCGCGTGGAGCTCGACCCTGGCGCGGGCTGCCTCCGCGGCCCTGCGCCCCCGGTCGATGTAGGCCTCGCACTGGTCGACGCCGACCACCTCGTAGCCCCGGCGCGCCAGGGGGACGCTCAGGCTGCCGATGCCGCAGCACTGATCGAGGACGCGCATGCCGGGCATGATCCCCAGCTTCTCGACCAGGAAGTCGGCGGTGCGCTCCGACTCCTGGGAGGTCGAGCGCGCCAGCAGCATGTCGGCCAGCAGATCGTCGTAGAGGTTTGCCCACCAGGTAGCCATGGCCAGCGCAGCGTATCCTGACACCGGCGGCCCGACCACCCCCGACGATCAGGAGCCGAAAAGCTTTGTATGGAGCGTCCGGACAGCGATATCGACGTCGCGATCGTCGATGACCATGGATACGTTGATGCTACCGGAGGAGTAGCTGAGCATCTCGATGTTGACGCCGGCGTCGGCGACGGCGGAGGTGATGTGGGCGGCGGCGCCGGCCTGGGTGGGGAGGTGGTGGCCGACGACGGCGAGGATGGTCTTTCGGGTGTCGATGCGGCAGGAGCCGAGGTGCTCGATGTCGGAGGCGACGGCGCGGAGGAGGTCGGTGTCGGAGGCGCTGATGGAGACGCTGACCTCGCTGGTGGTGACCATGTCGACGACGAGGCCGCGGCGGGTGGTGGCCTCGAAGAGGCGGGCGAGGAAGCCGGAGTGGGCGAACATGTGCTCGGAGCGCACGGTGAGGATGCTCTGGCTCTCCTTGTAGGCGATGCTGGTGACGGTGCGCTCGCGGCGGCCGGGCTCGCGGGTGATGACGGTGCCCGGGTGCTCGGGGCGGTTGGTGTTGAGGACGCGCACGGGGATATCCTTGCGCATCGCGGGGATCAGCGTCTCGGGGTGGAGGACGCGGCTGCCGAAGTAGGCGAGCTCGGCGGCCTCGTCGAAGCTCATGCTGGGGATGTTGCGGGCCCCCGGGACCAGGTGCGGGTCGGCGCTCATCACGCCGTCGGTGTCGCTCCAGATCTCGGCCTCCTGGGCGCCGAGGGCGGCGGCCACCAGGGTGGCGGTCAGGTCGCTGCCGTTGCGGCCCACGGTGGTGACCTCGCCGGCCTCGGTCTTGCCGACGAAGCCGGTGACGATCGGGGTGACGCCGGGGGGGACGAGGCGCGCGAAGGCCTCGGCCATGCGTCCCTCGTACCCCGGGAGGGGGCGGGCCGCGCCGAAGCGGTTGTCGGTGATGAACCCGAGATCCCAGACGTCGAAGGGGCGAGCCGCGAGGCCGTTCTGCTCGAAGAAATGGGCGATGACACGCACGCTCATCCGCTCGCCAAAGCTCGAGATGTAGTCGAGGCTCCGGGGGCTCAGCTCGCGCACCAGCCGCACGCCGCGGAGCAGGTCGGTGAGCTCCTGGAAGAAGGGGGCCAGCAGCCCGTCCGGGCAGCCGCAGCCCCGGGCGATGGCCTGCTGGCGCTCGATGACCTCGCGCTCCGCGTCCTGCTGGCCGGCGGCCGCGGCCTTGCCGGCGGCGATCAGCATGTTGGTGATGCCCTTGTGCGCCGAGCAGACGACCACGGGGGCGCGAGGCAGCCGGCCCCGCACGATCTCTTGCACCTTCTCGATCTGTGTCCTGTCCGCGACGGAGCTGCCGCCGAACTTCATCACCAGCATGAGGGTTCTCCAGGGAATGCGCCGCCCCGAAGGCCTGCGCTGGCGGGCCTTAAAGCACGGCTGCCGGCCGCTGTCCTGCCCTCAGCTCGGCTCCTGATTTTCTCCGGATTTCGTCGGGGCCGGCGGGTACACCTCGCAGGCCTCGACGCCGTGGCCATCGACGTCGATCACCCGGAACCGGACGCCGTACCACTCGACCACGTCACCGACCGCGGGGGGGCGCAGCAGCAGGGCCAGCACCAGGCCGCTCACCGTGTCCACCTCCGGGTGGGTGAACGCATCGATCTCGAGCTCCTCGCCCACCTCGTCGAGGCGGGCCTGCCCCGAGACCCGGAGCCGGCCGTTCTCCCGGCGGATGGGCGCGTGGCTCTCCGGGGTGTCGGCGATCTCGCCCACCACCTCCTCGAAGAGATCTTCCACCGTGAGGATGCCCCCGGTCCCCCCGTGCTCATCCATCACCACCACGAGCTGGGTCTTCTCGGCGCGCATGCGCGCCAGCACCGCGTCGAGGCGGGTCTGCCCGGCGACGAAGGGCACCGGCCGGATGTACTTCTCGGTGAGCGGGGCCCCGTCCATCAGCACGTCGAGCAGGTCACGTATATGGACAAACCCTACAAGGTCATCCATGTCGCGCTCGTAGACCGGGTAGCGGGTGTGCTTGGAGCGCAGCAGGACCTCGCGCAATTCCTCCGGGGGGCTGCCGCGGCGGACGCCGATGACCTTGACCCGGGGGGTCATCACCTCGGCGGCGATGCGCTCGCCAAAGCCCAGGAGCTCGTCGAAGACGCGGCCGGGGAGCTCGCCGAGACGCCCCCCCTCGACGCTCTCGTCGACGATGTAGGCGAGGTCGGCGGTGGTGGGGGCCTTGCCGTGGCCCTCGGTGGGGTTGACCCCCGCCAGCCGCATCAGCGCCCGGCCCAGCCCGTTGAGCACGACGACAAGGGGCAGGAAGAGGGCCTGCACCCAGCGCATCGGCAGGGAGATCGAGAGGACCATGCGCTCGGGCTTTTGCAGCGCCAGGGTCTTGGGGATCATCTCGCCCAGCACGATGTGCAGGTAGGTCAGCAGGGCCAGCGAGAGGCCGCTGGCCAGCGTGTGCACCGGGAGCTTCCCCCCGAGGGCGGTGCCCCGGAGCTGCCCCTCGAGCCACTCGGCCAGCTGGTGCTCCCCGTACATGCCCAGGCCCAGGCTCGCGAAGGTGATGCCGAGCTGGGCGGTGGCGATGTAACGGTCGGTCGCCTTGCTGTCGGTCAGCACCGCGAGCACCCCCTTGGCGCCCGTGTCCCCCTTGCTGGCCATCCCCTCGATGGCCGGCCTCGAAGCGCCGATCAGGGCGAACTCGGCGGCGACAAAGAGGCCGTTGAGGGCCACCAGCGCCAGCACGATCGCCGCGGTGATCACGAGGCCACCTCGCCCTCTTGCTTCAGCGACAGCCAGCGGATCGCCGTCGGCCCCATGTCCAGGATGCGCACCCGGACCCCCTCGATCACCAGCTCTTCCCCCGTCTCGGGCAGCCGCCCCAGCCGCTCGACCACGTGCCCCCCGAGGGATTTCGCGGTGCCGCTCCACCGCCCGCTCAACCAGGGCTCCGCGTCCGCCAGCGTCATGCCCCCCGGCAGCCTCGTGCTCCCGTCCTCCAGCTGCTCCGGCGCCGGCTCCGGCTCCTTCAGCTCGTCCGCCAGGTCTCCCAGCAGATCCGCCAGCACGTCCTCGATGCTGATCAGCCCCTGCACCCCCCCGTACTCGTCCACCACGATCGCCATCGAGGCCCGGCGCTCCTGCAGGTACGACACCAGCCGGTCCGCCGTGATGCTCTCGGGCACGAAGGGCAGCGGCGTCACCAGCGCCTCCAGCGCCGGGAGGCTGCCCTCGCGGATGTACCGGTGCACCAGCTCCTTGCTGCTCACCACCCCCAGCACCGCGTCCAGCGTGCCCCGGTACACCGGCAGCCGGCTGTAAGGGCTCGACCTCAGCCGCTTCACCACGTCCTCCGTCGGCGTGCTCACCTCGATCGCCTGCAGCTCTCGCCGCGGCACCATCAGCTCGTGCACCGTCCGTTTGCTCAGGTACAGCCCCCGCTTCAACCTCCGGTGCGCCTCCGGCGTCAGCACCCCTTGCTGCTTCGACTCGCCCAGCAAAAACTCGATCTCCTCCGGGCCGTGCACGTGCTGGTGCCCGTGGGCCTCCAGGCCAAATGGTTTGAGCAGCAACAGACCGCTCCCGTTGAGGAAGGCGATGAAGGGGCGGTAGAGCGCCGTCGAGAGCCGCACCGGCGGGTAGGTCAGAAGCGCCACCTCGACGGGGAACTGGAGCGCCAGGTTCTTGGGCACCAGCTCGCCCAGGATCACCTGGGCCCCGGTGAGCACGATCAGGATCAGCACCACCGTCGCAGACGCCGCGGTCTTGGCCTCCAGACCCCCGTGCTGCTCCAGCAGCGCCTGGAGCCCGGGCCCCATCTTGGCCTGGCCGTAGGCGCCCACCACCAGGCTCGACAGGGTGATCCCGATCTGGCAAGCCGCGATGTAGCGGTCGAGCTTCTCGGGGGATTCAAGCACCCCCTGGAGCCCCGCGGCCCTCGCGCTGCCCTGCTCGGCGGCCTCTGCCACCCGCGATCGAGGGACCGCCACCGACGCAAACTCTGCGGCGACGTAGAGCGCATTCACGAGCACGAGCACGATCAGGACAAGGGCTTCGATCACCGGAGCCACCAGCTTTACTCCATCCTGACCGCCCTCGCTATCCCGCGGTACCCTGCGGCCCGCGGCCTTTGCTCACTTGTTGCAGGCTTCCACCTGCGCCACCGCGCAGAGGAACGCCATCGGGCTCAGCTTCCCCTGGAGCTGGCTGCGCGTCCTGTTCACGCTGTCGCGCAGCGCCGCGAAGGGCGCCGCGGCCTTGAGCAACCGCGCCGCGCCGCCGGTCGCATGCGGGGCCGAGAGCGGCGCCTCCCGCGAGGTGGTGCCGCAGGCGTCCGAGCCCTCTCCGCAGCGGATCACCTGCTTCATCCGGCCCTCGGCTATCCGGAAGCTCCCTACAGCACCGGGGGCGCTGACCTGGCCGGGCTGGCCGCGGCCCGGCTGCTCGCGGCGCTCGCCGGGGGTGCGGCTGCGGACGCCCTCGACGTCGGCCCTGGACTGGACGCGCTGCTCCACCACCGGCGCCAGGCCGCCCCGGGGCGCCGCTGCGGCCTGGGGCGCGGCGCGGGCGGCGCCGCGCTCGACGGCGCCCACGATCTCGGCCCGGGCCTGGACCCGGCCCATGGGCAGGCGCTCGAGCTGGGGCCGCTCGACGCGAGGCCGCTCGACGCGGGGGCGCTCCATCAGGTCGCGGGCCACCGTGAACCCCATGGGCCTCGCCTGGGCGGACGCCTCGCTGGCGGAGGAGAGGACAAAAAGAGCTGCGGGCAACATCCACGTGAGACGCATCGACAACCTCCTTGCGGTTCGGTCTCCGGATACCCAGCAGGTTTGATACCACCGGGAAAATCAAGGAGAATCCTGGCGCAAGTCAGCCCCTTGACGGCGGCGGTGGGGCCCTCCGTCAGGGGCCTAACCCTGGCGAGGTGAGGTCACTCGATGGTGCGGGTCCAGACGTCGCCGTTGACGCCGTTGTTGCCGGAGGCGTTCCGGTAGTCGAGCCAGACGACGGCGGCGCGGTTGACGGAGGGGGAGGCCAGCATGATCGCCGCCTGGCTGTTGGCGCCGGCGCCGGCGGGCGGGTCGCCGCTGTCGATGTCCATGCGGAAGGTGGAGCCCGCGGAGGGGTGGAAGTTCTTGCCCAGGTCGATGGAGGCGTTGGCCAGCACGGCGGAGGCCGGGAACCGCAGGTCCTGCCAGGTGACGTACACGTTGTCCCCCTGGCCGAAGGCGAGCCGCGGGGCGAAGGAGGCGGTGGCGCCCAGGCCGTCCCCGGTGTCGGCGCGGGCGCTGGTGGGCTGCCAGGTCTTGCCCGCGTCGGTGGAGAAGTTGAAGCGGATGTCGCTGGCGCCGCTCCGGGTGTCCTGCCAGGCGGCGATGACGCGGCCGCCGCGGGCCGCCAGGGCGGGGGCGCTGGCGTCGGCGAAGGTGCTGTCCAGGTTGACGACGCCCTGGAGGGCGCCCGCGGTCGAGCTCCAGGTGAGCCCGGCGTCGCTGGACGTGGCGACCCGGATGGTCTTCTTCGGCGGCCGGAGGTCGACCCAGCCCACGTGCGCGTTGGCGCCTTCCGCCGCGATGACGATCTGCTCGGCGCTCGCGTTGGCCACGTTGGGCTGGAGCGCCGTGACCGCGGTGAAGGTGGGGATCGCCAGGTTCAGGTCCGCGCGCCCCACGTAGGTCTGGGCGAGGCCGTTGATCCGCTTGTCGCGCCAGGCCACGTAGACGATCCCGTCGCCGTTCGTGGCCATCACCGGCAGCTCCCCCCGGTCCTTGCCGGCCCCGGTGTTCACCTCCAGCGTCGCCCCGTACGACGCCCCGCCGTTCTTCGAGAAGCGCAGGTAGATGTTGCGCGTCGGGTTGCTCTGCGTGCCCGCGATCTCGCTCCAGAGCACGGCGATGATGTCCTCGCCGGGGCTGGCCCCGACCTTGGCCACGACGCCCTGGGGGTCGTAGCAATCGACGCTGCTGTTCGGCGCCCCGTCGACCCGCACCGCGCTGGACCAGGCCGTGTAGGGCGCGTTTGCGAACCGCGTGAAGATGCGGCGGATGCTGCCGTCAAAGCGCGAGTACGCCACGTAGGCCCGGTTCTCCCGGAGGAACGCGTAGGGCTCGACCTCGGTGTTGCTGTCGCTGGTGATACGAAAATCGTTGGCGCCCCAGGTCGACCCGGCGTCCGTCGACACCCGGCCGTAGATGTCCCCGGAGCCGCTGCGCCCGTCGGCGTAGGTGACGAAGAAGGTGCTGGCCGCGGAGGCCGCGGTCAGCTGGAAGCTCGAGTGCTGTCCCTGCGCCGAGTTCAGCGTATCAAGCCGCGTCAGGCCCGCCTTGGGGAAGGTGCACCCCTCGTTCACCTGACCGTCGCAGTCGTTGTCAAAGGACGACTGCGTCGTCCCCGGAGGACCGTCGCACACCTCCGCCTCCGGCTTCACGTCCCCCACGCAGACCAGCGCCCCCCCCAGGCACTGCTGGGCGCCCGCCTTGCACGACCCCACGGTGCTGCCGCAGGCCTGCCCCGCGTCCGTCGGGTTGTTGTCCACGATCCCGTCGCAGTTGTCGTCCTTCCCGTTGCAGGTCTCCGGCTTGGGTCCGACTTGACCCACGCAGGTCACCGACCCACCCTGGCAGCTGGTCGTCCCGAATTTGCACTCGCCCACCTGCGACGTCCCGCAGGGCACCCCCACCTGCGGCATCGGCCCCTCGTCGGTCTGCCCGTCGCAGTCGTTGTCGAGGCCGTCGCAGATCTCCAGCCCGGGCCCGGCCACCTGGACGCAGGCGGGAGCCCCGTTCTGGCACACGGTCTTGGATTGACATACCCCCACCGAGGCGCCGGCCCCGCATTGCTCCGGCAGCGGCGGGTTGAAGACGCCGCCGGGCGGGTTGTCGGCGATCCCATCGCAGTCGTTGTCGAGGCCGTCGCAGACCTCCGGCCCGGTGGCGACGCAGCCGTACTCGCAGCCGTTCGCCGGGTTCTGGTCCTCGTCAAAGAACCCGGGCTTGCAGCCGGTCTGGACGCAGGTCGGCTGCCCCCCCTGGAGCTGGCAGGCCACCACCGCGTTGGGGAACAGCACGTCGCAGCGCTTGCCGCAGCTCCCGCAGTTGTTGGGGTCGGCCTGCAGGTTGAAGCCCTCGTCGACCTGGCCGTTGCAGTCGTTGTCCTTGCCGTCGCAGAGCTCGGACGCCCCGGTCGGAGCGCAGGCGTACTCGCAGCCGTCCGCCGGGTTCTGGTTCAGGTCGTAGTGGTTGAGCACGCACTGGCCGAAGGTGCAGGATCCGTCGGCGCCGCAGACCCCCGTGGCAAACGGGAAGCTGCAGGAGGCCTTGCAGTTGTACTCGCAGCCGTTGGCGGCGTTCCCGTCGAGGTTGTTGTAGCCCGGCAGGCAGGCCCCCAGCTCGCACTGGCCCGCCTGGCACGAGGGCGCGGCGTTGGGGAACTGGCCTGCGCAGCTTGCGCCGCAGGCGCCGCAGTTGAGGGGGTCGGCGCTGGTGTCCACCTTGTCGGCGTCGTCCACCACCCCGTTGCCACCACCCCGTTGCAATCGTTGTCCTTCTTGTCGCAGACCTCGACGCCGTTGTTGGAAGGCGAGCAGGCGTACTCGCAGCCGTCCGATGGGCTCTGGTTCAGGTCGTAGAACCCCGGCAAGCAGGGGCCCATCGAGCAGTCTCCGGCGGCGTTGCAGAGGGGCACCGCGAAGGGGAAGCTGCACACCGTCTCGCAGCTGTACTCGCAGCCGTTGGCGGCGTTCCCGTCCTTGTCGAGGTAGCCCGGCTGGCACGAGCCCAGCGCGCACTGGCCCGCCTGGCAGGTGGGCTCCCCGTTGGGGAACTGGCCTGCGCAGCTTGCGCCGCAGGCGCCGCAGTTGAGGGGGTCGGCGCTGGTGTCCACCTTGTCGGCGTCGTCCACCACCCCGTTGCGTCGACGAGATCGCAGATCTCGACGCCATTGTTCGAGGGCGAGCAGGCGTACTCGCAGCCGTCCGCCACCTGCCCGTTGAGGTCGTGGTACCCCGGCTGACAGGTGTCGATGGCGCACTCCCCCGCCGCATCGCACTTCGGCACCGCGAAGGGCGGGCTGCAGGTGCTCGTGCAGCTGTACTCGCAGCCGCTCAGCGGGTCCTTGTCCTTGTCAAAGAACCCCGGCAAGCAGGCCCCCGGCGTGCACTGGCCCCCCTCGCAGGTCGGCACCGTGTTGGCGAATTTCCCGGCGCAATCGTTGCCACAGGCGCCGCAGTTCTTCGGATCGCTGCTCGTGTCAGGGTCGTCGTCGACCTGGCCGTTGCAGTCGTTGTCCTTGCCGTCGCACACCTCCACCCCGCCGTTGGATACACCGCAGGCGTACTCGCAGCCGTTGAGCGGGTCCTTGTCCTTGTCCGTGAAGCCTGGCAGGCACTCCGAGATCGCGCAGGCCCCCTGGCCGCAGCTCGGCACCGCGTTGGGCAGCACGCAGGCCTTCTTGCAGGCGCCGCAGTGGTTCACGTCCCCGGACGTGTCCACGTCCTCATCGACGAGGCCGTTGCAGTTGTTGTCCACCTCGTCGCAGGCCTCGACGCCGTTGTTGGAAGGGGAGCAGGCGTACTCGCAGCCGTCCGATGGGTCCTGGTTCAGGTCATAGAACCCCGCCGCGCAGGTGCCCACGCAGACCCCGGCCGCGCACTGGGGCACCGCCCCGGGGATCTCGCAGCGCTTGCCGCACTCGCCGCAGTTCTGCGGGTCTGTCTCCAGATCCGCCCCCCCGCAGTCGGCCCCGGCGCTCCCCCCGGTCACCACCACGCCCCCCGCGCTCCCCGCGCTCCCTGCCTGGCCTGCCGAGCCCCCCTGTCCGGAACCTCCGGACCCCTGGGGGCCATCGCAGTTGAAGCAGAACGCGTCCGTGGTGCACCCCTGCTGCAGCAGCCCCAGGGTCATCATCAGGGCCAGCACGGCCCCCTGCGTCGAGCGAACCATCACGCCACCTCCTTCTTCGCGCCGCGCGCCGCGCGCCGGCCCCGGATGAGCGCGACCAGCGCCCCGAGCAACCCTGCCCCTCGCCACCCTCCTCCGGGCTCCGGGGGGTCTCCGATCGTGCACCCTCCGCCGCCGGTGGTCAGGCCCCAGGCGTCGGCCTTCCCGTCCCCGTCGCTGTCCGCCGCGCCGGGGCCCTGGCCCCCGCTCGCCGCCTGCCCGCCGCCCCCGCCGGACCCCGATTTCCCCGCGCCGCTCCCTCCCTCTCCGCCCTGGCCCGCGGCCCCGCTGGCGCCGCCGCTCGCCGCCTGCCCGCCGCCCGCGGCCCCGGCCGACCCCGAGGCCCCCGACTGTCCGGAACTTCCGGATGATCCGGCCTCGCCTCCGCCCCCCGCGCCGCTGGCGCCGCTGGCGCCGCCGGCGCCGGCGCCGGGCTTGACGCAGAAGCCGTCGACGCAGCTGAGGCCGCCCGGGCAGTTGGAGAATTCCCCGACGAACGAGCAGGCCTGGGCGCACTGGCCGGCGATGCAGCGGGCCTCCCCTGGGCAGGGGTCTGGCGCATCGACCTCGCCGTCGCAGTCGTTGTCCTTGCCGTCGCAGATCTCTTCCGCGGGGCCCAGGGCGCCGAGGCACTGGAAGGCGCCGCCCAGGCAGACGGTCTTGCCGGGCTTGCACTCGCCCTGCAGCGGGAGCGCCAGGCCCGGAGGGGCGCAGGGCTCGCCGGCCCCCGGCAGGGAGAGGGGGCCGTTGCCGTCCGGGTCCTCGTCGGTGACGCCGTTGCAGTTGTTGTCCTTGCCGTCGCAGACTTCATCGCCGGGGCCCACGCCGCCCTCGCAGGTCAGCGCCCCGTCGACGCACTGGGTCTTCCCCTGGGAGCACTCGCCCACGTTGGTGCCGCAGGGCAGGTTGATGTCGGTGAGGTTGTCATCGACGATGCCGTTGCAATCGTCGTCGATGCCGTTGCACACCTCGGCGGAGGTCTGCCCCGTGGGCTGGCAGAGCAGCGCGCCGTTCTTGCAGAGCGTCAGGCCGCTGCCGCAGGCCCCTGGCTGCACGCAGATGGCGCCCACCCCCGGCAGCGCGAGGGGGCCGTTGCCGTCCGGGTCTTCGTCGACCTGGCCGTTGCAGTTATTGTCCTTGCCGTCGCAGACTTCATCGCCGGGGCCCACGCCGCCCTCGCAGACCTTCTGGTTGCTGGTGGGGTCACCCTCGATGGTCGGCTTGCACTGGAGGACTCCGGGCTCGCACTCGCCGAGGGAGGAGCCGCAGGGGGCCCCCACGTCGATGACGTTGTCATCGATGAGGCCGTTGCAGTCGTCGTCGAGGCCGTTGCAGAGCTCGGGTTTGCCGGTGCCCCCGGCGGTGAGGCAGAGGATCTGGCCGTTCTTGCAGGACGTCTTGCCGGCGCCGCAGCCGCTCCCGCCGCAGTCGACGCCGACGCCTGGGAGCTGGTTGGGGTTCTCGTCGACGAAGCCGTCGCAGTCGTTGTCGAGGCCGTCGCAGATCTCCGGGGAGGGGCCCAGCTCGCCCTCGCACACCAGCTGGTTGCTCTTCGGGTCCCCGGGGATCTGGGGCACGCAGGCGAGGGTGCCGGGCTTGCAGAGCCCGAGGTTGTTGCCGCAGAGGGCGCCGATGTCGGTGAGGTTGTCGTCGATGACGCCGTTGCAGTCGTTGTCCTTGCCGTCGCAGACCTCGGGGGAGCCTCCGGAGCCGACGCAGAGGATGGTGCCGTTCTGGCAGACCTTGACGCCGGAGCACCCCTCGAAGGCGCTGCAGGCGTCGCCGACCTCGGGCAGCTTGTCGGAGGGCGGGTTCTCGTCGATCTGGCCGTCGCAGTCGTTGTCGAGGCCGTCGCACACCTCGTCCTTGGGTCCGGATCCGCCGACGCAGGCGAGGGCGCCGTTGACGCAGGTGATGAGGCCCGCCTGGCAGGCCCCGACGTTGCTGCCGCAGAGGGCGCCGTCGTCGACGACCTCGTCGTCGACCTTGCCGTTGCAGTCATCGTCGATGCCGTTGCAGAGCTCCGGGGCCGGGAGGGAGAAGCCGGCGCACACCTTGGCGCCGTTGACGCAGAGCTCGGCCCCCGAGGTACAGACCTGGACCCCCTGGGGAGCGCACTTGGCCAGCAGGTCGACGGGGCTCTCGTCGGTCTGGCCGTCGCAGTCGTTGTCCTTGCCGTCGCAGAGCTCGGGGGCAGGGCCCTTGTAGCCGCTGCAGGAGAGCACCCCGTTGGTGCACACCGAGACGCCCGCCTTGCATTCGCCCTGGGTCGGGTCGTTGCCGCTGGGCGTGCAGGGGAGGCCGCTGTCGGTGAGCTTGTCGTCGACGAGGCCGTTGCAGTCGTCGTCGAGGCCGTTGCACACCTCGGGCTTGGGGCCGTTCTGGGCGACGCACTTGGGGGCGCCGGCGATGCACTGGGTCACGGCGCTGCAGGCCCCCTGCTGGGGCGGGCAGGCGTTGGGCAGGTTGGCGATGTTCTCGTCGACCTGGTCGTTGCAGTTGTTGTCCTTGCCGTCGCAGGTCTCGGCGGCGGGGACCACCGAGCCCACGCACACGGTGGTCTTGTCCCCGGGCCCCGTGCTGGCGCACACGGTCTTGCCCGCCTTGCACTCGCCCTTGCCCAGCGTGTTCGCCGGGCCCGTGTAGCAGTCGGCCCCCACGTCCGTCGGACTGTTGTCGATGAGGCCATCGCAGTTGTTGTCGATCCCGTCGCAGATCTCGGCGGACGGCGTGCAGGGTACGACGAGACCCTGGACCAGGATCAGCATGTCCTCGAAGTCGTTGTCGCCGCCCCGGTAGAGGTCCTCGAAGCCGAAGTAGAAGTCGTCGAGTCGCTTGCCGGACGCGTCGGTCCGCCGGGTCTGGTAGACCAGGTTGTGCACGTAGTTGCCGTCGCCGTTGAGGGGTTTTTCCGTGTAGTAGATGCGCCCGACGCACGACGCCTGGCTCGCGTTGCCGCAGTTGGGGGCAAAGCAGCTGCCCTGGTCCTCGGGGGTCACCAGGAAGAAACCGACGGCCCCGCCCTTGTAGCGGCCTGCGGCGAACTCGGTCTGGAAGTTGACGACACGGACCGCGTTGCCGTCCGGCGTGGGCTCGGAGTTGACGGGGGCGCAGGCCAGGACCGGGTGCAGGTTGTTCAGGTTCGAGAGGTCGTCTCCCACGTTGTACCACCCGAAGGTGTTCTCGAACCCGGCGCCTTCCAGCAGGTTGATGAAGGTGACCTGGTTGAACAGGCCGTTGGTCTTCGGGATGGCGAACACCTGGGGGTTCTCAGCCGCATCGAAGATCGGGTCGATGGGGCCCTTGGGCCCGGCGCCGGCCACGTTCGGGGGCGTCCCTGTGTTGGTGTAAGGGGCCCCGTTTTCTCCCTTGTTCAGCCCGGGGACGATGCTGTTCCCCTGGGGGCAGATGGTGCCGTTGATCTGCAGCACCACGGCGCTTGCTTCACCGGGTACAAGCACCGACCCCAGGGCCGCCAGCGCGAGGACAGAGAGAAGAGACGTACGTCGCATCATCTCATCTTATCCGGTTCTTTTCCGTTGAGAACTACCCCTTCCGCCGTTGCTTCGGGGCCCGTACTCTGCCCGCGTGTCGAGCTCCGAGTCCAGGCGCCAGTGGATCCTGCCCATGCTGCTCCTGGGGGGCACCTCGCTGGCCATCTTTGCCCTACTGTTCTCCGTCGACCACTACGTGACCGGTCGCGGGCCCTTCGAGCACCCCCAGACCATCCTCGAGCGTTACTTCGGCTTTGATCCGGACAAGATCGCCGACGCGGTGAGCGCCCTCAGCGGCATGATCGCCGCGGTGCTCGGCATCGTGCTCACGGTCGTGAGCATCGTGGTGCAGCTCTCCGCCGAGCGTTACACCGGCGTCGCCAAGATGTTCTTCCGGGACAGGACCAACCTGCTGGTCCTGGGCTTCTACGTCATCTCCTGCGTCTGCGGCATCTGGTTCAGCGTCTCGCTGCGCAACGGCTGGGTGCCCCGGGTCACCCTCCTGGCGGTGATGTCCTCCACCACCGCCGGTCTGGTGCTGATGGCGCCCTACTTCGCCTACGTGTTCCGCTTCCTCGAGCCGGCGAACATCATCCACCGCCTCGCCACCGAGGCCGTCGGCATCGCCCGGGAAGGCGCCTCCGCGGCCTCCCGGGAGGACCAGGCGGACCTCCAGGACGCGACCCTCTCGGCGATGGAAGAGCTGACCGACATCTGCAGCAACTCGATCTCTGGCAAGGACAAGATCATCGCCAGCAACGCCGTCGACGCCCTCAAAGATTTCGCGATCACCTACCTCACCTTCAAGCAGAACGCCGGCCAGGGCTGGTTTGTCATCGGCCGCGGCCTCCGGAAGAACCCGGACTTCGTGGCCATGGACCCCGAGTCCCTCCAGGACCTGGAAGAGCGCCGTACCTGGGTCGAGTGGAAGGTCATGCGCCAGTACCTGGGCATCTACAACGAGGCCCTCGCCAGCATGCGCGACATCAACTACCTGGTCGCGATCAACACCCGGTACCTGGGCGAGGCGGCGGTCCGCAACAACGACGGCGAGCTGATCACCCTGGTGCTGCGCTACATGAACTCGTACCTCCGGGCCACCCTCAACGCCCGCGACGTGCGCACCGCCTACAACATCCTCAACCAGTACCGGCTGCTGGTCGAGTCGATGCTCCGCGCCGGGCGCGACGACCACGCGGTCAACGCCGTCGGTCACATGAAGTACTACGGTCACACCAGCTTCCAGATGAACCTGGCCTTCGTCGCCGAGACCGTCGCCTACGACATCAGCGCCCTCTGCGCCCTCGCCCACGAGCTGCGCTCCCCCCAGGAAGACGCCCTGCTCCGCCTCTTCCTCGACCTCGACCTGCCCGCCAGCGAGCGCGAGAAGGAGCAGGGCCTCAAGGGCGTCCGCAAGGCCCAGGTCAAGCTCGCCGCCTACTACATGATCTCCGGCGACAGCGAGAAGGCCCAGCGTATCCGCGAGGACATGGCCGCCGAGCCCCTCGACCGCCTCCTCGCCATCCGCCACGAGCTCGAGCGCGTCACCTCCAAGGATTTCTGGGAGATCATCGATCGGGGGCGCAACTTCGAGTTCATGCCCCTGGAGCAGCGCGTCGCCATGCGGGCCTTCTTCGATCAGCTCGGCGCCAACCCCCGCAAGACCCGCGGCTGAGCCTCTTGAGCGGGGGCAGGGGAGGGGGTAACACACCTCCCATGGGCATCGTGGGCATCCTGGGCCGACCTTTCATCGACCTCGAACCCCTCCTCGATCTCGCGCCTCTCCCCTCCCTTCACGAAGAGATCTGCCTGGGCCTGGCCCAGGTCCCGGTCGAGTACACCGGGGGCAGCCACCGCTCCATGGGCATCATGCCCCCCTCCCGCGCGCACGAGGCCCACGGTGACTACGGCGAGGTGCTCCGCGCCATGCCCCCCGACGAGTTCCGGCGCTTCCTTTCCCTCGCCGACGAGCCCGGGCGCTTCGACCCCGCCCGCCAGCGCGACTACCGCTTCGGAGAAGAGCAAGACTTCCCCCTCTCCCGCAAGCAGCTTCGCTACCTGAATTACCGCCACCGGGTCTACTTCCCCTGGAAGGTTTACTACGAGATGATCCCCAACCTTTACTGGGACGAGAAGAGCTCGGGCGAAGGCAAATCGTTCACCCGCGAGGCCCGCCGGTTCTTCCCCCGGACCATCGCGTTCGTCCAGGGCCTGCCCTTCCGCGAGATAGGGCGCTGCAACATCATGGGCCTCGAGGCCAACGACCACGGCACCGTCCACCGCGACGGTGACCCTGCCTCCAAGCACCACGTCGACCATTTCATCACCCTCTGCCCCGCCGGCAACAAGCGCCTCTTCCTGTGGTGCGAGGAGCGCCGCGTCGAGCTCCCCATCGACCGCCGCGCCTACTGGTTCAACGACAGCGATTACCACGGGGTCGAGGCCGCGCCCTTCTTCCGCTATTCCGTCCGGGTCGACGGGGTCTTTACCGACGAATTTGTAGAGAAGATCCGGGCAAGCTGCTAGCGTCGCTCCGAGGATGACACAGAAGCTGACGCAGCTGGGGGTGGCGACCGCGATCACGCTGGTCTTGCTGGGGATGTCGCTGCTGGGGCAGCGCCTGGTGGGGCGCTCGCTCCAGGCCGACCTCGACAAGGGCAACACCGCCCGGGGGCTCCTCCAGGTGGGCCACGTGCTCGGCGTCTTCCTCATCGTCGGCTCGATCGTGGCCAACAGCGTCACCGGCGAGGACCTGACCCGCGACGCCCTCTGGGCCCTCACCTTCGGCGGCGCCTCCGTGCTGCTCCTCGAGATCGCCGGCAGCCTGGGCCTGCGCCTGCTGCTCCGCTCCCGGTTGCTCGCCGAGATCGAGCGGGGCAACGCCGCCGCGGGCCTCGCCGCTGGCGCCCACTACACCGCCACCGGCATCCTCATCTCCAAGAACCTCCACGGCACCGAGCTGGCGGCGCTCCCCATCGCCCTCGTCTTCTTTGTCCTCGCCCAGGCCTCGTTTCACCTGTTCGTCGTCCTCTTTCGTGCCCTCACCGTCTACGACGACAGCGAGGAGATCCTCGGCGAGAACATGGGCGCTGCCCTCAGCTACGCGGGCCTCGTCGTGGGCGTGGGCCTGGTCGTCGGCAACGCCTCCGAGGGCCAGTTCACCGGCTGGGCCTCCTCCCTCAAGGGCTACGCCCTCGCCCTCCTCTGGAACCTCGCCTTCTACCCGGTGCGCCAGCTCATCGTCCAGACCCTCCTCCTCGGCGCCCGGCCCTCCCTCCGCGGCGGCCGCCTCGACGTCGCCATCGGCCAGGAGCGCAACGCCGGCCTCGGCGCCCTCGAAGCCTGCTGCTACATCGCCACCGCCCTGCTCCTGGCCAAGGTGATGTGAGCCGTGGCCGAGCCCTACGAGCGCTTCGCCGAGCGCATCCTCGACACGCAGATCCTCTCTGACCCCTGGATCGAGGGGCGCCCCCGCTTCCACCCTTCTCCCCTGCTCCTCTCCGCCGACGAGCAGCGCAGGCTCTACCGCGTGGCCGAGCAGGTCGCCTCCGTCTACAACGAGGCCTGCCGCATCCTCGACGCCGCCGACGAGTGGCTCGACGACTTCTTCCAGCTCACCCCCGCCCAGAAGATCATGTGGGAGGCCTCTCGCCCCTTCTGGCACGGCATCGCCCGCGCCGATGTCTTCCTCACCGACGAGGGCCCCGCGGTCTGCGAGCTCAACTGCGATACCCCCACCGGCGAGCCCGAGGCCGTGCTCCTCGGGGGCCTCGTGGTGCCTCCGCCGGGCGCCCTCGACCCCAACCAGGCCCTCGCCGACCGTTACCTCGCCCTCCTCGCGACCATCGGCGCCCACACCCTCGGGGACGACTGGCCCGAGCGCCCCTGCGTGGGTATTGTTTACCCCACCGAGCTGACCGAGGATCTCTCGGTGGTGCGGCTCTACCGCCGCTGGATGGAGGCCCGGGGGTGGTCGGTGGTGCTGGGGGCTCCGTACAACATCGAGCGGGGCGACGAGGGCGAGGTGCTGCTCTTTGGACAGCGGTGTCACCTGCTGGTGCGCCACTACAAGACCGACTGGTGGGGGGAGCGGCGCCCGGTCTGGAGAGACGGCGAGCCCTTCGCCGACCCGGAGCCCCTGGGGGAGCCGCTGCTGGCGCTGCTGGAGGCGCCGCTGATCGGGGCCTGCGCGGTGGTCAACCCGTTCGGGTCAGTGCTGGCGCAGAACAAGCGGATGATGGCTTTTTTCTGGGAGCAACTCGAGCTGTTCTCCCGGGCCTCCCAGGGGGTCATCCGTGGCTACATCCCGTACACCTGCCGCCTTGAATCGATGGCCATCGAGCAGCTGATCGAGGAGCGCGAGGGCTGGGTGTTGAAGTCCGACTACGGCGCCGAGGGGGACGAGGTGATCCTGGGCCCGCAGACGGCGCCGGCGCTCTGGGAAGAGTCGCTGCGGCAGGCGGCCCCGGGGCGGTGGGTGGTGCAGCGTTATTTTCAGGCCTGCGAGCGGGAAGGCGAGACCATCAACCACGGCGTCTTCCTGATCGCCGGCGAGGCCTGCGGCCTCTACGCCCGAGCCCAGCGCGGCGCCACCGACACCCACGCCCGCAGCGTCCCTGTATTTGTAGCCTCCGAGGTTCCATCATGAACGAGCCCTTCGAGCGAACTCACCTGACGGACAAACCTGCCATCGTCGGCGCTCGCTGGTGGCAGGAGAGCATGGCCATCGCGGGCGATCCGGTGGCCCGGCGCCAGGCGCTGCAGGCCATCAGCATCATGGGGGCATCGATCCTCGGGGTCGGCATCATCGGGGCGGTCGCGGGCTCCGCTGGCGACGACACGCGGGTCGAGAAGCGCGACGCCCTGGCGATGCAGCGCGATTACGGCTGGAACTTCGGCGCCGAGACCGAGGCCCTCACCTTCGATGGCTCGACCTACGCGCGCTACGACAACAAGGCGATCCTGAGCCTGGTCAACGACCTGACGCCGACCTCCGCCGCCCTGCGGCCTTATTACATCCCGACCCTCTTCCAGTCGCTGCTCAGCACGCCCCGGGTCACCCTCCCCGAGGCGACCCCGGGGGCCAAGGCGTTGCACAGCGTGCTCGTCCCGATCCAGACCCCGGCGATGCGCGAGGCGTACCGGCAAGGCAAGGCCCTCGCCACCCTCTTCCAGGGGGCCTCGGACGACTGCGCCGTGCTGGTTGACCTCGACGGGCCCCTCGCCGTCGCCTTCGCCGCCGGGGCCTCGTCCCTCTTCGAGCCGGTCTTTGCCTTCGACAACTGGCCCCACCCGCTGGGGGTTGTCCCCGCGCACCTGACCCTCGCCGCGGTCGCCCACTACCAGCCCCTCTTCGTCAAGAACAAGGGCTCCCGCCCCGCCTCCAGGGTGCCTCCCCTCTTTGTCCTCGATCGAGGGCGCCTCAACCCTTACTCGAGCGAGAACACCCAGTTCGACAACCGCTACCTCGCCCGCGTCCCCACCGGGCCCAACCTCCTCGCCCTGGGCGACCGCAAGCTGCTCTACGTCGTGCCTTCCGCCTCGTACAACCGCGAGGCCGACGACCTCAACGCCGACTTTGTAGCATATGGAAAATCCGGGATCGACGTGCGCATGATCGCCGCCTCCGACCTCACCCCCGAGGCCGGGCCCACCGCGGCCCCGCCGGGCGTCCCCGCCGACGACTGGCCGCCCTATTATTACGGCGGCAGCGCCGAGTCTCACCACGGCTTCTGGACGGAATCGGGCTGGGGGCCACCGCCCCGACCTGCGCCCCGGGCTCCCTCCGGGACCTCCGGCCTGGTCAAGGCGTACCGCCCCACGCCCCGCTCCACCCAGTACAACTCCGCGGGCACCGGGATGAGCAAGACCCGCCCCTCCACCATGGGCACCATGCCGGTCGTGGTCGCCGCGACCTCCGGGTTGATCGTGGGCGCCGCGGTCTCCCGCAGCGGCTCCTTCGGGCGTTACTCCAGCTCCTGGGGGGGCGGCTGATGGATTACTCGGTCTTCGCCATCGAGGTCGCCTTCGCCTACGACGCTCAGAGCCAGACCCGGAGCGAGCTGCGCCGCCTGATCCTCGAGCACTCGCACCTCACGTCCTTCGAGCAAAAATACTGGTTCTACGAGACCGCCGCGGGCCTCCTGCTCCGCGAGGCCCCCTCCTTCGAGCGCGGCTGCTGGGATTACTTCGACAATGACATCGCCCTCTCCAAGTACAACGAGTGGTGCGGCGGTCTGCTGAAGGAAGAGGGCGTGCGCTCGACCCCCTCCGTGGCCGGCGGTCGGGGCCCTTACCGCGCCTCGGGCGAGACCCGCTACACCACCTTCACCATGGCCTTCCTGCTGGCCCGCGGCAGCAACACGGACCGCAACCTGGCCTCCCAGTGCCAGATCGCCCCGGCCAACCTCTGGCGCCGCGACACCTTCATCTTCCTGCTCCAGTGCGTGCGCCGCTTCAACTTCGCCAACGTGCGTTCGGACGTGATCTACATGATCCCCAACCGCGACGATTTCGGCTTCACCCCGGAAGACCTCCAGGCCGAGAAGTTCAAGTACCTCCGGCCGCTGGTCTGATCGACCGCCCCTGGCCCCTTCAGGGCGAGAGCACCACGTCTTGCACTGGCGTGTCCTTGCCCAGCAACCCGGCGCAATTTTCCCCCTCGTAGCCCGACCCCCAGCACCAGAGCGATTGGTCCGTCAGCACCACGCAGCTGGCCTGCCCGCGCCCCTGCAGGCTCGCATGAGCGACCGGCGCCGGAAACAGCGGGAGCTTCACCGGATCCAGGTGCGGCGCCAGATCCCCGGCGCCGAGCTGACCGTACCTGTTGTCCCCCCAGCACCACATCTCGGCTCCCTTCCAGGCGCAGCAGTGATCGCTGCCGCAGCCCAGGCCCTCGGTGCCCGCGACCATCGGGCACGGCCGCGGCGTCGGCCCCTGCTCGATGGTGCAGAGCTGGTTCATGCTGTTGTCTCCCCAGCACCATACCTTGTCCTGCGACGTGCGGAGGCAATGGCTCCGGGACGTGCTGGCCAGCTGCACGATCGTTTCCCCTGCACTCAGCGAGAGAGGGGGGGCGATCGGTTCAAGCTGGAAGTCGGAGGCAGGATTCCCGGTCTGCCCGGAGCTGTTGTCTCCCCAGCACAGGACCTCCTGCGAGCTGGCGACGCAGTGCGTGCGGTACGTCCCGTCCAGCTCCTGCCCCGTGGACAGCATCGAGAAGCTCTTCTGTTCCAACACGGTCGCGTCAAAGAATTGTTCTTCCTTGCCCGGCGCGATGGTGTTGTTCTGGGCCAGCTCCCCTTGCATGTTGCTGGTCTCCCCCAGCGATAGCACCCGCAGCTTGCCGCCCTTCAACGCCAGGTCGTAGAGCGTGGTGTTGGAGGTGCCCAGGGTGGTCACGATATCGGGGGTCTGTTCGGTCATCGGGTTCGTCGTGAGCATCGTGCCCTGGTCGTCGTGCTCCAGTACCCGGAGGCTCCCGTCCACGAGCCGTACGTAGGGGCGCCCCGGGTCCGCCGGGTACAGCTGGCTGATGCCCTCCTTCAACCCGTCCACCGTGCTGGGCGTGGGCACCGACGCCTCCCCGGGGCCGTAAGGCCCACGACCGCAGAAGTGCACCGCCCCTGTGTTTGTACGCAGCGCGAGCCCCCGGTTGCCGTGGACAAGCTGATCAAACGTCTCGTTCGTCATGATCTGGGTCGGGGTCGTGCGCAGATCGAGGCGCTCGTTGCCCAGTTCTCCGTCCCGGTTGCCTCCCCAGCACTGGTGCGCCCCGTCCTGGGTGCGGACGCAGAAAAACTTGTTGTAAAAACTGTCTTGCCCCGCCGTCACCAGCGCTGGAACCCCCTTGAGGCCCTCCCTCTTCGTGAAGTTGCTCAGCGAGGTCCTCGCGGTCCATACCTGCCCCTGATCGTCCAGTGCGATCATGTCGTCGACCCAGGCATCCAGGCGTCGGATCGTCAGCGGTACCGGGATCTCCTTTGCGGTTTGCCACGACTTCTCCTCGTCGCCCTCGACACGCTCCAGCTGCAGCAACCTGTTCCCGGGCATCACCACGTGGAGACGACCGAAATAACTCGAGGCGATCATGACGGGCTCTTCGGGTTCGCCAGGTGACCCCGGCTTGTCGAGTGGCAGACGCCACGGCTTGAGCCGGGTCTGGATCGCGCCCCAGCACCAGGTCGATCCATCCTCCAGCACCGCGCACACGCTGGTGCGCCCGAACAGCCGCTTTGCGTTGCCCTCCAGCGTGACCTTCACCGGCGTCGTGACCGGCGTGTCGGTCCCGTTCCCCACGGCCCCGTCCCTGTTGTTACCCCAGCACCACACCTCGCCCATCTTGTTCAGGATGCAGGCTGAAAAACTCGTCCCCACCAGATCCACGGCGCCCCCGGTGCCGGGGATCTGCACCGGCGCGGTCTGGCAATCCTTGCCGTTGCAGAGCGCCGATTCCCCGAACCCTCCCCAGCACTGCACCCGGTCGTCGAAGCCCAGCGCGCACCCGTGCCCCTCGTAGTCCAGCACCACCTTGCGCGCCTTGATTAGCTCCAGTTTCCTTGGCTTGCTGCTGTACCCTCCCGGCACGCTCCCCAGCAGGATCGTGTCTCGACCCCAGCACCACACCTCGCCCGCCTCGCTCCAGGCGCAGGCATTCCCCGTCGCCCCCACCACCCCGGGCCCCACCACCTCCGGGAACGACCCCCCGGCCCCCGCCTCACCGCCCGCCCCGGCCCCGCCTTCTCCGCCTTGTCCGGAACCTCCATATCCTCCCTGGGCCCCGGAACCGGAGGCGCAGACGGGGGTGGAGGGGAGCTTGGACGGGCAGCCCTGCTGGTAGGACAGAAAGAGCCGGGTGATGGTGCCGAGGGCGATCGCCTCGTTGACCCACGGGGCCAGGATCAGGGTGTTGCCGGAGAGAGTCCAGCCGGTGTCCTTGCTGAGGGGGGCGAGCTGGTCGGGGGCGTGGGACCAGACCGCGGCGACGTTGAGGTTGGGGTTGGTCGGGTCCTGGATGGGGAACGCAAGCTGAGGGCCGACCTGCGGGGGGTCCTTGGGGGCAGGGAGGGGGATGGGGGTCAGCGGGGAGGGGAAGCAGGTCGCCGGGTCAAAGCAGCCAGCCGGGTCGAGGGCTTCTTCGCTGGAGGAGAAGGGGGGGAGCGCGTCTGGATCGACCTCTGGCGAGACGCACAGGCCGTCGTTGCAGGTGTTGCCTGGCTCGCAGACGCGGTTGACGCAGGCGAGCTGGAAGCGCACCCGGAGCAGCTTGGTCTTCTGCTCGACGAAGCGAAGCCGGACCTCGCGGGTGAGCACGGGGGCCTGGAGCCCGTCCCGGTGCAGCTCTGCCAGGACCCGCACCTGGTCTTGGGGGATGTTGGTCATGCTGGCCATGCATGCTGTGTGAATGATGTCCTGCAAGGCAGGGGTCAGCATCGTTCGTTCAGGCCACAAACCCCAGCGCTCCGA
>JALOQB010000191.1 GCA_025453595.1 Polyangiaceae bacterium
TAGGGCGGCCTGCGAAGCAGAAACCGAAGACCGCGAGGTCTCGGACACCGAAGTCGAACGCGGTTGCCAAAAGCACCGTTCACGGCGGTGATGGTTTACTGATCGCCCCGGAGCCTGCCGCCAGCGCTGCGAGATCAGCCGAGCTTGCCCCGGCGCTTCGATGGCATGGCGGTCTTCCTGGCGCGCCCGGCCCCCCTGGCGCGGAAGGCCGAGGGGGGGACGGCCTCCCAGCGCTTGAAGGCCCGGCGGAAGTTGGCCATGTCCGAGTAACCCAGGGTGTACGCGATCTCTTCGAGGGAGAATTTCCCTGATTTCATGTGCTCCACGGCCAGCGTATGGCGCACCTCCTCCAGCAGGTCACGGAACGAAGTCCCCTCGTCGACCAGGCGGCGGTGCAAGGTCCGGGGCGTCATGTGGAACAGGTGCGCGGTCACCTGCAGCGTGGGGAACGCCCCCTGCCTGGACAGCAAGAGCCGGCGCACCCGGGCCGCCATCGACTCGTTCGAGATCAGCTTCTCCAGCTCCCGCTGGCAGATCTGCGCCGCCTCCCGGAACCCCTCGGGATCCGCCATCTTCAGCGGTACATCCAGGACCTCCAGCGGCAGCGTCAGCCCCGCCCAGGTCTGGTCGTAGCGCAGCTCGCACCCGAAGAGATCCCGGGCGATGGCCGCGTACCCTGGCGCCTCGAACGGGAAGCTCGCCGCGCGGACCCGGCAGGCCCCCAGGGAGATCGCATCCATCACGTTCTTGATGCTCAGCATCACCGCCTCCAGCACCGGCCGCCGCACCTCCCCCAGCGGGTGCTCCTCGGAGAACAGGATCCGGGCCTCCCCCGCCCGCTCCTCGTGCTGGATCGTGATCAGCGAGAACCGTAGCCTCGTGTAGCGCGCGAAGAGCTCGATCGCCTGCCGGATCGTCCCGCTGCTCATCGCCGCGTACCCCAGGATCCCGTGGGTGTTCACCAGCAACCGCTCCCCCACGAACAGCCCCAGCGCAGCCTCGCCGGTCCGCTCCTGGGCCCCCAGCACCAGCCGCTCGAAGGAGGGATACGCGATCGAGAGCGTCGGATCCTCGAGCTGCTTCTCGCTCAGACCGCTCTCCGCAAGCCAGCCCCCCACGTCCCCCCCCATCCGCCGGATCGGCTCGGCGATGTACTGGATGTAACGAGCCGGCAGCGTGACGCCTGGGGTCTGCATTTCTCCTGCATTCTCCGCCCTCATGGATTGTCAAAAAATGACCCCTTCTTGTCAACGGCGGACCTCGTACAGGCGCCCGGCGCAGCCTAGCGTGAGCTCCATCGAGCGGCGTTTTTACCGACGGAGAGCGTATGGCAACCTTGCTACCCAGGAAGCGACTGGCGACCGTGCAGATCAACAACCAGCCCGTCCAGGCCGAGCCGGGGGAGACCGTGCTCCAGGCGGCGCTCCGGGGTGGTATTGACTTTCCCTACAGCTGCCGGGTGGGCGGCTGCGGCGCGTGCAAGTGCAAGCTCACCGAGGGCAAGGTGAAGGAGCTGACGGAGACGGGGTACCTGCTGACGGAGGAGGAGATCGAGCAGGGGTACATCCTGGCCTGCCAGAGCGTGCCGCGGTCGGACGTGAAGGTGGAGCTGGAGCGAGGGGAGCGGCGGCGGGTACCAGGCCGCGTGATCCGCCAGGAGAAGGTGACCCACGACATCACGCGGCTGACCCTCCAGCTCGAGGCCCCCCTGCCCTACCGCGCGGGTCAGTTCGGGGACCTGAGCATCGAGGGGCTGGAGGGGGTGACCCGCAGCTACTCGTTCGCCACCCCCGCGCGAGAGGACGGGCAGGTGAGCTTCCTGATCCGCAAGGTACCGGGGGGGCGCTTCTCGTCGCTGGTGAACGATCGGGAGGTGGTGGGGCGAGGCGCGCAGGTGGTGGGTCCTTCCGGGGATTTCTGGCTACGTCCGGGGGCTGATCCGCTGCTGCTGGTGGCCGGAGGGAGCGGGCTGGCGCCGATCCTGGCGTTGCTGGACGAGGCCGCCGCCGCGGGAGAGAAGCGCCCGGTGACCTTGCTCTTCGGCGCTCGCGAGGAGAAGGATCTCTACGCCCTCGACGAGATCGAGCAGATCCGGTCCAGGTGGCAGGGTGACTTCCGCTTTGTCCCGGTGCTCTCGGCGGCCCGCGGGGGCTCCTGGGCGGGGGAGCAGGGCCTGGTCACGGACAAGATCCCGGGCTTGCTCCGGCCGGGCTCGCAGGCCTACCTGTGCGGCCCTCCGGCGATGATCGACGCGGCCATCGCGCTGCTGCAGGAGCGAGGCATCGCCCGGGAGCAGATCCACTTTGATCGCTTCACCACCCAGGCAGACCTGACCCTCGCGCCGCCCCCTCCGGAAGCCCCGGAGGCCCGGGAGAGCGCGCTGCTCGGCGTGCTTCACTACCTGAAGTACTTCCTCTTCCACGCGGTCGGCCTGTTCTCCGCGGGGTCGATCCTGGCGGGCGGGGCCTGCACGACGGCAGGCCTGCTCGGCGTGCTGGCGACCTACATGCTGGGCGACGCGCTGCTGGGCGATGACACCTCGACGCCGCGCTACAGGCACCCCGGCGTGCTGACCGCCCAGCTCTGGCTGGCGCTCCCGCTCCTCTCGTTCATCGTCTTCGTCTCTGTATGGAGCGTCTGTACGGGTGACCCGCTGGGCTTCGGCGCCCTGGTCTCGGGGTGGACCGGGTACGACGTGCTGGAGGCCCGGGCGGCGACCTCCGCGGGGCACCATGTATCCGGGTGGATCCTCACGGGGCTGATGATCGGGATGGTAGGGACGATCCCGGCGCACGAGCTGACCCACCGGACCTGGGATCCGGTCTCGATGTTCTTTGGCCGGTGGCTGCTGGCCTTCAGCTTCGACACCTCCTTCGCGATCGAGCACGTGTACGGGCACCACCGCTACGTCTCGACGACCGAGGATCCGGCGACGGCTCCCCGGGGTCGGAACGTGTATTTTCATGTCCTCGCGTCGACGCTCCGGGGCAACCTCAGCGCCTGGAAGATCGAGGCAAAACGGCTCCAGAAGCGGCGCCTCGGGGTGCTGTCCTGGCGCAACGCCTTCCTGCGGGGGCACCTGATGAGCGTGGCGCTGGTGGCCCTGGCGTACGCGATGGGCGGGGCGGCCGCGGCGGGGTACTTCGCCGCCTGCGCGCTCTGGGGCAAGGCGCTGCTGGAGATCGTCAACTACATGGAGCACTACGGCATGGTCCGGAACCCGGAGACCCCGGTGCAGCCGCGCCACTCGTGGAACACCAACCGCCGCGTCAGCTCGTGGAGCATGTTCAACCTGACGCGCCACTCGCACCACCACGCCCAGGGCGAGGTCCCCTACCAGGAGCTGCGGCCTTACCCCGACGCGCCGATGATGATCAACGGCTACCTGACCACCCTGATCGTCGCCATGATCCCGCCGCTCTGGCACGCGCTGATGACCCCCAAGGTGCTGGCCTGGGACCGGGACTTTGCCACCGGGGAGGAGCGCAAGCTGGCGGCCGAGGCCAACGAGAAGAGCGGGATCCCGGCGCTGCAGCGGGCCAACCAGGAGAACCCCCAGCTACAGACCGCGGGGGCGGTCTGAGCAGAGGCTCGGGGTGAAGACTGGGGTTGGAAAACGCAACCCTGCTCCTGTCGTGGCGGGTCAACGCCACGGCATGGCGTGCTCGGGGGCGCCCCATGGCATGCAGTTCGCCGTCGATCAGGTGGGCCGTGTAGGGCGCCGGGACGGCTGCCCAGTCGGCCTCCGTGGCGGGGCGAAGTTGGGGTAGCTTCGTCGTCTGCGTCATGGTGCGTCGCTCGGGTTAGCACCGGGCAGCACGGAAGTGCGGCGGCGCACGGCGGGCGGCGTCCGGGGAGAGGGCCTCCCTCGCGGGTCGCTTGCTCGGAAAGCGGAGGGAGGGTCGGAAGGTGGCTACCTGGGGGAGACAAGGAGGGGGCTGGCCTTCGGATCCAGAGGGTCCCAGCGATCGACGACAACGCCCCTTGCTTCGAGGGCCTGGAGGTCCTCCTGGTGGGCCTTGGGGTTGACCCCACGGAGCAGCACGCGCTTCAGGGATAGCAGCGCGAGCAGCGGTTCGAGGGAGGCGGAAGGGGTGATCACCAGACGCACGGCGACCAGAGCCTCCAGGGTGCGCAGCGGCTCCAGGCTCAGGAGCTGGCTCTCCGGGAGATCGAGGATGGCGAGCGCGTTGTAGGATTCAAGCCCTTTCAGCTCCCTGATCAGACCATCTTCGCCCGGCAGGATCGCTCGCCAGAGCGTCGCTTCCTTGCTCCAGACCAGGTGTTCCAGGGGGCGTTCTGCCGGCTCCTCCGGGATGGCCTGCTGGAAGGCCCACTTCAGGAGCGCTTCAGGGCTGGTGGTCGACGCCTTTTTTCGCAGCTTCTCCGGGGGAATCAGCGCCTCCAGGAGCGCCAGGCGCAGCCTCGGATCGCGGAGGTCATGCGGTTTCGGAGCTCTCCTGGCGTGGGGGATAAGAATGGGTCCGGGGGCCGCCGCTTGCGCCTGCTCCAGGGCCTGCATCATGCCTGCCGCGCGGCAGTCCTGGAGGCTACGCAGGAGGGTCGTCACCGGCAGGCCCCCCACCCAGGTGCGGTCCCAGGTGGGTACGTGCGCAGCGTGGAACACAACACCGGGCTGGGGATGGGTTGTTGCACCCGGCGCAAAGGTCAGGTGCAGAGGGGCGCGTAGCTCGCAGAGGCCATGGAGCGCCAGGGCGCTCTCGTGAGAGACCAGGCCGTTCTCTCCCGAGGCGTAAAACGACAGGAGGATCGACTCATGGGGGGATGGAGAACCCGGCATGAGCCGCAGCACGCCCTCCGCCACGCGCAGCAGGTACCCGCGCCGCAGCGCATGCTCCAGGAGCGTATCGGTCAGGCCGCACAGCTTCGCGATCCGATCCGGCAGGTACCCGTGGCGCAGCGTCGCCTCTGCGCGGAGACGGGCGTACACGGGCTGGTAAGCTGCATCGAGCCGGTCCTGTTCCCTGCAATCGAGATCGCAGGCAGCCAGCAGCAGGCCGAGCGGGAGCACCTCGGCCCCCGCGGAACGAAGCCATGCCTCGACTGGCTCCGCAGAGGATGCGTGGAAGCCAGAGCTGGCCGTGGTGCCGAAGGCCGAGAAATTCAGGCCCGTCTTTCGCAGGAAACGGAACACCTCGCCCGCGATCTCCATCCCTTGCTCCACGTGATCCATGTCCTGCTCGGGGACGGCCTTGAACATGCGCCTGGACCACGGGTTCGACATCATGAAGAAGAGACAGCGGCGAGGTCCGGCGTCGGGCGGTAGCCGGGCGGTGGAGACACCGAGGGGGAGCTTATCCAGATCTTCCATACGACCGAGGATGACGCTGTCCCCGGAGATGACGGGGTCGGCGAGCAGATCGACAAAGGGGCCCTCCAGGAAGCCGCTCACAGGGTCGAAGCGAAAGCGCCCGGTCCCCAGGGCGAGGGCCAGGTGAGCGAAGAAGGCGGGGATCGAGCGGGACTCGGAGGACACCTGGCCGCTGCCACGCTCCCAGCGACGTATCACCGCCGGCGTCGAGGAGAGATCGACGAGGCAGAGATTGCCCCCTCCATCCTCCGCGAGAGGGAACCAGCGGCGCGAGGCGAAGGAGGCGCGGGAGGGGGGCATGACCTTGCGAGCGAGGTTCTGTTTCCAGGCCCCCGGGGGGATCATGGCGTACTCGAAGATCGCCAGCGCCCTCGGGAAGGTGAGCACCGAGACAAGCTCGGCAGGGACAGCCGTACCGAGGGCCTGCGAGAGCCGCTCGATGTCCGCGGGGGTGGCGGGGGCGGGGTGCATGTCGCCACGGTGGGTCTCCAGCCAGTCCGCGATGAGGGAAAGCGAGGCATCGAGAGGGGCAGCGGTCATCACCTGCGCGAAGGTAGCAAGCCAGGGCAAGAGAATCTCGAAAGGCAGGGTAGGCTGGGGCCGTGGGACAAGCGCGAGCGGCGGCGTACCTGGTGGTTCCGGCGGTCACCCTGGCGGTGGCCGTGGCGCTGCTGCTGGCCTTCGCCACGCCCCGGACGCTGATCGCGGTGCGGCTCTGGGGTGGACCCACGGAGGGGGGTCACCAGGCGGTGAGGCTCCAGTGCGTGCGGCGCGCGGTCGGGGTCGAGGATGGGGTGCCCCTCGGGGACCTGGTGCTGAGGGTGGGCTCGACGGACCTCCCCTGCTCCTGCGACGAGCGAGGGTACGGGGAGGTGCAGCTGGGCCAGCAGGGCCCCGGTCCGCTCGCGCTGCAGGTCCGCCAGCACCAGCGCACGCTGGCCGAGGGCGTCGCCCAGGTGCCTGCAGGCGAGTGGCTGGCGGGGGCGACGCGGATCCCGGCGCGGCTCCAGGCCTCGGGCTCCCTGCCGCTCCGGGCCGAGCTGGTCGGAGGGGCGCTGCTGCTGGAGCGCCAGGGGCTCCTGCGGCTGCAGGTACCGGAGGAGCTACGCGCCCCGGGGAAGCTGCGCTTCGAGGGGCACGGGGTCGAGGTGCTCGAGCAGGAGCGATCTCCGCTGGGGCTGCAGGTGCGGCTGCGACCGACCTTCTTCACGGCCCAGCTCACGGTGAAGGATGCGGAGGGAGCAGGCTGGGAGGCGGCGCTCCCGGTGAGGATGAGCGGGGTCGCGGCGGAGCAGCTTCAGCTCACGGCAGGGGAGCTGCAAGCGCACCTGCGCTCGTCCACGGCATCCCCATTTGCCTACGTGCAGGTGCAGGATCAGCGAGGGCGAAGGGCAGCGCAGGCCGTGCGGCTCACACCGGACGGGCGAGGAGGCGCCCACGGGCCGCTCCGTCTGGCCCTGGCCGGGCTCGAACCGCCGGCCTGGTTGCTGACCTCGACCTCGCCGCAGCCCTCCCTGGAAGGGGCGATCGCGTGGCCGCTGCACCCCGGGGAAGCACCGGATGGACGGGTGATCCCGGATCGGCTCTGGGTCGATGGGATGGGCCCCACGCTGCAGCAAGAGTCCGGGCGGCTGCGACGGCGGCTGGGGGCAGTCGGGGTGGTGGTGCTGCTGGGGGCGGTGGCCGAGGCGCTGCTGCTCTTCGACCGGGTCAGGGCCTCGCGGGATGCCTTCCGCAGGCACCTGGAGCGGGCCGGCGAGGAGGGCGACGAGCAGCAGCTGACGGAGGCCCACGGTGGCCTGCGATTCGCGGTGGCCGCGGCGCTGGTGCTCTTCGGGTTCGCGGTGATCGGCGCGCTGCTGGTGGCCAGGCTGGAGGGGTGAGGACACAGGCCGCCGAGGATCCCGGTCGGTGAACCCTGGGGGCCGCAAGGACAGGGCGCATGAGGAGGCAAGGTAGCGCGACGGTCACGCAGCCGTGGTACGGGCGGCAGGCAAATCAGCAGCCAGCGCTCCGCGTCTGCCTGCCCGGCGATGAGCCAGTCCACCGTGGCTCCGCAGGATCTCCCTGTCCCCTTGGCCTGCGTGGTCTCTTCGGGCAGCCCCAGGCAGCGATCTCGCTTGAACACAGGCCACTGGTCGGAAGAAAGTGAAACGCAACGAAGCGCCGGGGAAATAGCCTCAGTGGGCGAGCGTGAAGGTCGCCAGGAGGCCGAAGTGATCCGAGGCCCAGGCATGCCGCAACCCGCGCGGCGAGGGGGTGTGCTCCAGGGGTCGGTCCAGCACGCGGTGGAGCGCCACGGGCCGCAGCCATGCCCCCCGGGAAGCCGGCCGGTGGAAGATGTAATCAAGCCGCTGGGGCCAGCCCTCGGGCTCGAAGCGGTGGGCCAGCTCGTTGCCCTGCGGGTGCGCGTGGAAGGTGGGCAGATCGTCCCGGGCGCCCAGGTCGATGCAGCCGGGCAGCGCAGCGCACAGGGCCCGGTACTCGCCCCCGCGAGCAGGCTCCAGGCCGTCGATGTTGAAGTCACCGCACAGCAGCAGGTCTCGGTCCGGGGAGCCGAGCTGCTCCAGCCACCCCCGTAGCTCCGCGAGCTGGGCGGCCCGTGCCTCCGTCGCCGCCCGGGTGTAGCCCGACTGAAGGTGCACGTTCACCACGTCCACGGCGCCGTTCTCCAGCGAGATCCGCCCGTGCATCGCGCCCTTGCGGGCGAGCCTGTCCAGGCCCGTGGATGAATGGAAATTCCGTACACGGAACATCTGGACAGGAAACCGGGAGGCGAGCCCGAGGCCGGAGCCGAGGAGGCTCGGGGGGAGGAGGCGCAGGGAGTTGGGATCGCGGGAGGCGAGGAGGAAGGGGGGGCGAAGGCGATCGAAGAGGGCGCAGGCGTCGGGGGAGAGGAGCTCCTGGAGGCAGAGCAGCTCGGCGTCCTGGCACCGGGCGGGGATCGAAGGATCGAGGAAGCGCTGCCTGGCGGGGGCCCGGCCGAGGAGGGCGCCGAGGGGTTCTTGCGAGGCGCCGAAGCAGTTCCAGGAGAGGAGCCGTAGTGGCATCCAGGGAGAGCCGCCGGGGCGGGCGGTTAACTCTTTGCCGAGGGAGAGGTGGAGCGGGATCTCGAGGGAGCCCGGGGGCCCTCGGAGCTTGCCCCTGCCCTTCTGGACGCAGGCCTCGGTGGCCGGGGAAAGGGGGGGAGAGAAGGCAAAGGACTCGACACGTCCGGCGGCGTTGACGGAGAGGGAGAGGGTCGTGTCGATGGTGACGCTGACGCCCGGCGCCAGGCTGGAGGAGGCGCGGAGGCAGGAGGCTGCGAGGGCGGAAGCCTGCTCGCGGAGGAGCTGGCCAGAGCGGGGCGGCGCCGGCGCAGGCGGGGGGGGCCGCGGGGCCGCGTCCGCGACGGAGGCGGAGGGGAGAGGCTGGGGCGGCGGGTCGCCCAGCAAGAACGCGACAGGTTCGCGGAGAGAGCCCTGCTGGCGAGGAGCAAAGGAGCCGGCGGTGGGGCCCCGGAGCAAGGTGTCGCCGGAGCCATCAAGGGGGGTCACATGGACCGCGCCGTGGGTGACATCGACGTCGACCTGATCCCCCTGCTTCTTCACCCGGAACCGGGTGCCCTTGACGAGGACCCGGAGGTGACCGGCGCGGACCTCGACCCGGTCGGGGACGGGCTGGGGGATGACCTCGAAGCTGACAGCCCCCTCGTCGAGGGTGAGCACGAGGCGGCCGTCCTGCTCGTACCAGCGGCCCTGGCTATGGGCCTCGACCCAGAGGGAGGCGAGCCCGTCGAAGCCCGAGGCGAGGCCCTGGTGCTCGGTGGCAAACTCGCGCACGGACGGGGCCGCGGAGGGGGCAAGGGCGGCGACGGTCGGGGCGACGGTCGGGGGGGCAACGACCGGAGTCGTGGGGGCGCGGAACCAGAGCAAACCCGCGGCCGCCACGGCGAGCAGCGCGAGGGCGCCGCCGACGCGAGGCCAGGGCGAGGGGGCGGGCAGCGCGACCGGGAGCCGCGGCCCCTCGCCGCGTTCGATGCGGGCAAGGAGGCGAGCCTCGATGGCGGCGAGGTCAACCGGGGCATCGGCCTCCTGGCGCGCCTCGCGCACGAGCTGATCGATGGACGCCTGGTGCTTCATGAGTTTTCCTGGTTCGAGCCTCGGCCCGAAGCTTTCAGAGTAGCGCCGCCGGTCGAGCTCGTCGTGGCAGAAACGCCGAGGTCGGCGATGCCCGCGAGGGTAGGTTCTTGACGCATCAGGTCGGCCAGCTCTTGACGCGCGTAAAAGAGGCGGGTGCGCACGGTGAGGACCGGCGCGCCGACGATCTCGGCGATCTCGGCGGCCGGCATGCCGTCAAGCTCGTGGAGGAGAAAGACGGTGCGTTTCTTCTCGGAGAGCTGGTCGATGCAGCGCTGGAAGGCCTGGAGGCGGAGGCGCCGTGCGGCGTCCTCATCGGGCAAGAGGCCCTCGTCGCGGGTGGACTCGTCCGGGGGCTCGGCGGCGAAGGTGGGGCGGCTCTGGGCCGCGCGGCGCGCCATGAGCACGACGTTGACGGTGACCCGGTGGAGCCAGGTGGAGAACTTGGCGTCGCCCCTGAAATCTTTGAGGGAGCGGTGGACCTGGAGGAAGACCTCCTGCACCGTGTCCTCGACGTCTTCGCGGCGCCCGAGCATGCGGCTGACCAGGCGGACGACCGTGGGGCTATGGAGCACGAAGAGCTGGCGGAAGGCGGCCTGATCCCCCTGGCGACATCGCTCGAGGAGGGCGCTGAAATCCGCCGGAGGCAAGCCACTCATCCTACCTCGGACCTGTAGCTCCCCTTGCGCAAGGGGGAAATGAGGAGTCACCAGGGAAAGCTGCGCCACGAGCCTTCCAGTTGCTCGCGCTCGCCACCCCATTCACGCGCTACGCGTCAGCGGCGTGTGAGGTTCCGCTCGCGGAGATCTGCGAACACCAGGCCGAAGAGGGCGATGGAGGCGAAAAACAACATGGCCCGATGCTGCAGGAAGCGCGGCGATCGGGCCAAATTTGATGTAGGTGCAGGTGGTTCAGAAGAGAAGATTGAGCGCGACGGGCTCTTGCTTCTTCTGGGTGAGGAGGTGGTTGACGGCGCGGAGGATGCGGGTCTTCTGGGGGCCGCTGATGGCCTTGCCGGAGAGAGCCGCGGTCATGGCGCGGTCGGTGACGGGGCGGCCGCTGCGGGCCTTCTTTTTCTCGCCGCCTTCGGCCTTGGAGGCCTCGGCCTTCTTGTGCTTGCGTGCCCAGCGGATCTGGCGATCCTCGAGTTGCAGCTTTTCGAGGGCCTCGGAAGCGTAACGGACGCGCCGAGCGTCGATCTTCTTGGAGGCGAGGAACTCGGCGAACTTGCTCTTGGGTTGCTCGGTGGTGCTCATCGTCGGCTACCTTGGCAGCGAAGCCCGGAGGGGCCGCCGCGGGGGAAGGTAGGGACGGCTAGCACGCCTTGTGGCAGCATGGAAGCCCAATGAGTGTACTGATCCAAGGCGGGCTTGTGGCGACCTGCGACGCCGAGCACCGGGTCTTCGAGGGCGACATCGCGGTGGAGGGGGGCAAGATCGTGGGGCTGGGGGAGGCCGCCCGGGCGGCGCTGCCCTCGCCGGAGCAGGTCATCGACGCCCGGGGCAAGGCGGTGCTGCCAGGGCTGGTGCAGGGGCATATCCACCTGGTGCAGACCCTGTTCCGGGGTCTGGCCGACGACGTGCCGCTGCTGACGTGGCTGCGGCGCTACATCTGGCCCCTCGAGTTTGCCCACGACGACCGGAGCCTGCAGGCCAGCGCCGAGCTGGGGCTGGCGGAGCTGCTGCGGGGCGGGACGACGACCCTGCTGGACATGGGCACCGTGCACGGGCACGACGTGGTGCTGGACGCCTGCGCGCGGAGCGGGATCCGGGCCCTCTCGGGGAAGGCGATGATGGATCAGGGCGAGGGGGCGCCGGCGGGCATGCTGGAGGACACCCGGGCCGGCCTGCGGGAGGCGGAGCGGCTGGCCCGCGCCTGGCCCAACCGCCCGGACGCCCTGGTCCGTTACGCCATCTGCCCTCGCTTCGTGCTGTCCTGCACCGAGGAGATGCTGCGGGGCTGCGCCGCCCTCTCCCAGGAGACCGGCGCGCTGCTCCACACCCACGCCGCCGAGCAGGTCGAGGAGCGGGCGGCGGTCCGCGCCTTGCTGGGCACCGACGACCTCTCCGCCCTCGCGGGCTGCGGCGTCACCGGGCCCCGCGCCGTCTTTGCCCACGGCGTCCACCTCGACGACGACGAGATCCACGCCATCGCCGCCGCCGGCACCGCCATCGTCCACTGCCCCAGCTCCAACCTCAAGCTGGGCTCCGGCGTCGCCCGCGTCGCCGATCTGCTCCGGGCTGGCGTCCGTGTCGGCCTCGGCGCCGACGGCGCCCCCTGCAACAACAACCTCGACGGCTTCCAGGAGCTGCGCCTCGCCGCCCTGCTCTCCAAGATGAAGGCCGGTACCTCGTCCCTCCCGGCCCGCGAGGCCCTCCACCTCGCCACCCTCGGCGGCGCCCGCGCCCTCGGCCTCGAGCACCTGGTCGGCAGCATCGAGGCCGGAAAGCGCGCCGACCTCGTCGTCCTCGATCTCCAGGACCTCCATACAGCCCCCGCGGTCGACCTCTTCTCCACGCTGGTCTACGCCTGCCAGTCCCGCGATGTGCGCCACGTGCTCGTCGACGGGCGGCAGGTGGTCCGGGACGGCGAGCTGCTGACGCTGGACGCCCCTCGCGTCGCCGCCGAAGCCCGGGAGCAGGCGCGCCGCATCGCCCGCAAGGCCGGGGTGGCCTGATGAAGGCGATCGTCATCGCTCGCCCCGGAGGTCCGGAGGTTCTGGAGCTACGGGACGTGCCAGATCCGGAGCCGGGGCCCGGCCAGATCCGGGTGGCGGTGGGCTGGACCGCGCTCAACCGGGCGGATCTGCTCCAGCGCGCGGGGCATTACCCGGCCCCGCCGGGCGCCCCCCGGGACATCCCGGGGCTCGAGTACGCCGGCACCGTCGACGCCATCGGGCCCGGCGTCACCCGCTGGTCCCCGGGCGACCCGGTGATGGGCCTCACCGCCGGGGGCTCCTACGCCGAGTACCTCGTGGTCCACGAGCGGGAGGCGGCGCCGGTGCCGCGGGGGCTGGCGCCGGAGCAAGCGGCGGCCATCCCGGAAGCCTTCGTCACCGCCTACGACGCGCTGGTGACCCGGGGGCGCCTCGCCTGCGGGGACACGCTGCTGGTCCACGCCGTCGCCAGCGGCGTCGGCAGCGCCGCCGCCCAGATCGGCGTGGCGCTGGGGGCCACCGTCCTCGGTACCACCCGCTCCGCCGACAAGCTGGAAAAACTGGGACCACGGGGCCCTCACCGGGGCCTGGTCGTCCCGGATGGCGCCTTCTCCTCCCGGGTGCGCGAGCTCACCGCAGGCCGCGGCGTCGACGTGGTGCTCGAGCTCGTGGGCGGCGCCTACGTGGCCGAATCCCTCGCGAGCTGCGCCCCCCGGGGCCGCCTCGTCCTGGTGGGCCTCACCGGCGGCGCCTCGGCCTCGCTGGAGCTGGGCCTGGTGCTGCGCCAGCGCCTCGAGATCCATGGCACGGTCCTGCGATCGAGGCCCCTGGAGGAGAAGATCGAGGCCGCCCAGGCCCTGGAGCGCCGCCTGGTCCCGCTCTTCGAGCGCGGCCTGCTGGCCCCCGTCGTGGACGCCTCGTACCCCCTCGCCGAGGCCGCCGAGGCCCACCGTTACCTCGCCTCCAACGCCTCGACCGGCAAGGTGTTGCTCCGGGTGGGTAAATAAATACACCAACAGAACTTCTCTACACCGATCAGCCCCCGAAGTTCTGGGTCCAGTAGTGGGTGTAGGGGGAGGCGGGGTTGGCCCCGTAGCCGACGCCGAGGAGGCGGAACTGGGGGTCCATGATGTTCTCGCAGTGGCCGGTGCTGCGCATCCACTGGGCGACGGTGGCGGAGGCGGTCTCGTTGCCGGCGGCGATGTTCTCACCGTAAGCATTGCCCCGGAACCCGGCGGCGCGGAGGCGGTCGGCGACGGTGCGCCCCTCGGGGGTGGTGTGATCGAAGAACTGACGGTTGGCCATGTCCTGGCTATGGGAGCGGGCGGCCCGGTGCAGGTAGGGGTCGAAGGCAAGGGGAGGAGCGGGGCCGAAGGCCCTGCCGCCGCAGACCGCGCCCTGCTGACGGTGGACGTTGACGAGGGCCAGCACCTCCTGCTCGGAAGGGAGCACGCCAGCCGGGGCAGGAGCGGGAGCAGGGACGCCGGCCGGGGCAGGAGCCCCGGGGGCAGGCATGGGGAAGGGCTGGAGGAGGAGGGGGATCCAGGCGAGAGGGTTGAAGGCAGGGGGAGGCGGCGCCGGGGCCGGGGCTGGAGGCGGCGCGTTGTTCCAGCCCGGGGCGTTGTTCCAGCCGGGCGGTGGGGGCGAGGCAGGCCGCGGTGGGGGTGCAGGCCTGCAGGCGACACCGCCGAGGAGCAGCGACAGGAGGAGGAACCGGTGCATGGCAGAGCTTACGGCGAGGACAGGAAGGTGCCCCCTGGCACGGGGCTCAGACTCGATTTTCGCGGTCTGTCGACGTGGCCGTGCGCGTGGCCGTCCCCGTGGTGCACCCTTTCCCTCGTGCTATTCTCCCTTCCGATGGCGTCGCTGCAACACGAAGAACTCGTTGAACTCTTCCGTGCCGACGCCCTCCTCGCCGTCGAGCTGCTGCAGCGCTCGGGGGCCCTGATCCTCCCCTCCTTCACCCGCGCC